>NZ_JBIUCF010000006.1:0-323461 GCF_044593615.1 Nonomuraea sp. NPDC051941
TATGTTTTTTTTTGTTTTTTGACTCTCTTCAGCCGGTGGGGGGGGGGGTCTTTTAATATATCTGCTGGTGCTTCGTGCACGCGGTCGTGGGGGGGGGGGGGGGGGGCCCCCCCCCCCCGCCTCTGGCATGATCAGCTGCAACCCTCGGCGGGCGGTGCCGCCTCCGACAACTTCAGGCCCTGAATGCCGCCGAACCACTTCTCCAGCAGCTGCTTCATGGTGCCGTTGTCCCAGAGCGCCTTCACGGCGGTGTTGACGGCCTCACACGTCTTGGTGTCGCCCTTCTTCAGGCCGACGCCGTACTTCTCGTCCGTGAAGCCCTGGCCGAGCACCTTGAAGTTGCCGCCGGCCTGCTTGGCGAAGCCCGCCAGGATCAGGTCGTCGGTGGTGACGGCGTCGAGGTTGCTGCCGGTCAGCTTCTGCACGCACTCGGAGTAGTTGGCCGCGTCGACGGTGGTGGCGTCGATGTCGAGCTTGCCGTCCGGGGGCGGGTCGGTGATCCGCTTGTACGAGTTGGAGCCGGCCGCCTTGCAGATCTTCTTGCCCTTGAGGTCCTGCGGCGCGTTGATCGCGGTGTCGTCCTTGCGGACCATCACGTCCTGGTGGGCGACGACGTAGGGGCCGCCGAAGGTGACCTTGCCCTTGCGCTCCTCGGTGATGGAGTACGTGGCGAAGATGATGTCGACCGTGCCGTTCTGGAGGAACGGCTCGCGGTTGGACGAGGCCGACTCCTTCCAGTTGATCTGCGGGTCCTTGCCACCGTTGATCTGCTTCAGCACGGCCTTGGCCACGTCGACGTCGAAGCCCTCGGGCCCGTTGGCCGCCTTCAGGCCCAGGCTCGGCTGGTCCCACTTGGTGCCGACGACGATCGTGCCGCCGTCCTTGACCTTGTCCACCACGCTGGCGTAAGTCTTGCTCCCGCCGCCGCAAGCGGTCAGACCGGCGGCGAGTGCCGCAATTGAGAGCACTGCTCCCATATGACGCATGTGCATGTATACCTGCCTCAATGATCAGTGCGTGAGGATCTTGGAAAGAAAGTCACGCGCCCGGTCGGTCTGCGCGTTGGTGAAGAACTCGTCGGGGGTGTTCTCCTCCACGATCTGGCCGTCGGCCATGAAAACCACCCTATTGGCGGCCCTCCGGGCGAAGCCCATCTCGTGGGTGACGACCATCATGGTCATCCCGTCGCGAGCCAGCCCGATCATGACATCGAGCACCTCCTGCACCATCTCGGGGTCCAGAGCGGAGGTCGGCTCGTCGAACAGGATCATCTTCGGCTCCATGGCCAGCGCCCTGGCGATGGCGACACGCTGCTGCTGCCCGCCGGAGAGCTGGGCCGGATACTTGTCCGCCTGCGCCGCGATGCCCACGCGCTCGAGCAGTTCCATCGCCCGCTTGTTGGCCGCGTCCTTCGAGACGCCGCGCACCTTGAGGGGGCCGAGCGTGACGTTGTCACGGATGGTCTTGTGAGCGAACAGGTTGAACGACTGGAAGACCATGCCGACTTCGGAGCGCAGCTTCGCCAGCCCCTTGCCCTCCTGGGGGAGCACCTGGCCGTCAAAGATGATCTGCCCCTCGCTGATCGTCTCCAGACGGTTGATCGTGCGGCAGAGCGTGGACTTGCCGCCGCCCGAGGGACCGATAACGACCAGCACCTCGCCGCGGGAGACGGTCAGGTTTATGTCCTTCAGGACGTGCAACGCCCCAAAGTGTTTGTTGACGTTCTCCAACCGTACGAGTGGAGCGTCGTTACCGTTCTCCGTCATGGGTCAAACCGTAGAGTGTTCCAGAGCGCTGGTTACTAACCAAGCGGTACCGATCCGATCACATCATGCCACCAAGCTGGCCTTTTAGCCCAGCCGGGACTATGCGGAGCCGGACAGCGACTACCCTTGAACGTGCCATGACTGTGACCCAGGAGGGCGCCCGCACATACGAAGTGCGCACATACGGGTGCCAGATGAACGTGCACGACTCCGAGCGGCTGTCCGGTCTGCTGGAGGACGCCGGCTACGTGCCCGCCACCGAGGGCGAGACCGCCGACGTCGTCGTGTTCAACACGTGCGCCGTGCGGGAGAATGCCGACAACCGCCTCTACGGCAACCTCGGCCATCTCCGGCCCGCCAAGGTGAGCAACCCGCGCATGCAGATCGCGGTGGGCGGCTGCCTGGCGCAGAAGGACCAGGGCGAGATCGTCCGCAAGGCGCCGTGGGTCGACGTGGTCTTCGGCACCCACAACATCGGCTCGCTGCCGGTGCTGCTGGAGCGGGCCCGCATCGAGGGCGAGGCGCAGGTCGAGCTGAAGGAGTCGCTGGAGGTCTTCCCCTCCACGCTGCCCACCAAGCGCGAGTCCGCCTACGCCGCCTGGGTGTCCATCTCGGTCGGCTGCAACAACACGTGCACCTTCTGCATCGTGCCGTCGCTGCGCGGCAAGGAGAAGGACCGCCGCCCCGGCGACATCCTCGCCGAGGTCCAGACGCTGGTCGACCAGGGTGTGCTCGAGGTCACGCTGCTGGGCCAGAACGTCAACACCTACGGCGTCGAGTTCGGCGACCGCCTGGCCTTCGGCAAGCTCCTGCGCTCGTGCGGCACCATCGACGGCCTGGAGCGCGTGCGCTTCACCTCGCCCCACCCGGCGGCCTTCACCGACGACGTCATCGCCGCCATGGCCGAGACGCCCAATGTCATGCACCAGCTCCACATGCCCCTGCAGTCGGGCTCCTCGCGCCTCCTGCGCGCGATGCGCCGCTCCTACCGGGCGGAGCGCTACCTCGGCATCATCGAGCGGGTGCGCGCGGCCATGCCCGACGCGGCCATCTCGACCGACATCATCGTCGGCTTCCCGGGGGAGACCGAAGAGGACTTCCAGGGCACGCTCGACGTGGTCCGCGAGAGCCGCTTCGCCAACGCCTTCACCTTCCAGTACTCCATCCGCCCCGGCACCCCGGCGGCCACCATGCCCGACCAGGTGCCCAAGGAGGTCGTGCAGGAGCGCTACGAGCGGCTCGTGGCCCTGCAGGAGGAGATCTCCTGGGAGGAGAACAAGAAGCAGGTGGGGCGCACGCTGGAGGTGCTGGTCGCCGAGGGCGAGGGTCGCAAGGACGACGCCACCCGCCGCCTGTCGGGCCGCGCCGCCGACAACCGCCTGGTCCACTTCGCGGTCGGCGCCGAGACGCCGCGGCCCGGTGACATGGTCACGGTCGAGGTCACGTACGCGGCCCCGCACCACCTGGTGGCCGACGGTCCGGCGGCGACGGTCCGGCGCACGAGGGCCGGCGACGCCTGGGAGGCCCGCCAGGTCGGCGCGAAGCCCGCGCCGGGGGTTCTGCTGGGCATGCCCACCATCGGCCGCCCGGCCCCTGCCCCCGCCGCCCCTTCCGGAGCCTGCTCGGCGCACTGAACGCCGCCCTGGGCCCGGTCAGTGGGCGAGGCGGTTGAGGTAGGCGTAGCAGGGCTCGCGGCGGAAGTCGTGGAACGTGGCGCAGGGATCGGCCCCTCCCGAGATCGCCGGCGGCGGGTCCGCGCGCCGGTCCGGCTCCGGGGCGGAGCGCACCTCGGGCGGTGCCTGGGGCGTGGGTGAGCTCGCCGGTGGCGGCACGGCCACCTCGTTCCGGGGTGGCGCCGAGCGCTTCGGGGCCGTTCTCGCGGGCGGTGGCGTCGTGGCGACCGAGGCGGGAGGCCGGGTCGTGGGGGCGAGCCGGTCCGGGACGGGCGCCGGAGGGGGCGGCGGGTCGCCGTAGACCGAGGCCAGCGGGCCCGGGTCGAGGGACGGGACGGCGTAGAGCGAGGCCAGGGGATCCGCCGTGACCGGCGCACCGGGTGAGGGAACGACCTGGACCCATGAGAGCTCCTGGAACGATCCATGCGATTGATCCGGGCTCGCTGTCGCGGAAGGAGAATTCGATCTTGGGGTAAGCGCGCTTTTCTGATCGAATTCGGGTGGGCTTTGCGCGGGCGGTTCGGCGGAGTTGGTAAATGCCAGGAATATGCCCGCGATCGCGGTCGCGAGCACCCCGGCGACACCGGCGACCGGTGCGAGGTGGGCACGGCGACCTGGGTAAACGGATCCACGGGGGGACATGTCGTGATTCCTTTGTGATTGGTGTGCGAGCATTCATCCGTTGCGGCTAGTGTGGTCCATCACCCGCGGAAGCCGGTTAGCTTTCGCCGATACGACCGCAGGGAGCTGTACCACCATGCGAGATCCGATCGAGCCGGATCGTCACGAGATCCTGTCCGGGCCCGGGGACACCCGCTCGGCGGACAAACCCCCGAAGCGCACGAAGAAGACCATCGCCATCGCCGCTTCGGCGCTCGTTGCCGTGCTCGCGGCGGGCGGCGTCGGCTACATGCTGGCCGCGAACCCCGCCGGCACCGTCCAGCCGGGCGGCGCCCGTCCCGCGCCCGCCCAGAGCACCGCGGGGAACGACGACCTCGGTGGCGACGACGACGCCACCATGGGCGACGTCACCACCGACGCCCCCGAGGGCGACCCGGCGGCCGACGCCCCCGACGACGGCAGCGTGGGCGACGCCGCCCCCGACCTGGGCACGGGCGACGAGCCCACCGGCAGCGACCGCGGCACGGACTCCTCCACGGGCGGCAAGCGGCCCGCCACGACGTCCCCCGCCAAGCCGGGCCCCACCAAGTCGGCGCAGCCGTCCGACGGCGACAACCCCGCCGACGGTCCGGCGGGCGAGCTCAGCGGCCAGTGCTCCAAGAGCGGGTGCTGATCCGGCCTGGTCAAGTGGCTCGGCGGTTATCGGTGGCATTGGACCTACGGCGGGAGCCGCCTCGGTCCGTAGAGTCGCACCATGACGACTGACAGAGCCTCCGCCCTGCGCGCGCTGCACGTGCCGGGAGACCCCGTGATCCTGCCGAACGTCTGGGACGCCGCCTCCGCCCTGGCCGTGCGGGAGGCCGGGTTCCCCGCCGTGGCCACCAGCAGCGCCGCCGTCGCCCGGGTCCTGGGGTACGAGGACGGCGAGCGGACGCCGGTCGGCGAGATGATGGCGGCCGTCGCCCGCATCGCCAGGGTCGTGGACGCGCCCGTCACCGCCGACATCGAGCGCGGCTACGGGCTCAAGCCCGCCGAGCTGGTCGAACGCCTGCTCGCCACCGGAGCCGTGGGCTGCAACCTGGAGGACTCCGGCGCCGGCGGGCTGATCGATCCCGGCGAGCAGGCCGACTTCCTGGCCGAGGTCCGCGCCGCGGCGGGTCAGGCGCTGGTGATCAACGCGAGGGTCGACACCTACCTGCTCGGCCCGAAGACGCGCGAGGCGGCGCTGGAGCGCGGGCGGCGGTATCTGGCGGCGGGGGCCGACTGCGTCTACCCGATCGGGCTGGCCGACGAGGACGAGATCCGGGCACTGGTGAGCGAGCTGGGCGGGCCGGTGAACGTCTACGTCCGGCCCGGCGCCGCGGAGCCGGCCCGGCTGGCCGAGCTCGGCGTGGCCCGGATCAGCTTCGGCAGCGGGCTGCACCAAGCTGTGCACGTCTACGCCCAGGGTCTGTTCGCGAAGGTCAGGGCAGGTCGCAGTCCGTACTGAGCGGGCTGCCGCGTACGCTTGCCCCGTGCTTGTCGCCGCGGCCGTCTGCCCGCCCACTCCGCTGATCACCCTCCAGCTCGACGAGCTCCGCTCGGCCTGTCACACGGCGATCGCCGCGCTCCACGACGCCCGTCCCGACGCGCTGATCGTGGTGGGCGGCGCGGACACCGCGGCCGCTTACGGAGGGCAGGCGGCGGGCACCCTCCGCCCGTGGGGGATCGACGTCACGGCCGGCGGCGCGGACCCCGTGCTCCCGCTGTCCCTGACCGTGGGCCGCTGGCTGCTGGGCGACCGTGCCCCGGACGGCTTCCGGTCCGTCGCGCTCGACGCGCCGAGCGCCGAATGCCTCCTGTTGGGCGAAATACTAGGAAAAATCGCGCAAAAGGTGGCGTTGCTGGTCATGGCCGATGGCTCCGCCTGCCTCAGCCCGAGGGCTCCCGGCAAGTACGACGAGGCCGCGGGCCCGTACAACCACCTGATCGCGAACGCCGTCGCCCAGGCCGACCCCGGCGCCCTCGCCGCCCTCGACCCCGCGCAGGCGGACCGGCTGTGGGTCGGTGGGCGGGCCGCCCTCCAGGTGCTGGCCGGCGCGGCCGGCACGCAGAGGTACGAGGGCCGCCTGCTCATGGAGACGGCCCCGTACGGCGTCGGCTACGTCGCCGGCCTGTGGACCTGACGCTTCGGCACCGGGATCTTCATCAGGTCGCGGGCGAGCACGACCTCCCCGTCGAAGTGCCGGCGCACCTCCGCCACGAAGGCGGGCTCGTCGGCGAACCCGTAGCGCTCGGAGAAGTGCGTCAACACCAGCCGCCGCACCCCCGCGTCCGCCGCCACCAGCCCCGCCTCGAACGCCGTCAGATGCCCGTACTCCTTGGCCAGCGCGCTCTCCGACGACAGGAATGTGCACTCGATCACCAGCAGGTCCACGCCCGAGGCCAGCTCGAACACGGTGTCGCAGAGCCGCGTGTCCATGACGAACGCCGCGCTCTGCCCCGGCCTGGGCACGCTGCACTGGTCGAGCGTGACCCCGCGCACGGAGCCGGTGCGCTGGAGCTCGCCGACCTCCGGGCCGCGGATGCCGTACGCGGCCAGCCGGTCGGGCAGCATCGTGCGGCCGGCCGGCTCCTGGACGCGGTAGCCGTACGACTCGACCGGGTGGGACAGGCGGCGCGCGGTCAGCGCGCCGACGGTGGCCAGGTCGCCGGAGAGCGGGTGCTCGGAGATCACCGAGGTGTCGGCGAAGGCGGCGGCGTGGCGGAGCCTGCGCCAGTATTCGGTGCCGGAGCCGGGGAAGACGGCGCGCACCGGATGCCTGACCCTGTCACGCGCGATGCGCTGCACGACCCCGGGCACGCCCAGGCAGTGGTCGCCGTGGAAGTGCGTGACGCAGATCCAGTGCACGTCGTTCGCGCTCACCCCGGCGTGCAGCATCTGCCGCTGCGTGCCCTCGCCTGGGTCGAAAAGGAAGCCTTGTCCATCCCAGCGCAGAAGGTAACCGTTGTGGTTACGGTGTCGGGTAGGAACCGCGCTGGAAGTGCCCAGCACCACCAACTCACGTGAGGACATGATGACCACAGTCGCCTTCGCCGAAGTGCCGACGCCGGTCGGGCCGTTCGTGCTGGCCGTCACCGAGGTCGGGCTCGTCGCGTCGGGCTGGAGGTCCCGGCCGCGGCTGGACGAGCGGCTCGCCCTGGCTGAAGTCCATGATTCGGATCGTACGGCCTTCGTGGTCTCCGAGCTGAATGCTTATTTCGCCGGTGAGCTGAAGACCTTCGAGACGCCGGTGGACTGGCGGCTGATGTCCGGCTCGCGGCTGCGGGTGCTCCAGACGCTGCACAGGGTCCCGTACGGCACCGCCGTCACGTACGGCGAACTGGCCACGCGCAGCGGCTCCAGCGTGCCCGCCCGCGGCATCGGCTCGATCATGGGCTCCAACCCCATCCCCATCATCGTGCCCTGCCACCGCGTGATCGCGGGCAACGGCCTGGGCGGGTTCAGCGGCGGCGAGGGCGTGGAGACCAAGCGCCGGCTGCTCACCCACGAGGGGTACCTGCAGCCGACACTCCTCGATCTCTAGCAAACTTGTTCTCGTGCGTCAGCAGCCAGTCATCGCCGTCGTGGGCCCCACGGCGGCCGGAAAGTCCGACCTCGCCGTGGACATCGCGCTCCGCCTCGGAGGCGAGTGCGTCAACGCCGACTCCATGCAGCTCTACCGCGGCATGGACATCGGCACGGCCAAGCTCACCCCCGCCGAGCAGCGCGGCGTCCCGCACCACCTGCTGGACGTCTGGGACGTCACGGTCACGGCCAGCGTGGCCGAATACCAGAAGCTGGCCAGGGAGGTCATCGACTCCGTCGCGGTGCCCGTGCTGGTCGGCGGCAGCGGCCTGTACGTGCGGGCGGCCATCGACGAGCTGGAGTTCCCCGGCACCGACCCGGAGATCAGGGCCAGGCTGGAGGGCGAGCTGGCCGAGCGCGGCCCCGCCCCGCTCTACGAGCGCCTGCGCGACCTCGACCCGGTGGCCGCGGCGGCGATCCTGCCGAGCAACGGCCGCCGCATCGTCCGCGCACTGGAGGTGATCGAGCACTCCGGCCGCCCGTTCTCGGCCACCATGCCCGGCTACGACGCCGTATACCCGAGCGTGCAGATCGGCCTCGAGGTGCCCAGGCCGGAGCTGGACGAGCGGATCGCGCTCAGGGTCGAGCGCATGTGGCGGGCGGGCCTGGTCGAGGAGGTGCGGGGGCTGCTCGGGCAGGGCCTGGCCGAGGGCCGGACGGCGAGCCGTGCCCTCGGATACGCCCAGGTCATCCGCTTCCTGGAGGGGGAGTGGAGCGAGGAGCAGGCGATCGAGGAGACCGTCAGGACCACCAGGCGCTTCGCCCGCCGCCAGGAGTCGTGGTTCCGCCGCGATCCCCGGGTGCGCTGGCTGCCGTACGACGCGCCTGATCTGCTTGAGAGGTCCCTGGCGCTGATCTCCGCAAACCCGTTCGCATAAGCTTGCAAGATGCGGTTTCTTAAGGGGCACGGCACCGAGAACGACTTCGTCATCCTTCCCGACCCTGGCGGAGAGGCAGGCGTGACCGCCTCGCTCGTCGCCAAGATCTGCGACAGGAGAGCCGGCATAGGGGCTGACGGCGTGCTGGTGGTGACGCGCACCAAGGAGAGCCCTGAGGTGGCCGAGCACGCCGCCGTGGCCGAGTGGTTCATGGACTACCGCAACGCCGACGGCAGCGTGGCCGAGATGTGCGGCAACGGCGTGCGCGTGTTCGCCCGCTACCTGCTCGACGAGGGTCTGGAGAAGCCCGGCGAGTTCATGCTGGCCACCAGGGGCGGCGTACGCAGGGTCCGCGTCGAGCCCAACGGCGACATCACCGTCGACATGGGCAAGCCCGTCGTGCGCGGCGAGAGCTGGGCCACCGTCGGCGGCCAGGAATACACGGGGCTCCACGTCGACATGGGCAACCCCCACCTGGCCTGCGCCATCGGCGACCCCGTCGTCCAGCTCGACCTCCACTACCAGCCGGGCTTCGACCCCGGCGTCTTCCCCACCGGGGTCAACATCGAGCTGTTCAACCCCGTCGGCGTCAGCCGCGCGGTCATGCGCGTCCACGAGCGCGGCTGCGGCGAGACCCGCTCCTGCGGCACCGGCACGGTGGCCACGGCGGTCGCCGCCGCGGCCCTGTCGGGCGAGACCACCGGCACCTGGACGATCGAGGTGCCCGGCGGCACGCTGACCGTCGTCCTGGACGAGGAGACGAGCTACCTTTCCGGCCCCGCGGTCATCGTGGCCAGGGGCGAGCTGATGCTTGCAGAATAATGTTCTCTTGAGGGATGCTGGGTCCACTTCGCGAACTGAGAGGTGGACCATGGCTGACCCACGCACCACCGCGAGGCAGGTCAAAGCGGCGATCGGCCAGTACGGCGGCGGGTTCATGATCTCCAGAGAGGCCAAGGCCGTCTGCGAGGAGTACGGCCTCGGCGCCCGCGAGTTCTACTTCCGGGGGCGCTGCGGCGTGCTCGGCGAATGCGACGCCGACGTCGTCAATTCGGTCGTCGTTTTCTTCCCGCCCGACCACGTCGAGGAGAGCTGGAACGGCGGCCGCAAGCTCCCCGTCGACCAGGCCGTCGAGCTGTACGCCGAGGTCTGCGG
Organism: Nonomuraea sp. NPDC051941; assembly: GCF_044593615.1. Taxonomy (NCBI): domain Bacteria; kingdom Bacillati; phylum Actinomycetota; class Actinomycetes; order Streptosporangiales; family Streptosporangiaceae; genus Nonomuraea; species Nonomuraea sp. NPDC051941. The sequence continues at coordinate 9,701 of NZ_JBIUCF010000006.1, forward strand.
GGCCTGGGGGCGGCGCAAGCTGGGCGGCTACGAGGGCTGCGCGCGGCTCGCGGAGCTGCTCCAGCCGGTCGTCGATGCCGCCCCGTGCGCGGGCGTCCCGCTGTTCGCGGGCTGGCGGGCCGTGCCGCTGCCCGACGACCCGCCCGCGCGGGCCGTACAGCTCATGCACGTCGTACGCGAGCTGCGCGGCGGACTGCACGCCAACGCCGTGATCGCGGCCGGCCTGCACCCGCTGGAGGCCACGCTCGCGAGCGGCCACGACGCGACCCCGTTCGGGACCACCACGGGAGAGATGATCGCCAAGTTCTTCCAGTGGCCGGAGCCGTACGCCACGCCGGGCCCGGGGGTCGTGGCGCGCCGCGCCGCGGTGGAGGAGACGACGGACGACCTGATGGCATCGGCATTTTCGGTCCTTGACAGCAGCGAAACGGACGAGCTGATCGGCCTTCTGCGTTTTGGGGACGCTCGTTGACCTGGCAGACTGGCTCCCCATGGACGTGGACATCTGGGCCTGGGTCGGCGAAACCCAGCAGCAGCTTTCCGAGGCGGGCAACGTTGGCCTCGCCATGGCGCTGGGAGACCTCCCCGCACAGGCCTACGAGGGCCGATATCCGCAGCTCGACGTCATGGCCCCGGCCATCGCGCAGCAGGCCGAGGCCCTTGAGCTGCCCTGGCTCGAGTTCTACGCCCGCTACTGGCATCTGATCGGCCGCATCGGCGACCGGGCGCAGGGCGCGGTCGCCGTGGACGACGCGCAGCAGCTGCTGGCGTTCGCCCAGCGCGAAGACGTACGTGAGTGCCCGGCCGCCCCGGCGGCCGTCGAGGCCCTCGCCATCGCCTGGGCCAACACCGACGGCCCCGGCTACGCGAGCGAGCGCCTGGAGGCGCTGGGGGCGCACATCGAGGGCATGAGCCCGGAGAAGCCCGCCTTCACGGGCCTGGTCACCGAATACGTCGCCGCGCTCATCGACGCCGGCAAGGCGGGCGAGGCCGTGACCTACGCCGAGTCCGCCGTCGAGCGGCTGCGGGTCGCGGGCCGCGAGGCGAGCTGGGAGCTCGGCGCCGAGAGCGCCCGCGCGCTGCTCGCCGCGGGCCGCGCCGAGGACGCCCTCAACGCGCTGCAGGCCGCGGCCGAGTTCCAGGCCGACGACCCGGTGGCCAAGGAGCACCGCGACGGCGTGCGCCGGGCCCTGATCCTCGCCACGCTCGGCCGCACCGCCGAGGCCGTGGACGCGCTGCCCGACCTCGACGTGGTCGGCGAGCACCCGCGCGTGTTCGTGGAGTGGTCGCAGGCGGTCAGCAAGCTGGCCGGCTCGTCCCAGATCACCAACACCTGGCAGCTCGGCCGCGTGCTGCGCCAGTGGATCGACTACTTCGGCATGATGGGCGGCTACCGCGCCCGCGTCGAGCTCGCGCTGGTCGCCGGCGACCTGGCCATCGCCAGGCAGGGCGTGTGGCAGGCCAGGCTGCTGGCCGACCTGACCGAGTCCGCCGCCGCCGAGCTGCGCGAGACCGAGGGTGTCGCCGACCGGGTCGCCGCTCTGCGGGCCGCCGCCGACGCCACCTCCGAGCCCGAGGCCCCGGGCCCGCTCGACGAGCGCGTCGGCCTCTTCGACGCCGCCGACGGCTTCAACGCCGACCCCGAGCGGTGGGTCGGCTGGCTGGCGCCGCTGTCCGGGGAGGACCTGGAGGCCACCCGCCGCCACACCACCACGCTCGGCTTCCTCGGCTACCCGGCCACCGGCGCCGACATCTACTGGAAGATGCTGGTCGACACCGGCGACATCGCCGGCGCCGACTCCGACGACGTGGCCTACCTGACCACGCTGCTCGTCGAGGCCCGCCAGGACGAGCGGCTGGAGCAGATGGCCGCGATGCTGCCGCACGCCGCCCAGCACCTCACGCTGGCCCGGCTGCACAGCGCCCGCGAGCGCTGGGAGGAGACGGTCGAGGCCGCCGAGCACGCCGTCGCGGCCGGCGCCGGGATCGAGGCCCGCCGCCTGCTGTCCGGCGCCGCCCAGCAGCTCGACGCCAACTCCAGGGCCGCGGAGGTGCTGCTGGAGGTGATCGACGAGCTCGCCGACGAGGACGTCTGGCGCATGATCGTCATGGCCACCTCGGCGGAGGACTGGGACACCGTACGCAAGGGCGCGGCCAAGATCGGCATGCCGATCAAGTCCAAGGAGGGCCCGATCGAGGAGGAGATGGGCCTCATCCGGCTCATCCTCCCCGCGCCCGACGGCGGCCAGCGCCAGGTGCTGTCCATCCGCACCGGCCCCGCCACGGCCCGGCTCGCCCTGCCGCAGCCGCGCGGCATGGACTACAACGCCGGCGACCTGGTCGTCTTCGACCCGCAGCTGCTGGAGCCGGTGCCCGACGACCCGCAGGAGCAGCAGAACTTCGTGCCGCCGTTCGCCGCGGTGCGCATCCTGCGGCCCGGCGGCTACACCAGCTACTTCTTCGACGGCGCCGCGCCGAGCGAGGAGGACTGGGCGGAGTTCACCGAGGTCATGGCCGAGCGCGGCTGGCCCATGTGGGTCTACAGCGACGAGAACTACACCATCACCCACCCGAGCTCGGGCGAGGCGCTGCCCGGGGTGTTCGGCTGGGTCGCGGTCCCGCCGAACGTGTCGGCCTCCGAGGTCGACGCGCTGCTCGACGACGCCACGGAGCGGTGGGTGCACCCGCTGGCCTGGCTCGACCTGGCCCGCGAGATCGACGTCGAGGTCGAGCGGCACGAGCGGATCGTCAAGGAATACGGCCTCTGACGGCTGCGTCCCGGGCCCCGGAAGGGCATCACCCGCGCGTGGTGCCCTTCCCCGGGAAGCGGCGCGTGTAGCTGAGCGGGAAGGCGGGATGTGACGTGCTGGAGCGGTTCGCGCTCGACGGCAAGGTGGCCATCGTCACCGGCGCCTCCTCGGGGCTGGGTGTCGCGTTCGCCCGCGGTCTCGCGGAGGCCGGCGCCGACGTCGTGATCGGGGCCCGGCGTGCCGACCGCCTGGAGGAGACGCAGCGGCTGGTCGAGGAGACCGGCCGCCGGTGCCTGGCCGTGCAGACGGACGTGGCGCGCCCGGAGGACTGCGACGCGCTGGTGGCCGCCGCCGTCGATGCCATGGGCGCCGTGGACGTGCTGATCAACAACGCCGGCATCGGCACCGCCGTGCCCGCGCTGCGGGAGACGCCCGAGGAGTTCCGGCAGGTCATCGACGTCAACCTGCTCGGCACCTACTGGATGGCCCAGGCATGCGCACGCGTGATGCGGCCCGGCTCGTCGATCGTGAACATCGGCAGCATCCTCGGCGAGACCACGGCCGGCCTGCCCCAGGCCGCCTACAGCGCCTCGAAGGCGGCGATCATCGGCCTCACCCGGGACCTCGCGCAGCAGTGGACCGGCCGGCGCGGCATCCGGGTCAACTGCCTGGAGCCGGGGTTCTTCCACTCGGAGATGACCGAGCAGTTCAAGCCTGGCTACGTGGAGGCGGTCGTCGAGTCCAGGGTGGTGATGAAGCGGCCGGGCGATCCGGCGGAGCTGGTGGCCGCGGCGGTCTTCCTGGCCGGCGACGCGGCCTCGTACATCACCGGGGTGACGCTTCCGGTGGACGGCGGAGTCCTGCTCACCTGACGCAGGCGGCTACGAGCCGAAGCTGGTCACCGGCCGGCCGGCCGAGCACTCGATCTTGAGCTCGACCTCCGCCCCCTCCTCCGGCTCGAACTCCACCTTGGCCTTGCGGGCGGGCCCCGGCTCGACCTGGTCCACCGAGTAGTTCTGGGCCGGGCTCCACGAGCGCAGCGTGACCAGGTCGCCCTCGCACGAGGCGATCACGGTGCCGCCCGCGGTGCGGATCAGCTTGCCCTGGGCCGTCTGCTGCGGCGTCCCCGCCGTCGGGGTGGCGTCGCCGGCCAGGGTGCCGGTGGCGCGCTGGGTGGCGGTGTTCAGGGCGGCGCGGACCTCGGCCGGGCTGAGCACGTGGCCGGAGTCGCCGGTGAGGCCGGTGCCGAGCAGGGTGAGCACCGCCACGGCCGCGCCGGTCGCGGCGACGGCGGTGGCGGCCCAGGCCAGCACGAGTCTCTTCATGGTCGACAACCATCCCCCATGTACGGCTAACGCCAGGTTAAGGCGGTGCTAAGGCTGCTCGGGGCATCGTCATCGACCGTTTACGTTCTTGTATATGGCTGACATCCTGCTCATCGAGGACGACGTGGCGATCCGTACGGCGCTCAGCCGCGGCCTGCGCGAGCTCGGTCACGCCGTCTCCTCGTCCCCGACGGCGCTGGACGGGCTGCGGCTGGCCGTGCAGGACCGTCCCGACCTGATCGTGCTCGACCTGGGCCTGCCGGATCTGGACGGGGTGGAGCTGCTGCGGATGTTGCGGGCGGTCAGCAGGGTGCCGGTCATCGTGGCGACCGCGCGCGACGGGGACGCCGAGATGGTGCCGGTCCTGGACGCGGGGGCCGACGACTATGTGGTCAAGCCGTACAGCGCGGCCCAGCTCGACGCGCGGGTCCGGGCCGTCCTGCGGAGGGCCGGGGGGTCGGCGCCGGAGCCGGCGCTGGCGGTGGGGGCGTTGCGGGTGGACCCGCGGGCGCGTACGGCCACGCTCGACGGGACGGCGCTGGATCTGACGCCGCGCGAGTTCGACGTGCTGCACTATCTGGCCGCGCGGCCCGGCGAGGTGGTGACCAAGCGGGAGCTGCTGACGGAGGTGTGGCAGCTGCCGTACGGGGGCGCGGACAAGACCGTGGACGTGCACCTGTCGTGGCTGCGCAGGAAGCTGGGCGAGACGGCCGCGGAGCCCCGCTACCTGCACACCGTGCGCGGGGTCGGCGTCAAGCTGGTCGAGCCGTCATGACACAGATGACGGCGGCCGTAGGGACGTGGAGGGGGCGGGCGTGAGGCGGTGGCTGGCGTTGCTGGTGGCGGCCACGACGTCCCTCGTGCTGATCGCGTTGCTGGTGCCGATGGCGCTGCTCATCCGGGCCGTGGCCGAGAACGGCGCGATGGGCAGGGCGACCGCCGCAGCGGAGTCCGTGGCGGTCGCGGTGGGCACGCCCGACCTGGAGCTGGCGATGGCGCAGGTGCCGCGTCCGGTGACGGTGTTCCTGCCGGACGGGCGCACGGTGGGCGTGGCGGCGGCCCGTACCGACGCGGTGCGCCTGGCCGCGACCGGGCGCAGCGTCACCGCCGTGACCTCCGGCGGCAGGGAGGTGCTGGTCTCCGCGCAGTCGTCCGGGGGGACGGCGGTGATCAGGGTGTTCGTGCCGGACGCGGAGCTGACGAAGGGCGTGCGCGAGGCGTGGCTCGGGCTGCTCGTGCTGGGGATCGTCCTGGTGGTGCTGGGGATCGTGCTGGCGGACCGGCTGGCGCTGGCCGTCACGCGGCCGGTGGCCGGGCTGGCCCGGGTCTCGCACCGGCTGGCCGGGGGCGACCTGACGGCTCGGGCGGAGCCGGGCGGGCCGCCTGAGGTGCGTTCGGTGGCGCTGGCGCTCAACCATCTGGCGGGGCGGATCGACGAGCTGCTGGTGGCGGAGCGGGAGTCGGTGGCCGACCTGTCGCACCGGTTGCGTACCCCTTTGACCGGCCTCAGGCTGGACGCCGAGTCCTTGCGGGACCCGGAGGAGGCGGCACGGGTGCAGGCCCGCGTGGACGCCCTGGAACGGGCGGTGAGCGCCGTCATCACGGACGCGCGGCGCCGCTCGGCCGGGCGCGCGTCGTGCGACGCGGCGGCGGTCGTGGGGGAGCGGGTGCGGTTCTGGTCGGTGCTGGCGGAGGACCAGTGCCGCGAGGTGTCGATCTCGCTGCCCGACGGGCCGCTGCCCGTCGCGGTGAGCGCCGAGGAGCTCGCGGCCTGCGTGGACGCCCTGCTCGGCAATGTCTTCGCGCACACCCCGGAAGGGGCCTCCATGGCGGTACGGCTCACGCCGCACCCGTCGGGGGCCGTGCTGGCGGTTGAGGACTCGGGGCCGGGCTTCGACCCGGAGCTGCTGGAACGGGGCAACAGCGGGGGCGGTTCGACCGGCCTCGGCCTCGACATCGCCCGCCGTACCGCCGAGTCCTCGGGCGGCCACCTGGCCGTCTCCACGCCAGAAGGGGGCGGCGCGCGGGTGGAGATGGTCTTAACCGGTGCTTAGCGCGCGATTATCGGCGATCGCGATTTCGTGGAGTCATGCAGATCACGAAGAAGTTCATCGTCGTCGGTGCCGGGATCGTCACGCTGGTCGCGGGCGGGGGCGTCGCCTTCGCCGCCACCACGTCCACGGCCGCCGCGCCCAAGGTCACGGCCGAGCAGGCCATGGAGATCGCGCACAAGGAGGTGGCCGGGGCCTGGGTCAGCGAGATCGACTACCAGCGCAGGGGTACGCGGCCCGACGCGTGGGAGGTCGAGCTGACCAAGGGCACGGAACGGCACGAACTGGACGTGGACGCGGCCACCGGCAAGGTCATCAAGCACCAGACGGACAGGGACGACGACCACGGCCACGACGACGACTGACCGCATCCCCCAACGGCCACCGGCCCACCGCACGCGGCGGTGGGCCTTCCGGCCGTCAGCGGGTCATTTTCATGACGACCGGACGGTGGTCGGACAGGGTGCTCGACAGGACGGAGCCGCTCGTGGTGGTGACGCCCTTGGTGTAGATGTAGTCGATGCGCGCGTCCCCGTGGGTCGGCTGGTTGGCGTACCTGGCGCCGGTGTCCACCCAGCCCGCGCTCACGAACTTCTTCGACAGCGCGTCCGTCGGCGGCGCGTTGAAGTCGCCGGTGAGGATCAGCGGGGACCGGTTGGCGAGGTAATTACGCACCTTGTCCGCCTGGGCCTCGCGGCGGGCCACCGAGGTGGCCGACAGGCCGGGGGACAGGTGGGTGGTGAACACCGTGATCGTCGAGCCGCCGCCGAGGTCGAGCTTGGCTCCGGCCATGGAGCGGTTGACCGGGCAGGTCTCGAAGTCGCTGATCGGGATCGTCACGCGCTCGAGGATCTTGAACGAGGACAGGATCGCGTTGCCCGCCTTGCCGGGCTGCGGATCGTCGCAGGGGCCGGGGTTGTCGCCCGCGCCGAAGTGGGCGTTGGCCGTGATGTCCCAGCCGAGCTCGTCGGCTAACTGCTTGACCTGGTCGGCCTCCGGCTTGCGATGGATCTCCTGCACGGTCACGATGTTGGCGCCGCTGCCGCGGATCACTGTGGCGATGGCCTTCATGTCGGCGGTGTCGCCCGCGACGTTCCAGTCGAGGACCACGAGGTTCGTCGTGGCGTGCGCCGGGACAGGCAGGGCGGTGGAGGCGAGCACCGTGAAAGCCGCGGCCATCATCACTTTGATCCGTTTTGTCGCATGCATGCCGTCGGATCTTACGGACCGCGTGACTGTTCGTATAGATCTTCAACAGCTCGACAGGATGCTCTCCATGGCGTCCTTCTCCGCCGAGGTCACCCAGACGGCGTACTTCGTCTTCACGTCGATCTGGCGGGCGATGTAGGTGCACCGGTACGACTTGACCGGCGGCAGCCAGGTGGCGGCGTCGGAGTCGCTCTTCTGGCCGTTGAGCGGGCCGTCGACGGCCATGAGGTTCAGCGGGTCGTTGGCGAACTCCTTGCGCTTGTCCGCCGCCCACTGCTGCGCGCCCTTCTGCCAGGCGTCCGACAGCGGGATCACATGGTCGATCTGGACGGCGGTGCTGGTGTCCTGGCCGCGCTTGAAGTTGATCGTCTTGCCGCTGTACGGGTCGTGCAGCGTGCCGCTCAGCACGATGCAGTCGTGGGTCCCGGCCTTGAACTTCTCGTCCACCAGGTCCCGCTTGAGTATGTCGTTACGGGTGTCGCAACCGTTGTGGTCGACGTCCGACCACGCCGGGCCGAACTTGTCCCGGTCGAACCCCGTCTTCGGAGCGCGGCCCTTGACGGTTAACTTGGCGAGCTTCTTGCGGGCGTCCGAGACGGACACCGAGTCGGACTTGCCCGCCTTGTCGGTGCCGGCCGAGGACTGCCCCTGCAGCCCGCCACAGCCCGCCAGCACCGCCACCGTGGCCGCACCGGCCATGAACGCCCGAACCCGCCGCCCCACGCCCACTCCCCAGACTTCGCCGAACCTTCGTAAAGTCTAGGTCAAGTGCCCATAAAAGGCCCTATCACGCGTCCAGGGTGCCACTTCACCGTTTTGCCGTGGATAGGGCCCTGTGCACCTCCGGGCAAGGCTGCCTTAATCTGAACGTGGATCATGGCATGTCGGAAAGAGGGGACATGGCGCAGCGGCGCTTGCTGGAGGGACTCGGCGTCACCGTCGCCGAGGAGACCGCCTACCGCGCGCTGCTCAGGCACGGACCGGCGACGCTGAGCCAGCTCGCGGCCGAGACCGGCTCGTCCGCCGCGGCCATCCGCCGCATGCTGCCCAGGCTGGAGGACCTAGGCCTCATCTCCCGGGTGGCCGGCCGGCCGCTGCGGCTGATCGCCACTCCGCCGAACGTCGCCATCGACATCCTCGTCGCGCGCCGCCAGGAGGAGATCGCGCACAGCAGGGCCGCCGCCGCGCTGCTGGCCACCGAGGTCGCCGAGCGCAACGGGCCGCACCCGGAGGAGGTGCTGGAGGTGGTGAGCGGGCGCGACGCCGTGGCCCGGCGCTATCTCCAGCTGGAGCGCAACGCCACGCGGGAGATGCTCGTGCTGGTGCATCCGCCGTACGCGGTGGATGTCAGCGACGACCGGGAGAACCGCAGGCGGGCGGCCCGTCAGGGGGCGCCGATCCGCGGCATCTACGGTCCGCAGGCGTTCGAGCACCCCGGCATGCTGGCCCACACGCGGCGGGCCATCGCCGACGGCGAGCAGGCCAGGCTCGGGCAGGTGCCGGTCAAGCTGGCCATCGCCGACGCCCGCACGGCCATCCTGCCCCTGGTCTCCGACGAGGACCAGGCCGTGGAGAGCGCGCTCGTGGTGCACCCGTCCGCGCTGCTGGACGCGCTGGTGGGGCTGTTCGAGACGCTGTGGCGGGCCGCCGTGCCGCTCCGCCTGACCGCCGCGGACGGCCTGGAGCCCGAGGTGTGGCCGCGCACCCCCGACACGGAGGTGCTGGCGCTGCTGGCGGCCGGGATGAAGGACGACGCCATCGCCCGGCAACTGGGGCTCAGCCCGCGTACGGTGCAGCGCCGGGTCCAGATGCTGTGCGAGCGCCTGGACGCCAGGACCCGCTTCCACGCGGGCTTCCTCGCCGCCCAGCACCGCCTGCTCGAATGATCTAGGCCTCCGCGCTCAGAGCTGTCTTCGTCAGCTCCGCCTGGCGCTGGATCTGCCCCAGGACGACGGGGTTCACCCCCTTGGCCTGGAACGTGGCGACCATCTGGTCCATCACCGCGTTCGCCCGGTCCAGGTCCCCCTGCCGCGCCTCGGCCCTGGCCAGGCGGCGCATCACCAGGTTCAGGGTGATGTTGTCGATGCTCGCGTCACGGGCGACCTGGCTGAGGTGCTCGATGCCCTGCTTGGGATCCGGCGGCCGGACGCGCAGCCGCTTGCCCGCCGTCACCGCCTTGAACTCGCGCTCGGCGTTCAGCCCCTTGACCATGCGGGCGTAGACGGCCAGCGGGTGGGCGCCGTACCGGTCGATGACCTCGTCCAGGGCCTCGTTGCCCGAGCGTAGCGCGGGCGAGTCGGAGCCGAGCAGCGAGAACAGCTGCCCCTGCTCCTCGCCCAGCATCAGCTCGGCCACCTGGTGGTCGTCGCGGCTGACCGGGAAGCGCACCCTGACCAGGCACGCGGGGGAGACGATGCGGGAGCCGTCCGCGGCGATGTACTGGGCGCGCACGTGGTACTCGCCGGGCTGCTGGAAGTAGTGCCCGTCGCGGCCGTGCCCGATGTACGCGCTGCGGTACATGGCCGGGTTGCCCTCGTCCAGCCGGATCTCCGGCGAGGCGTCCACGCAGTGCCGCATCATCGGCCGGTACAGCACGGTCCTGCCGCCCGGCTGCGTGATCGACACCTGGGTGAACTCGGTGTCGGGGTGCAGATGGCCGTGCGTGACACGGGGCTCGCCGGCGCAGGACAGCTTGAACTCGACCACGACGGGCTCGCCCAGCTCGAACGACTCCTTGGCGCGCAGCTCCAGCCGCAGCCCGGAGCGGTCCTCGACGGGCTGCTCGAACGGCGCGATCTCGGCGGCGCCGGTGCCGAACGCGTTCGCGCCCATGGCCACGTCGCGGTAGAAGCCGTGGCGCAGGTGGATCAGCTCCGGGTCCGTGAAGTGGAACGGGAAGGCGGCCCAGTAGCCTGGCTCGCCGCCCGGGCGGTAGTTCTGCACGTAGTTCATCCACGACAGATCGCCGAAGCCGCCGTCGGGGCCCAGCGGCTGGGGCGGGGTGCCGAGGTTCTTCTGCCAGGAGTGCAGCAGGTTGAAGGCGTGCCCGAGCTCGTGCACGTACGTACGCAGCTGCGCCCGCTGCGCCTGCGGCGTGGCCCCCTTGATCACGTCGTAGAACACCGCGGACCCCTGCCGCTGGTGCGCGTCGTTGTAGTCGAACATGATCCCCCGGTAGCCGCCCACGTGCTTGCTGGCCACCAGCAGCCACACGCGCCAGGCCGGCGCGTCGCCGAACCCGCTGAACTGCTGCGTCATCGCGTGATGCAGCTCGGCGTCGTCCCACGCCAGGTCCGCGCCCGACCCGTCCACCGGGATCACCCCCGGCCGGGCGAGGGTCAGCTCGATGCCCGCCTCCGCGTACGCCGCCGGCACGCTCAGCTCCCTGGCCGGCGAGCCGCCCGGCCCCGGCAGCGTGCTGGTCCGGTACGACACGAACGGCACGGTCCCGATCACGGAGTCCTGCTCCAGCAGCACGCTGCGGAAGTACGGAGACGCGAAGGCCACCTGGTACGTGCGCCCCGCGACCTCGGCCGTGCCCGACCCGTCGGCGATCGTGACGCTCACGTCCTTCGCCGGAGTGTCGAACGTGAAGACCCCGCGCCCCTGGATCCGGGACTCCTGCACGGTGGGCGCGTTGACCACGAACGAGCCCGCGTAGGAGGTCGTCGCGCCCGCCACGGTGAACAGGTCGCCGCTCACCCGCCCGGTGGGCCTGGTCCCGTCGACGTCGACCCGGAGCGCCAGCTGCGAGTCGCCGTCCTGTCCCTGGTACAGCCCGCTGATCATGGGCGCTCCCTCGCTCGGGGCCTACACGAGGGAACACTTCACCGACCGCGGGTGCCTGTCAACGCGATCCGCGAACTTGGAGAGCTCCGAGCAACTCCTCCGACGCCTTGGTGATCGTCTCCACCGCCCGCTCGAACGCCTCGGCGTTGTGCGCGGCGGGCGCGCGGAAGCCGGAGATCTTCCTGACGTACTGCAACGCCGCCGCCCGCACGTCCTCCTCGGTGACGCTCTCGGTGAACGGGGGGCGCAGGGTTTTGATGCTTCTACACATGCCCTTACCGTAACTTCGTTCAGCGTGCGTCGACCGCCGGGCCGAGCTCGTTGCCGAAGTCGAGCGCGATCTTGCGCATGCCCTCGGCCAGGTCGTCGCGGTCGATCGCGTCGATCCGCTCGGCGGGCCCGGAGACCGACATCGCGGCCACCACCCGCTCGCCGTCCCACACGGGCACGGCCAGGCAGTGCACGCCGAGCTCCTCCTCGCCCAGGTCCATGGCGTAACCCTGCGCCCGGACGAGCTCGAGCTCGACCAGCATGGCCGTCAGGTCAGTGATCGTGTTGGGGGTGCGGCGGGGCATGCCGGTGCGCTCGAAGACGGCCACCGCCTCGGCCGCGGGCCGCCCGGCCAGCAGCGCCTTGCCCACGGCCGTGCTGTGCGGCAGCACCCGCCGGCCCACCTCGGCGAACATCCGCAGCCTGCGCGGCGAGGGCACCTGCGCCACGTAGACGACGAAGTCGCCTTCGAGCACGGCCAGGTTGGCGGTCTCGCCGGACAGCTCGACCATCTTGGTCAGGTACGGCTGCGCCCATACGCCCACCATGCTCTCGGCGATGCCGCCCAGCCGCACGAGGCCGCCGCCCAGGGCGTACCTCTTGTCGGATTCCTGGCGCACGTAGCCGCGGGCGAGCAGGGTGCGCAGCAGCCGGTGGATGGTCCCGTACGGCAGGCCGGTCCTGGCGGCGATCTCCGACAGGCCCGCCTCACCTCCGTGCTCGGCCAGCGCCTCCAGCACGTCCAGCGCCCGCTCCACCGACTGAACACTCATAGGGCGACCCCGCGCAGCGACGCGTCGAGCACCTCGGCCGTGTGGGCCACCCTGATGTCCGAGCCGGCGCGCCGCATGGCCGCGGCGATCTGCATCGTGCAGCCGGGGTTGGCCGAGACCAGCAGCTCGGCGCCGGTCGTGGCGACCGCGCCGGCCTTCCTGTCGCCGAGGTCGCGGGCGGCGTCCGGCTGGAAGATGTTGTACGTGCCCGCCGACCCGCAGCAGATGGCCGACTCGGGGATCTCGCGGACCACCAGGTCGGGGATGCCGCTCAGCAGCTCGCGCGGCTGGGCGCGCACGCCCTGGGCGTGGGCCAGGTGGCAGGCGTCGTGGTAGGCGACGGTGAGCGGCAGCGGGTGCCGCTTGGCCACGGGCCCCAGCTCGGCGAGGTACTCCGACAGATCGACCACCCTGAATCCCGGCTCGCGCCCGAGCAGCTCGCCGTACTCCTTCATCGACGAGCCGCAGCCGGCCGCGTTCACCACGACGGTGTCCACCCCGGCCCTCTCGAACGTCCTGACCGTGCGGCGCGCCAGCCGCCTGGCCTGGTCCTCGCGCCCGGAGTGCACGCTGAGCGCCCCGCAGCAGCCCTGACCGCGCGGGATGACCACGTCGCAGCCCTCCAGGGAGAGCACCCGGGCGGTGGCCGCGTTCACCTGGGGGAAGAACTCGCCCTGCACGCATCCGGTGAGCATGCCCACCACGGCCCGGCGCTCGCCCCTGGCCCTGACGACGCGCGGCATCCGCTGCCGGTGCTCGACGCGCGGCGCGAGCGCGGCCATGGCGCCGAGGCTCGGATTGGCCCTGGCGAGGAACGGCGCCATGCGCTCGGCCAGCCACATCCCCGGCCGCAGCAGCCGCAGCCTGCGTGGATAGGGGAACAGGCTGAACACGATCCCGCGCACGGCCCGCTCCTGCGGGTCCCGCACGTGCGTGCGCTCCACCTCGGCCCTGGTCTGCTCGATCAGGCGGTCGTACCGGACCCCGGACGGGCAGGCCGTGACGCACGCCATGCACCCCAGGCAGGCGTCGAAGTGCCCGGCCATCTCCGGGGTGACCGGGGTGCCCTCGACGTGCTGCTTCATCAGGTGGATGCGTCCGCGCGGCGAGTCCATCTCCTCGCCCCACAGCACGTACGTCGGGCACGTGGGGAGGCAGAACCCGCAGTGCACGCAGTCGTTGATCAGCTCCGGGTCCATGTCAAATGCCTCCCAAGAACCGGCCGGGAGACATCCTGCGCCCGGGGTCGAACCGTTCCTTGACCCGCCGCATCAACGGCAGCCCGCTCACCTGCCCCCACCTGTCGACGCCCTCGTACGGCGTGGCCAGCACGTTCAGCCGCCCGCCCAGCGCCTCGATCCGCCCGCGCAGCAGGGTGACGGCCGCCGCCAGCTCCTCCTCCGAGACCTCGTCCCAGAGCTCCAGGTACGCTCGCCCCGCCGCGGCCGACCCGCGGAAGGCGAACCCGGCCTCCCCGGCGGCGGCCAGCGCCCCGGCCGCGCGCGCGGGCGGGAACCGGGCCTCCAGCAGCACGTCGTCCCTGAGGATCAGCCCCCACCACTCCGGAGCCTCGGCCGTGACCGTGCCCTCGCCCAGCACCTCGCGCAGCGCCAGCGCGCGCTGCTCGGCCGCCGAGCCCTCCACGAGTACCGCGACCGTCGCCTCCTTGCCGTCGGGGCAGTCGATCTCCACGGCGGACGGCTCGGCCTGGGAGGAGGTCAGGCGGAGCAGCACGTCGTCGGCAGGTTCGGTGGTCGCCACGAGCCAGCGCCGCTCCACGGGCAGCGGGTGCAGCCGGAACGTGGCCTCCGCGATCACGCCGAGCGTGCCCTGCGAGCCGGTGAAGAGCTTGCCGAGGTCGTAGCCCGCGACGTTCTTGACCACCCGGCCGCCGGACCTGGCGACGGTCCCGTCGGGCAGCACGACCGTGATGCCGATGAGCAGGTCGCGGGCGGTGCCGTACCGGAAGGCGCGCGGGCCCGCCGTCGCGGTGGCGAGCGTGCCGCCGACCGTGGTGTGCTCCCTGAACGGCGGGTCGAGCGCCAGCTCCTGGCCCTGCTCGGCGAGCGCGGCGGCCAGCGCGTCCATGGTCAGCCCGGCCTGCGCGCGCACGACGAGGTCGCCGGCGGCGTGCTCGATGAGGGAGTTCATGCAGCACAGGTCGATGAGCACGTCGCAACGCTCGGGCGGGGCGCCCCAGTGCAGCTTCGTGCCGCCGCCCGCGGGCACCGCCGCCAGGTCCTGCTCGGCGCAGGCCCGCAGCACGGCCGAGATCTCCTCGACCGTCTCGGGCAGGGCGACCCAGCGGGGCTGCACGCCGTTGACGGCGTCGTCGGCGTCCGCCTGCCTGATGGTCACCCCCGTGTCGGCCAGCATCAGAACTGCTCCGCCTTCCCCGACTCCACCAGCGGGTGCACGCCCTTGCGCGCTCCCGGCACCTCGCCGCACAGGCGCGGGGTGGGGAACACCTTGCCCGGGTTCGACAGGCCGCGGGGGTCGAACGCGCACCGGACGAGTTGCATGGTGTCCAGGTCGTCCGCGCTGAACATCTTCGGCATATAGCGGGATTTATCCACCCCGACTCCGTGCTCGCCCGTGATCGAGCCGCCGTGCTCGATGCACAGGTCGAGGATCGCCCCGGAGACCACCTCGGCCCGCTCGCCGGCCCCCGGCTCCGCGTCGTCGAACAGCACGAGCGGGTGCAGGTTGCCGTCCCCCGCGTGGAAGACGTTCGCGACCCTGATGCCGTGCTCGTGCGAGAGCCGGTCGATGGCCGCCAGCACGCCGGGCAGGGACGTACGCGGCACCACGCCGTCCTGCACGATGTAGGCCGGGCTGATGCGCCCGACTGCGGCGAACGCCGACTTGCGGCCCTTCCAGATCGCCGCCCGCTCGTCCGGGCCGGCGGCCACCCGCAGCTCGAAGGCGCCCGAACAGATCTCCGTGAGCCGGGCGAACTGCTCGTCCACCTCCGCCCGCGGGCCGTCCAGCTCCACGATCAGCACGGCGCCCGCGCCCTCGGGGTAACGGCAGGCGACGGCGGCCTCGGCCGCCTCGATGGCCAGCGCGTCCATCATCTCGATCGCGGCGGGCACGATGCCCGCGCCGATGATCGCCGAGACGGCCTGGCCGCCCTGCTCGATGCTCTCGAACGCGGCCAGCACCGTGGTCACGGCCTCCGGCGCGCGGCTGAGGCGTACCGTGATCTTGGTGGCGATGCCCAGGGTGCCCTCGGAGCCGATGAACGCGCCCAGCAGGTCGTAGCCGGGGTCCATGCGGTCGAGCGTGACCAGGTCGCCGTCGGGGGTGACGATCTCGCAGGCCTCGACGTGGTTGACCGTGAAGCCGTACTTGAGGCAGTGGGCGCCGCCGGAGTTCTCGGCGACGTTGCCGCCGATGGAGCAGACCTGCTGGCTGGAGGGATCGGGCGCGTAGTAGTAGCCCCGGTCGCGCACGGCCTCGGTGATGGCCAGGTTGGTGACGCCGGGCTCGACGACCGCCCGGCGGTTGTCCAGGTCGATCTCCAGGATCCCGCGCATCTTGGAGGTGACGATGAGCACGCCGTCCTCGCGGGGGAGCGCGCCCCCCGACAGGCCGGTGCCCGAGCCCCGGGCCACGAAGGGCACGCCGAAGTCGTTGCACACGCGTACCACGCGGGCGACCTGCTCGGCCGTGTCGGGCAGCACGACCACGCCGGGGGTCGCCCGGTGGTAGGTGAGGCCGTCGCACTCGTACGTGCGCAGGCGTACCGGATCGGTGATCACCGAGTCATGGGGCAGCAGCGAGCGCAGGGCCGCTGTCAGCGTTTCCAGCACCCGATCCCCCTCTTTTTCCTAGTTCTACGGCATTTGAGCATAGGCGGGAAGCGTCAGGAACTCGGCGAAGTCGTCGTCCAGCGCCACCTGCTTGAACAGCGCGGTCGCCTGACCGTACAGCTTCTCGTCGTGGCCGGGCTCCTCGGCGATACTGGCGAGCTCCTCCGCGATGATCTGCTCGACCAGTTCCTTCGTCACCTGGGCGCCCGTGTCGGCGAGCGTGATGTCGTTGTGGATCCACTGCCAGATCTGCGAGCGCGAGATCTCGGCGGTGGCGGCGTCCTCCATGAGGTTGTGGATCGCCACCGCGCCCAGGCCGCCCATCCAGGCGGCGAGGTAGCGCAGCGCCACGTCCACGTTGTTGCGCAGCCCGGTCTCGGTGATCTCGCCCGGGGTCTCG
Source organism: Nonomuraea sp. NPDC051941 (assembly GCF_044593615.1). NCBI lineage: Bacteria > Bacillati > Actinomycetota > Actinomycetes > Streptosporangiales > Streptosporangiaceae > Nonomuraea > Nonomuraea sp. NPDC051941. The sequence goes on from NZ_JBIUCF010000006.1 coordinate 26,083, forward strand.
GAGACGGCCAGCAGCTCGGCCGCGGTCACGTTGACGTCCTCCCGCAGCCGGTCGAGCTGGTTGGGCCGCGACCCCAGCACGCCGTCGAACACCTCACGGCACACCGGCACCAGGTCGGGGTGCGCCACCCACGAGCCGTCGAAGCCGTCGCCCGACTCGCGCGTCTTGTCCGCCCGCACCTTCTCCAGCGCCACGGCGTTCACCTCGGGGTCGCGCCGCGAGGGGATGAAGGCCGCCATCCCGCCGATGGCGTGCGCGCCGCGCTTGTGGCAGGTGCGCACCAGCAGCTCGGTGTACGCGCGCATGAACGGGGCCGTCATCGTGACCGCGTTCCGCTCGGGCAGCAGGAACTCGCGGCCCCGGGTCCGGAACTTCTTGATCACGCTGAACAGGTAGTCCCAGCGGCCCGCGTTGAGGCCCGCCGAGTGGTCGCGGAGCTCGTACAGGATCTCCTCCATCTCGAACGCGGCCGGGTAGGTCTCGATGAGGACGGTCGCCCTGATCGTGCCGTGCGGGATGCCGAGGAGCTCCTGAGCCCTGGTGAACACGTCGTTCCAGAGCCGCGCCTCCAGATGGGACTCCATCTTGGGCAGGTAGAAGTACGGCCCCTTGCCCTTGTCGATCTGCCGCTGGGCGCAGTGGAAGAAGTAGAGCCCGAAGTCGAACAGCGAGCCCGAGACCGGCTGCCCGTCCACCTGCGCGTGCTTCTCGTCCAGGTGCCAGCCGCGCGGGCGCACGACGACCGTGGCCAGCTCGTCGTCGGGCCTGAGCGCGTACGACTTGCCGCCGGTCTCGAAGTCGATCGCGCGGTCGAGCGCGTCGCGCAGGTTGAGGTGGCCGCTCACGCAGTTCTCCCAGAGCGGCGAGTTGGCGTCCTCGAAGTCGGCCAGCCAGACCTTGGCGCCGGAGTTGAGCGCGTTGATGGTCATCTTCTTGTCGACCGGGCCGGTGATCTCCACCCGGCGGTCCTCCAGGCCGGGCGCGGGCGGCGCGACCTGCCAGTCGGCCTCCCTGACCTGTTTCGTCTCCGGCAGGAAGTCGAGCAGGCCGCCCGCGGACAGCTCCGCCTGCCGCGCCTGACGGGCCTCCAGCAGCTCCAGCCGCCTGGCGCCGAACTCCCCCTGGAGAGTCGCCACGAAATCGAGCGCCTCAGGAGTGAGGATCTCGTCGAACCGGTCGAGCATCGGGCCGGTGATCTCCATGGGGTGCCTTTCCGCTTCGTGGAAAATGACTTCTGGATTGTGGAAGTGAAGTTACTCCCCTGGTAGTCCCGGGTCAAAGGTTGGGGTTCCTTCGGGGAGTCGTCGGGGGCATCCCCGATGTGGCCGGGGTTCTTCCCGGACAGGATTGGGGGCATGAAGACCATCGCGATCGCGGGCGGGCTGCTGGCCTCCGCGCTGATGTTGACGGGGTGCGGGATGGCGAGCATCGCCGGCCCGAGCAGCGAGGAGACCGCGTCGTACGAGGTGACGGACAAGGTCGTCAGGCTGCAGGTCAAGAGTGGCGCGGGCGATACCGAGGTGACCGAGACCGGCGGCAGCGCCGTACGCGTCACCGAGACGCTGCGCTGGCGCGGCGACGACAAGCCGAAGCCGGAGCACAGCGTCGAGGGCGACGCGCTGCGCCTCTCGTACGACTGCCCGTCGAGCCTGGGCAGCTGCAGCGTCGACTACAAGATCGAGATCCCCAAAGGGCTGACCGTCGACCTGGACAACGGCTCGGGCAACGTCACGCTCAGGGGCCTGACCGGGGAGCTCGGCATACACGTCGGCTCCGGCGACCTCGACGCCGCGGAGCTGGCGGGCAAGAAGGTCGTCGCGGAGGCGGGGTCCGGGAACATCGAGCTCAAGTACACCGCCGTGCCCGGCAGCGCCGATCTGCAGGCCGGCTCCGGGGACATCGTGCTCCGCGTGCCCGACGGGGCCTACGACGTGAAGACCCAGGTGGGGTCCGGCGACGCGAACGTCTCGGTCAAGAAGGACAGCTCCTCGCCCCACAAGATCTCGCTCAAGGCCGGATCCGGCGACGTCACGGTGGCTGCCGGATAAGGGGGTGATTGTGGCGGGGGTGTCGTGCCACCATCGTGGGAAGACACCGAGGTGTCCAGACGTTCCCTAATAGAGATGACACGAATGCACGATTACACCGCGCTCGACCTCGACGAGTTCGAGACCGGCGACATGGACCTCGAGGAGCGCCAGGCGCTGCGCCGCGTGGCGGGCCTCTCCACCGAACTCCAGGATGTCTCCGAGGTCGAGTACCGGCAGCTGCGGCTGGAGCGGGTCGTCCTCGTCGGCGTCTGGACGTCAGGCACAGTGGACGACGCGGAAAACTCCCTGCTGGAGCTCAAGCTCCTGGCCGAGACGGCTGGGTCGCAGGTGCTCGACGGCCTCATCCAGCGCCGCCAGAAGCCGGATCCGGCCACCTACATCGGCTCGGGCAAGGCGCTCGAGCTGCGCGACGTGGTCGAGTCGACCGGCGCCGACACCGTGATCTGCGACGGCGAGCTGACCCCCGGCCAGCTCCGCCAGCTCGAGGAGACGGTCAAGGTCAAGGTCATCGACCGCACCGCGCTGATCCTCGACATCTTCGCCCAGCACGCCAAGAGTCGCGAGGGCAAGGCCCAGGTCGAGCTGGCACAGCTCCAATACCTGCTGCCCCGCCTGCGCGGCTGGGGTGGCAACCTGTCCAGGCAGGTCGGCGGTCGCGCCGCGGGCGGCGTCGGCATCGGCGGCCGTGGCCCCGGTGAGACCAAGATCGAGCTCGACCGGCGCCGCATCCGCGAGCGCATGGCCAAGCTGCGCCGCCAGATCGGCGGCATGTCCACCTCGCGCGACACCATGCGTTACCAGCGCCAGCGGCGCGAGGTCCCCGCCGTGGCCATCGCCGGCTACACCAACGCGGGCAAGTCCTCGCTGCTCAACCGCGTCACGGGAGCCGGGGTGCTGGTGGAGGACGCGCTGTTCGCCACCCTCGACCCGACCGTACGCCGGGCGCGCACGGCCGAAGGCCGGCTCTTCACGATCGCCGACACCGTGGGCTTCGTGCGGCACCTGCCGCACCAGCTCGTCGAGGCGTTCCGTTCGACGCTGGAGGAGGTCGCCGAGGCCGACCTGATCCTGCACGTGGTGGACGGCTCCCACCCCGACCCCGAGGGCCAGCTGGCCGCCGTGCGCGAGGTGCTCGCCGACATCGAGGGCGCCTCCGGGATCCGCGAGATCGTCGTGATCAACAAGGCCGACGCGGCCGAGCAGGACGTGATCGACCGGATCATGCGGCGCGAGCGCGACTGCGTCGTGGTGTCGGCGCGGACCGGCCGTGGCATTCCCGAGCTGATGGCGGTCATCGAGCGGGAGCTGCCCCGGCTGGACCACGAGATCCAGTTGCTGGTGCCGTACAACAGGGGAGACCTGATCTCCCGGGCCCACAAGGAGGGCGAGGTGCTCTCCGTGGAGCACGTGGAGGACGGCACGATCCTGCACGCCCGGGTGCTGCCCAGTCTGTGGCAGGAGCTCGAGCGGGTCGGCAAGCCCGTGGAGCGGGTCTTCTAACCCTCCGGTCACCCCCCGGTTCCGTCGTTGCGGCCGGGCGACTCCCACACAAGCGGTACGGTGGGGTCGCCCGGCCGAGCACGTCCGGGCGGGACTGCCGTGACAGTCGGCGAACGATGACACCGGTCGGGCGCGACGGCGGCGTGTGGCAGGCTGGAACGTCGGCGGCGAACGTTACGTTGTGGGGTGGCCCTCGCCGCAAAGCGCTCATGGCTACCCAAAAGCGGCAGTGGTCCCCGAACCCTGGGATTGCTAGAATCGGCCAGACCCCTTACGCGGTCGGGTTTCTAGGGTTGGGTCTAGGTTTCGGATGATGACTCTTGTGATCAAAGTCGTCAACGGGGGCCTTGGGGACGAGGTGGGGCTGGGTGACAGCTGGGATCAGTGGTCTTTCTTCCGAATAACCCTGTACAGCAAGCCCAGCTGTGAAATAACGTAACTGAACTGAAATCGCCGGATCATGACTCTGGCGATACGGTCACCGCACAACTCGATGCGGATGAGAGCAGGAGACCCCCCATGTCGTCCGGACCCGGAGCGGACTCAGTGGGCGCGGCACAGCCCCTGAGCTGTGCGCTGCGCCCATGCCGGTGCGCGGGTGGGGGCTCACGCAGGGCGGTGATGCGGTGACCGTTCGACTGCTGACCAACATCGGCCGCCTGTGGACCGGTAACGAGGTCCTCAGCAACGCCGCCATCCTCGTGCACAACGACCGCATCGCGTGGGTCGGGCGCGCGCCCGACCTCCCGCAGAGCGTCCCCGGAGTCGTCGACGACATCGTCGACGTCGACCACGTCGAAAACCTCGGCGGCGCGCTCGTCACGCCCGGTCTCATCGACGCCCACACCCACCCCGTCTACGCCGGCAACCGCTACGCCGAGCTGGCCATCCGCACCGGCGGCTCCAGCGCCGCCTCGATCACCGCGGCGGGCGGCGGCGTGGGCTCCACGGTCACCGTGACCCGCGGCACCGACCCGTGGACCCTGTGCAACGGCGTGCGCGAGCGGCTGCGGGGCTGGCTGCTCAGCGGCACCACCACGGTCGAGGCCAAGACCGGCTACCACCTCACCCGCGACGGCGAGCTGGCCGACGTGCGGCTCCTGCGCGAGCTGGAGAAGGAGCCGATGATGCCGCGGGTGCACGTCACCTTCCTGGCGGCGCACGTGGTGCCACCCGAATACTTCGGCCGCCAGCGCGAATACGTCGAGGCCGTGGGCGCCTGGTGCGCCGACGCCGCCGCGGCGGGCGCCGACAGCGTCGACGTCTACTGCGACGAGGGCCACTTCACCACCGAGGAGTCCCGCTGGGTGCTGGCCTCGGGCCGCAACGTCGGGCTCCTGCCGCGCATCCACGCCGGCATCTTCAGCCGCCGCGGCGCCGTCCAGCTGGCCGCCGAGCTCGGCTGCGCCTCCGCCGACGGGCTGCACCACATGTCGGACGAGGACATCGCGATCATGTCCCGCTACGGCGTGCCCGCCGTCGTCTGCCCGGCCACGGCCCTGCAGCGCGGCCACCTCCCGCCGGTCCGTCAGATGATCAAGCACGGCGTCCAGATCGCCCTCGGCAGCGACCACAACCCCGGCTTCTGCGGCATCACCTCGATGTCCCTGGTCATCGCCATGGCGGTGTCGGCGTTCGGGATGAGCGTCAACGACGCCCTGCGCGCGGCCACCCTCGGCGGCGCCACCGTCCTGGGCGCTCCCGACCGCGGTGTCCTGGCGCCGGGCCGGCTGGCCGACATCGTGCAGTGGGACGCCGACCACGAGGGCGCCTTCGCCTGGTCCTTCGGTCTCAAGCCGCGCCGCGTGTGGCGGGGTGGGACGCCGGTCCAGTAGTTACGCTCGGGGTTATGCCGCCCTCGGTCGCCGTGGTCACCGACTCGACCGCCTACCTACCTGCCGTGCCGGGTGTCACGGTCGTCCCCGTCCAGGTGATCGCCGGCGGGGTCTCGTACGACGAGCCGCTGTTCACCGGCGACCTCACCACGGCCGCCACCTCCCGCCCCGCCCCGGAGAGCTTCGTCTCCTGCTACGCCTCCCTGGCGGCCGCGGGCGCGACAGGAATCATCTCGATCCACGTTTCCCGCGATATGTCCGGCATCGCCGATTCCGCCCAGACTGCCGCGTCCGATGCGCCCGTGCCCGTGGAAGTGATCGACAGCCGCTCGATCGCCATGGGCCTCGGCTACCCGGTCCTGGCCGCCGCCCGCGCCGCCGCTCGCGGAGCCGCCCTGGAGACGGTGACGGCGGCGGCCCGCCGCTGCATGGAGACCACCCGGACGTTCTTCTACGTGGACACCCTCGACGCCTTACGACGCAGCGGCCGCATCGGCACCGCCGCCTCCCTCGTTGGCTCGGCCCTCATGATCAAGCCACTGCTCCACATCGTGGACGGCCGCATCTCGCTCCTGGAGAAGGTCCGCACGTCCTCCCGCGCCATCGCCCGCCTGGAGGACCTCGCCGTCCACGCTGCGGGCGAGGGGCCTGTGGAGGTGGCCGTCCAGCACCTCGGGGCGAGCGACCGCGCCGAGGCTCTGGCAGAACGCCTGCCGAAGCGGCTGGCCGGGCTGGTGGAGCTGCGGGTGGTGGAGGTGGGGGCAGTGATCGGCGTCCACGTGGGGCCCGGCATGCTGGGCCTCACGGTCACATCCGGCACCCCCTGACCCTTTGCCGAGGCCACACGCACACCACCTTGCCTGAGGGACCGATACCCCCAGTCACCCAGCAGGCCCCTCACCCCTTGAAGCCCAGCAGAACCCTCAGTCCTGCGCCATCCACTCAGACCTCTTCGGCCTGCATCCCTGAGCAGCGCCCTCGGCCTTCAGCGGCGCAGCGCGCCCTCGGCCTTCAGCGGCGCAGCAGCACCCTCAGCCATCAGATGCCCAGCGGGCCCCTTAACTCTCCGAGGCCCAGCAGGACCCTTAACTCCGTGGCCCGGCATGGCTCTTCGGCCCTGACGACCAGCAGGCCCCTCGGCCTTCCGACGCCGAGCATGGCCCTCAGTCTGCGCCCCAGCATGGCCCTCACCCCAGCAACGCCCGGCACCTTCAGCCCTGCGATGCCTGGCAGAGCCGTTCGGCCCTGAGGCGGCCGAGCGCGCCCCTCCAGCCCGGCAACCCCCAGCACAACAGCCCCCCAGCCCTGCGACGCTCAGCATGACCCTTCAGCCTCTTGCGCAGTCCTTCAGTCCCCCCGCCCCCTGCCCGCATCCTCCTGAGCGCGATCCTCAACTTGCTTACGTGCACGCTCACCTTGATCACGCCGACCTGGTTGTCCACACCCCCTTCGCTCATCTCCCGCCCTATCCCCAGAACACGGTTCGGGACCTCCCCGAGAACCGCTGAGGATCTACGTTCTCAGCCGTGCGAACCCCCGACCCCACGGCGGAGCGGACCATAGCCGAGTCCCGGCTACGGTCGATCACCGCGCCGACCCGCCGCTCCCGCCGCTCTCTCGGTCGGCTCACTGGCGCCATGACCGAGCCAACGGCCGGGGCCCAGGCGCGGAACCACGCCTCAGCACACCAACCCGGACAGCCTTCAGCCGAGCCCTGTGAGGGAGAAGCTTGGGACGATGCCGCCCTCACCACCCTGCGCCAGGGAAGCCGCTGGGAGGGCCCTGCACCCGCAGCATCAGGCGAGGGCGAGGAAAGCCGCTGGAACGACACTCCCGCAAGAACGCCTCCAGAGGGACATGACCATGATGATGCCGTCACCTCACGCGCATCCCACCAAATCCCCAACCAACGATCAAACGCATCACCACCACCCGACCAAAAGCGCGGACCCGCCCCCGTACCACCCACCTTCCAGGCATTCCGCGCAGCCCTCACCTCCCAGGCCCCAGCCCTCGACCCAGGCAAGCCCGGCCTCCGAGTCCTGCTGGCCTTGGGAGCCCTCGCCGCAGCCGTAGCAGCGTTCTTCCTCTGGCGCTCCCAGCCTTCACCGGAGCCGTTGCCGCCTCCCACCCCGATCTCACACCCACCGAGGTCGCCGTCCCCGACCGCCGTCGCCAAGGTGACCGTCCACGTCACCGGCAAGATCCGCAAACCGGGCGTCTACCTACTCCCCACAGGCGCCCGAGTCACGGACGCGGTGGCAGCGGCCGGAGGAGTGTCCCGCGGCGCCTCCACAGGCGCACTCAACCTCGCCAGACGCCTGATCGACGGCGAACAGATAGTCGTAGGCACCCCCGCCGGCCAGGCAACCCCAGCCTCACCCATCACAGACCCGGCCACCACCGTGCTCGACCTCAACTCCGCCACAACCGACCAACTCGAACAACTCCCAGGAGTGGGCGAAGTCCTGGCAGCCCGCATAGCCCAGTTCCGAGACACCCACGGCGGCTTCACCACCGTCGAACAACTACGCGAGGTGACCGGCATAGGCCCACGAAAGTACGACGAACTCAAGCCAAAGGTCCGCGTCTGACATGGCCACCCCGCGTACCGACCACACCCGCCCAACACCCTCAAGCCGAGACAACACCAACTCTCCACTCGACAGCGCCCGGTCTGCCGACAGCGCCCGGCCTACCGAGGGAGCCAGCACGAACACCGGAGCCACTCGCCCCGATCCCGACACTGCCCAGCGTGAACACACCTGGCCCCTCATCCTCCCCGCACTGGCCGCCTGGGCAAGTGCCTTGGTCCTACTCGGCTGCTCCGCCCGCACAGCCCTGATCGTCACCCTGTCCACAGTCCTGACCGCTGCAGCCGTAGCCTGGCCCGCCCGACCCATACTGCGGCGCACCCGCCTCCCATCCCAGCAAGCACCCACCACCCGAACCACCCAACACAGGGACCCGGTCACCCAGTACGAGGACTCGACCGCCCGGCACGAGGATCCGGCCACCCGGTGCGAGGACTGGGCCGCCAAGCGCGGGAACGTGGCCGCCCAGCACCTCGCCAGCCGCATCTGGCCCTGGCCCACCCACTCCCCGATCTTGCTGACGAGTCTGGCCAGCAAGCTCGCCAAGCTCACGAATCGGCGTCCGTGGTCCACGGTTGGACGTTCACAGTCGCCCACCAACACCGACCACCCTGCATGGGATCCACCCTCCCCACCCGTGCGGACGTGGCGAGAACCTTGTCTCCCTTCCGACCAGACCGACCAGCATCGGAGCCCGCACCCCCAACGAGATGCACGGCGACCACCTCCCCCCACCCCCTGGCGCAACATCACCATTGCCACCCTCATCTGCGCGGCCGCTGCCTCAGCGTCGATCGCCCTCAGAGTCCACGCCCTGACCACCGGCCCAACAGCCGACTTGGCCAAGAAGAACACCTCTATCAAGGCCCAGATCGCCCTAACGGACGACCCCAAGCGCAGACAAAGCAGAAGCGGTCACTTCAACCAAGAGAGCTACGTGACCCCGGCCACCCTGGAGATCATCCAAACACCCGGCAACCGCCAGGCCGTCAACGTCCCCATCACCGTCTTCGCCAACGGACACGACTGGAGCGCACTGCTCCCCAGTCAGCACGTAGAAGTGACCGGCCGCCTGGCCAAGCCAACCCCAGGCGACCTCGTCGCAGCCATCCTCCTGGTGCAAGGTCCGCCACGAGTCCTGACACCCCCGTCCATGCTCCAAACAGCCGCGGGCAGCCTCAGATCGGGCCTACGAGCCGCCGCCGCCACCCTCCCCGCCGACCAGCAAGGCCTCCTGCCGGGTTTGGTCGTCGGCGACGTCTCACGCATGGATCCTCAAGTGTCGTCCGACCTCAAGGAGGCCGGCCTGAGCCACTTGAACGCCGTAAGCGGAGCAAACCTCGCAATCGTGGCAGGCGCCGCCCTCGCCCTCTCCCGCCTCATCGGGCTCTCCCTCCCGGTGAGGGCTGTCTTCGCTGCCATCGCGATGCTCGCGTTCGCCGTGGTCGCCCGCCCCTCGCCAAGCGTTCTACGCGCCCTCCTGATGGGCCTTGCCGCCGCCATTGCACTGGGCACAGGCCGAGCAAAGGACGGCCTCGCGGCCCTGTCGGCAACGGTCCTCCTCCTGGTGCTGTTCGCCCCAGAACTATCCCGTTCGTACGGCTTCGCCCTCTCGGTAGCCGCCACGGCCGGAATCCTCATCCTCGCCCCATGCTGGCGCGACCGCCTGTCACCCCCAAAAACCGAGGACGACACCGACAATCAGAACAACACAAAACACAGTAAGCACCCTGATCGTGACCCACAGGATGAGCTAGGTCTGCGGCGACAACACACCCCCCGCCCGGACCACAGCCTGCATGCGGATGGAAGCCTGCACCCGGACGGAAGTCCGCACCCGGACCGAATCGTGGGCCCCGACCCCGTCCTGCATCAGGACCAAAGCCTGTGCCCCGACCGAAGCCTGTGCCCGGACTTCGTCGGGCAGCCTAACGACAGCCTGCATCCAGACAACAGCCTGCGCCCGAATGCTGATCTCCAGTCGGAGCGGGCTCTGCCGTCGACGCCGGGGGGCGGCTTCAGGGTGCCGTATCGGTGGCCGCGCTGGATGGCTGAGGCAGTTGTCGTGCCGGTGGCCGCGCAGGTGGCGGTGACGCCCATTCTGGTGCTGATGTCGGGGCAGTTGACGCCCGTCGCCGTGATCGCCAACCTGCTCGTCGCCCCGGCGGTGGCCCCTGCGACGTTGCTCGGTTTCGGCGCCGCCCTGGTGGCGCCCGTATGGCCTGGCGGCGCGGAGCTTCTCGTCGTCCCGGCCGGTTACGCAGTCGGGTGGATCATCATCGTCGCCCGCTGGGCAGTGAACCTGCCTTTCGCCACCGTGCCGTGGCCAGGCGGGCTCCCGGGATTGGGGTTGCTGCTGCTCGCGGTGGCGATCGCCGTGCCGATCCTGCGGCGCAGGGCATGGAGGGCTGCGGCGGTGACCGTGGCCGGGGCGGCTTTGGCCGCCGTACTGGTGATCCGGCCCATCGTCGGCTCCTGGCCGCCCAAAGGGTGGTTGATGGTGATGTGTGACGTTGGGCAGGGGGACGGGCTCGTCGTGGCGGCGGGGCCGGGAAGAGGGATCGTGGTCGACACCGGGCCTGATCCGATCGTCATGGATCGGTGCCTGCGCAGGATCGGCGTCGACGACGTACCCCTCCTGATTCTCACCCATCCGCACGCCGACCATGTGAACGGCCTCCCCGGTGTACTCCGCGACCGGCGCGTCGGCGCCGTGGTCGTCAGCCCACAGCCCACGAACGCGCGAGCCATCGCGCATCTCTCGGCCACGCTGGCACGCCGTGGGATACCGGAATGGACGGCCTCACCCGGAACTCGGTGGCGCTTCGGCCCGTCAGAGCTGACCGTGCTGGGTCCCGATCCCACCTTGGGCGAGATGAGTGGGCAAGGGGAGGGTAGCGCGATCAACAACTCCAGCGTGGTCGTCCACGTACGCTGGCGGTCCGGATCCGTTCTGCTCAGCGGTGATCTGGAGACGGAGGCGCAGGATGAGCTGTTGCGCCGGACTGCGGTACGGGCCGACATCCTCAAGACCCCGCACCATGGGTCCAACCGGCAATCCCCGGCCTTCTTGTCGGCTGTCGGCGCACGGGCGGCCTTGATCAGTGTGGGCGCCGACAACGACTACGGCCATCCCGCCTTGTCCACGCTTGCCATCCTGCGTCGGCTGGGAGCCAGCGTCTACCGGACCGACCAGTCCGGCGACCTTGCCATCGTGGAGCGGGAGGGGCGGATGGCAGTGGTTCCCCGCGGCCCGTAGCCCCGCGGCCCGTGGCTCCGCGGCCCGTGGCTCCGCGGCCCGTGGCTCCGCGGCCCGTAGCCCCGCGGCCCGTAGCCCCTCAGCCCGTGCCCCTCAGCCCGTGCCCCTCAGCCCGTGCCCCCAGCTCGTGGCACCGTGGCAGGGACGAGCTGCGGGGGATCGTGCCTAAGGGCTGCGGGCCGGGTCTGAGGAGTGCGGGCCGGGCCTGATGGCTGCGGTGCGGGCCGGAGCTGCCAAGGGCGTCAGGGGCCGACGGCGTGTACGGGTGTGCTCCGAGTACCGGGTTGTCGGTGACGCATGGCATGCTGCCTGACATGGCGGGAACCGATCCAGCACCTGTGACCCTGGTCCTCGGTGATGAGGAGCTGCTGGCCGAACGGGCGGTGAGCAGTGTCGTCGCGGCGGCGCGGGCCGGCGACCCGCAAGCCGAGGTGCAAGACCTCATGGGCGGGAAGGTCGCGGTCGGTGAGCTGACGCAGCTGACCTCTCCGTCGCTCTTCGGCGATCGTTCCGTGGTGGTGATCCGGTCGGCTCAGGATCTTTCCAAGGACGTCATCACCGAGGTCGTCACCTATGCCAAGCGGCCCTCCGACGACACCGTGCTCGTCCTGTCGCACCCGGGCGGGGTGAAGGGGAAGGCGCTGGTCGACGGGGTGAAGAAGGCCGGGGCTACGGTGGTCACGGTCAACAAGGTCACCAAGGCGGGGGAGCGGCTGGACTTCATCAAGGGGGAGTTCAAGCGGGCCGGGCGGGGCATCTCCGGGGACGCGGCTCAGGCGTTGCTCGACGCCGTGGGCAATGACCTGCGGGAGCTGGCGGCGGCGTGCAGCCAGCTGGTGTTCGACACGGAGGACAAGACGATCAGCGCGGCCGCCGTGGCCCGCTATCACAAGGGCCGGGCCGAGGTCACCGGGTTCAACGTGGCCGACTCCGCTGTCGAGGGCCGATTGGCCGACGCGCTGGAGCAACTGCGGTGGGCTCTAGGCACCGGGGTCGCGCCCGTACTGCTGGTGAGTGCGCTGGCCGGGGGCTTGCGGTCGCTGGCCAAGGTCGGCAGTGCACCGCGCAACCTCCGAGGCGGGCAGTTGGCCAGCCATGTCGGCATGCCGCCGTGGAAAGTCGATCGGGTGAAGCGGCAGCTGAACGGGTGGGGGCCTGAAGGGCTGTCCAGGGCGATCCAGGCTGTGGCGGGTGCGGATGAGCAGGTCAAGGGTGGGGGAGCGGACCCGGCGTACGCGTTGGAGCATGCGGTGCAGGTGATCGTGGCCAGCCGCACGGGGCGGTAGCCGACAGTCGATGCCCTACCCTGGCCTCCGGCAGGCGCCAGGCCGTGGAGGTCCAGATGGGCCAGCTGTACCGACGCAGTCGTTGCTGTCGATGAGCTTGAGGCATTGCCCGAGGTCGAGGGCGTTGATGCGGGTGTCCTGGTCGTGTCGACGAGCAGGCACCCCCCGGCCGACTTCGTCCCTGACGGGTTCGTCGACCGGTTGTGCGTGCCCGGCCCGGCCTGCGCGCATGTGGACGGCCGCATTCTGGACATCCTGTTCCCTGGGCCTGAGACGTGTCCGGCCTGCGCGCAGGTGGATCGGCCACTCCGAGCTGAGTGAGCTCGGTGTGGCCGGTTGGTGATCTGCCTGATGCGCGTCCGTAGGAAGTTCACCCTCGAAGGGGTACGGGTCTGAGGGCTCGGCCCGTCGACCGAGCCGGCTCGGCCCGTCAGCCCGCGGCCTGCCCGCCGCCGAACACCTCCTGGACGAGCCGCTGTGTCGCCTGCTGGAACGCCGCTGCCATGGACAGCGCGGCGTCGTCCACGTAGTTCAGCGTGGCGGTCAAGGTCTTGCTGCCATCAGGCGTGCTGTACATCAGCGCCGCGTGACCCGCCATGCCGCCGTTGTGGGTGATGACGGTGCCGCCGCCGTCGGTCTTCTGCACGAACACGCCCAGGCCGTAGCCGGCCTTGGGCTCCGGCGTGCACATGTCGGCCAGCAGCTCGGCCGGCAGCAGCCTCCCGCCCACCAGCGCGGAGATGAACGTGTGCAGGTCGCGGGTGGTCGAGATCATGTCACCGCCGCTGGAGATCCAGGACGGGTTCTGGCGGGTGACGTCGATCGTCTTCTGCTCGCCGGCGTCCTCGTACCGGTAGTAGGCGTGCGCGTGCGGCTCGGGGATCTCCGTCTCGGTGCTCGGTGCCACGGTGCCCGACAGCCCGAGCGGTCCCAGGATCAGCCGCCGCATCTCCTCGGCGTACGAGCGGCCGGTGACCTTCTCGATCAGCAGCCTGGCCAGCACGTAGTTGGTGTTGGAGTAGCTCCAGTCGGTCCCCGGCTCGAACCGCGCCGGCTTGGACAACGCCAGCCGTACCAGCTCCTCCGGCCGGTAGGTCTTGAACCGGTTGTCCACCCACTCCTTGCCCGAGGGGGTGGCGGGAATCCCCGGCACGTACGTCCCGTCGGCGTCGAAATCGCCGGTGACGTTGAACACCCCGCTGGTGTGCTGAAGCAGCATCCGCACTGTGATCCGCCGATCCAGCCCGAACTCGGGCAGGTAGTCATCCGCGGGAGTGTCCAGCCCGATCCTGCCCTCGCCCACCAGTTGCAGCACCACGGTCGCGATGAAGGTCTTGGTGTTGCTGCCGATCCGGACGTGCCCGTCGATCGGCGGCGCGGCGGTCTCGCCGAGCCTGCTGACTCCGGCGCTGCCGACCCACTCGCCCTGCTCGTCGTGGACCCGCAGCGTCACCCCGACAAAACCGGAATCGACCATCTCCTGGATGACCTTCTGCAGCTCCGGGCGATCCTGGCCGGCAGTCGCCGTCGGCAGGGCCCCGCTGCCCCCGGCGGCCATCTCGGGCGTGGCCGAAGCGGCGTCGAGCGCTGCGGTGATCTTGCGGGCCATGTCGGCCAGGGTGGGGCTGGGCTCGCCCCGGTGGGTCCCGGCGGCGGCTTCGATGGCGACGATGACGGTGCTGCGGAAGTTGTCGGCCTCGGCCGGATCCTGCTGCTTGAGCAGGCTCATGGATGCGGTCAGGGCCGGCAGCACCTGGTCGGCGAGGGCAGCGACGGACTTGCCGTACTTGATGCCGTTGGGCGCCTTGGCGAGCACGTGTCCGACGGGGCCGGTGGCGGAGGTCAGGGCGATGGAGCCCTCGGTGGCGACCTTGTGGGCCGAGCCGGCGGCGCCGGCGGCGGACATCAGCGAGACGGCGCCCCACGCGGCGATCCGCAGGGTGGTCTTGTCCTGGTCGGTAAGGGGGATGGACATGGGGTGTGCTCCTTCAGATCTGTTACGAAATTCGATTGAACGGACGGCAAGTGTCGGGTCGCCCGAGGAGATCGCACCCGGCCTTGAGAACGCGGTCGCTGAACCGTTCATGGCGTTCACCATCGCGGACCGCTCTGATACCGATCCGTTGCTGTCCTTACGTCGCCGCTGACACGACACCGCATGGGCGATGTCGGCGGCCACGTTCCGTCCCGTCAGGCGCCGAACATCTTCGCTACCTGCGTGCCCTTGGACTGGTTCTCGGTGATGTAGGGGCGGAGCCGGCGCTCGTAGGCAGGGAATGCGACGGTGTGGTCGCCCGCCGCCTCCACCAGGCGAGTCGTCAGCAGGTGGGCGCCGATCACGGCCTGGGAGGTGCCCATGCCCGCCGTCGGTGCCGCGCAGTATCCGGCGTCGCCGACCAGGACGACGCGGCCGTGTGACCAGCGGTCCATGACGATCTGGCAGGCAGAGGAGAAGTAGAAGTCCGGAGCCAGCCGCATCTCCTCCAGCAGTTGCGGCACCTCCCACCCCACGCCGGCGAAGCGCTCGCGGACCAGGCGTTCCTGCGTGCCGCGGTCGAGCCTGTCGATGTCGGGGGAGTCGGTGGCGACCGACAGGCTCACGGTCATCCTGTCGGGGTTGCCGGAGCTGAATACGTAGACGGCCCTGCCTGGCACGCTGTACAGCAGGCCCTCGTGGTCGAGCCCCAGCCGGTTGGCTGTGGTGTAGCCGACGCCCGACATGCCCAGATGCTGCACGAAGCCGCGGTGGGGGCCGAAGACGTGGCGGCGCACGTTGGAGTAGACCCCGTCGGCCCCGATCACCAGGTCGAATCTGCCCCCGGCCGCCCTTTCGAATTCGACGTTGACGCCGTCCTCGTCCTGACCGATCGCGGTGATCGAGTCGTCGAAGACGTAGGAGACGTCGTCGGCGGTGATGCTGTGCAGGATGCGCGTCACATCGGGTTTGAGCAGCTCCAGGTCGCCGGCGAACGTCTCCGCGGGCAGCTCACCGGTTGGCTTCCCGTCGCCGTCGACCAGTGTGATCGCGCCCATCCCCGTGGCATGATCGCGCATCTGCGACAGCACGCCCATGCGGTCCAGTACGTCGATGGCGTCGCCGCGGAAGTCGACCGCGTATCCGGTGCCGCGCAGCGCGGCGGCGCGCTCCACCACGGTCACCGCGTAGCCCTGCCGATGCAGCCAGTACGCCAGCGACATGCCCGCGACACCCGCACCCGAGATCAGCACTTCTCCGCTCATATGCACTCCTATCTGAGATCTGGGAAAAATGCTGATCGATAGCGTTGATACATTCGCCCATATGACCTCTATGCGCTTCTCACTCCTGGGCCCGGTAGAGGTCAGCGCCGGAGGGCACACGCTGGGCGGAGCGCCGCGGCATCGCGCGATGCTGGCCTACCTCCTGCTGAACGCGGGAAGCACAGTGAGCACGGACCGGCTGATCGAGGCGATGTGGGGGCCGACCCCACCAGAGACGGCCAAGGCACAGGTCCAGGCGTCGGTGATGGCGATCCGCCGGATGCTGCGCGCGGCGCAGGCCGAGGACATCGTGCAGACGCGTCCCGCCGGCTATGCCGCGGTGACGGAGCCGGGTCAGGTGGACGTCCATGAGTTCAGGCGGCTGGCCGCGGGCGACAGAGACGAGATCCGCCAGGCGCTCGGGCTCTGGCGAGGGCAGGCGCTGGCCGACGTGCAGGCCGACTACGTGTCCGCCACCCGGGCTCTGCTGGAGGAGCAGCGGCTGACGGCCTTGGAACGGCTGGCGGAGCTGGAACTCGAGGCCGGGCGGCATGCCGTACTGCTCGATGAGCTCGCCGCGGAAGTGATCAACCACCCGCTGAGGGAGTGCCTGCGCGGGCAGTACATGCTGGCGCTGCACCGATCGGGACGGCAGGCGGAGGCGCTGGCGGCCGCGCGCGACTACCGGACGACGCTGGCCGAGCAGCAGGGGCTGGACCCCAGCCGGGAGTTCGCAGCCGTCGAAGAGGCGGTGTTGAGAGATGACCGGCACGCACTGATGAGTTTCCTGCCGTACGACGTGCCCGATTTCGCCGGGCGGGAAGCCGAGCTCGAGCGGCTCACCAGGCTGCCCGATGGGGTGAGCGTGGTCGCGATCGACGGCATGGCGGGCATCGGCAAGACCACGCTGGCCGTACACGCGGGACACCTGCTCGCCGAGCGCTTCCCCGACGGCGGGCTCTTCGTCGATCTGCAGGCCCACACCGCGGGCCGCGATCCCGTCGATCCCGGCGAGGCGCTGGAGATTTTGCTGCGCCAGCTCGGCGTGCCCGCGGAGCGCATACCGCCAGGAACCTCAGAACGTGCCGCGCTGTGGCGCGCCGAGCTGTCGGGGCTGCGCGCCCTGGTCGTCATCGACAACGCCGCCGACACCCAGCACGTCCGGCCGCTGCTGCCCGGCGGTTCGGGCAGCATGGCCGTGATCACCAGCCGGCGGAGGCTGACCGACCTGGACGGCGCCCCCGCCATCTCCGTCGACGTGCTCTCGGAGCGTGACGCGGTCGAGCTGTTCACCGGCGTCGTCGGGCCGCGCGCGTGGGAGGAGCCGACCGCCGTCGCCGAGGTTCTGCGCCTGTGCGGGTTCCTGCCGCTGGCCGTGCGAATCGCCGCCGCGCGGCTGCGCCACCGCCCCCGGTGGACGGTGGACTACCTCGCCGTACGGCTGCGCGACCAGAGCCGCCGCCTGGCCGAACTGGCCACCGCGGAACGGGGCGTCGCGGCCGCCTTCGCCCTGTCATACGAGCAACTGAGCCCCGACCACCGCCGCATGTTCCGCCTGCTCGGCCTCCACCCCGGCCAGGACGTCGACGCCTACGCGGCCGCCGCGCTCACCGACCTGACCGTCACGCGTGCCGAGTCGCTCCTGGAGGACCTGCTCGACGCCCACATGCTCATCCAGCAGGAACCGGGTCGCTACACCTTCCACGACCTGCTGCGCGACCACGCCAGGTCAGCGGCCGGTCTGGAGGAGCGGGACGACTCCAGAAAGGCTGCCCTGACCAGGCTCTTCGCCTTCTACACCCACGTCACGGACTTGGCCGCCGACCTCACGTACCCGGACAAGGTGCTCCCGATTCCGCGCGAGCCCGCGCCAGGCCTGGAGATCCCGGCCCTGTCCGATCGCGCCGACGCCGCGGCCTGGCTGGACGCGGAGCTGCCCGTTCTCTTGGCCGTCGGCGCGCACGCGGCGGAACGCGACTGGCACACGCACGCCTTCTTCCTGTCCACGACCCTGTTTCCCTTCCTCGAGGAACGCGGCCGCCGCGGCGCCGCACTCACCCTCCACCTCCAAACCCTTTCAGCGGTACGGCGGGCAGCCGACCTGCGGAGCGAGGGCCGCACCCTCGCCGACCTGGCCAGAACCCACCACGCCCTGGGGAACGTGGCCCAGGCCGCCCAGTACGGCCGTGAGGCGATCACCACCTGCCGGGCGGCCGGCGACCCGGAGGGCGAAGCGGTGGGACATCACTTCCTGGGCCACTCGCTCGAACGCCAAGACGACTTTCATGGCGCCCAGGAGCACTATCAACAGGCACTGGAACTCTTCCAGGCGGCGGACAACCGCGTCGGCACGGGGGTCCTCCTGACGGACATGGGCGAGATCCACAGGCACCTGGGCAAGCCCGACCTGGCCCGCGACTATCTGGAGCAGGCCCAGCGGATCAACCACGAGATCGGCAGCCCGACAAGCCTCTGGAACACCCAGCTCGCCCTCGGCAACCTCCACAGTGCCGAAGGCGAGCACGACGCCGCTCGCCGCGCCCTCGAGCACGCTTACGCGATCAGCCGCGACCTGGGCCCGCATCTGCAGGCCGAGACCCTCAACGCCCTGGGCGCCGCCGCAGGAGCCATGGGCGACCACAATCAGGCTCTCATCGATCACGACGCCGCACTCGCCCTGGCGACGGAGATCGACGACCTCAACGAAGCCGCCCACGGCCACCTCGGCCTGGCCAAGGCACGTTACGCACTCGGCCACACCGCCCTGGCCCGCACTCACGCCCAGTCGGCACTCCTCCTGCTCGAAGGACTCGGCAACCCCGCCGCCGACGCCGCCAGAGCCCTCCTGTGACCGCATCGCCTATCGCTGAAGCCATGATGAAGCGGTGAACCGTGGACCGCTGGGGCTGCTGCCCCGCCACCGTCCGCACTCACGATGACGCCGATCCCGTCGCCGGCCGCCTCGCGACCGACAGCGCGCAGCGCTTCGACCCTTTCCCGCTGCTGCGGGCTCTGGACGCGGGCGGTCAGAGTGTTGGGCGGAGGGGGCGGAAGAACGTTGTGAGCTCCTCCTGCATCAGCGCAGGCTCCTCCAGGGCCAGGAAATGGCCACCGCGGCCGGGTTCGCTCCAGTGGCGGAGGTCGGTGCAGGCGCGTTCGGCGATCGAGCGGGGGATGTCGGACAGGACCGGTTCGTGGCTGAGGGTGATGGCTGTCGGCACCGTGATGGGCGGGCGGGGGGTGTTGTGGGCCCAGTCGTAGTACTGCCTGAACGACGTGCCGATCGAGCCGGTCGCCCAGTACAGCGTCAGGATCGTGAGCAGGGTGTCGCGGTCGAAGCGGGACTCCAGGTCGCCGTGGCAGTCGCTCCAATCCCGGTATTTGTCGACTATCCAGGCGGCGAGTCCGGCGGGTGAGTCGATCAGGGCGGCTGCGATGGTGTCGGGCCGGGTTCCCATGATGGCGCTGTAGCCGCCGTCGAGCTCGTCGTAGGCCTCCTCGGCCGCCACGAACGCCTGCTCCTCCGCCGACATCGGCGGGTCGTCGAACGACGCGGGGAACGGGGGATGGATCAGATGAATGCCGATCACCTTCTCCGGGTAAAGCGCGGCCAGCCATTGGGTGGCCCCCCCGCCGATGTCGCCGCCGAACGCGGCGTACCGGTCGTACCCCAGGGTGTCGGTCATCAACGTGTGCAGCATTCGCGCCATCGCGGCCCGGGTGAGCGGCTCCGACGGCAGATCGGAGTAGAGGAAGCCCGGCATGGACGGGATGACGACGTCGAACGCGTCGGCCGGGTCGCCGCCGTGGCGGGCGGGATCGGCGAGGCGGGCCGCCAGGGGGAGCATCTCCAGGAAGCTGCTCGGCCATCCGTGGCAGAGGAGGAGGGGCATGGGCGCGGGACCGACTCCGGCGATCCGGACGAAATGCAGGCCCCGCTCGCGGTGGTGCGGCAGCGCGTTGAGCTCGGCCTCCCGGGCGCGGTAGTCGAACTCCTCCGCCCAGTACGTCACCAGTTCCCGCAGGTACGTGGGGTCGGCTCCGGCCTGCCAGGCATTGGCGCCGGTGCGGTCCGTGAACCTGGTCGCGCGCAGTCGAGCTCGCAGGTCGTCCAGCACGTCGCCGGGTACCTCGATGCGGAACGGCGAAAGAGTCACGCATATCTCCGATCAGCTGAAATATCCCACTGGCCTACCACCGGTCGGCGATCCGGATCAACCGGATTATCGGCTCAGTGGAGTGAGTCAGGTGAGGGCGGGTTCGTGGATGATGCCGTCGTTGATCTCCAGGACCCGGTCGGCCAGCGTGATCAAGCTGGGGTCATGGGTGGCGACCAGGGCCGTGACCCCCTCACTCCGTACGACTGCCCGCAGCAGCTCCATGATCTGCCGCCCGGTCTGCGAGTCCAGCTGCCCCGTGGGCTCGTCGGCCACCAGCAGCCGGGGCCGGTTCGCCAGGGACCTGGCGATGGCGACCCGCTGCCGCTGCCCCCCGGACAGCTCGTACGGCCGCTGGTTGGCGTGCTGCTCCAACCCCACCAACGCCAGCAGAAGACGTACGCGAGCCTCGCGCTCCTCCGTCGGTGTCCGGAGCAGCCGCATCGGCACCCCCACGTTCTCCGCCGCGGACAGCACCGGGATCAGCCCGAACGACTGGAACACGAATCCCACCACGTCGCGGCGCAGGGCCAGCAGGTCGTCCTCGGACATGGCGGTGACCTCGTGCCCGGCGACCACCACCCGTCCGGCGTCCGGTTTGTCCAGGCCGCCGATCTGGTTGAGCAGGGTCGTCTTCCCGGACCCCGACCGCCCGCGGACCGCGACGAGCTCGCCCGGGAACACCGAGAACGACACCTCCCGCAGCGCCACGACCTCCTTGGGCCCGGTCCGGTAGACCTTGCGCAGCCCTTCCACCACGACCAGGGGCGAGTCAGTCATCAGAGGGCTCCTCCCGGGCGGGCCACACGCCGATGTGGTCGGATTCGAGCTCGAGGCGCACCCGCCGCTCCATCTCGAGCGCGTTCATGAAGTCGCGCGGCAGCTGCAGCCGCCCGACCCGGTCCAGCACGGCGTACTCCTCGGCGACGATCTGCCCCTCGGCGCCCTCGCGCCGCAGCGTCTCGCTGCTGGTACGCCCGTCGCGAATGCCCACTGTACGGTCCACCTGCTCCGACACCAGCGGGTCGTGCGTCACGACGACCACGGTCACCCCCAGCTCCCTGTTGGCCTTGCGCAGCGCGTCGAACACCTGCTCCGACGTCTCGCTGTCCAGCTCGCCGGTGGGTTCGTCGGCGAGGATGAGCTGCGGGGAGTTGGCGAGCGCGACGGCGATGGCGACCCGCTGCTGCTCGCCGCCCGACATTTCGGGAATCTTGCGGTCTGCGCAGTACCCGACGCCCAGCAACTCCAGCAGCTCCAGCGCGCGGCCCCCGCGGCGACCGGCCAGCTTCATCGGCAGCTCGACGTTCTCCCTGGCGGAGAGGTACGGCAGCAGGTTGCGCGCGGTCTGCTGCCAGATGAAGCCCACCACGGACCGCCGGTACCGCAGCCGGTCGCGGGCGTTCATCGACAGCAGGTCCATCCCCGCCACCCTGGCCACCCCGGCCGTCGGCACGTCCAGCCCGGACAGCACGTTGAGCAGGGTCGACTTGCCCGACCCCGAGGCGCCCACGATGGCCACCAGCTCGCCCTTGTCGATCACCAGGTCGAGCCCCTGCAGCGCGACGACCTCCACGCCCTCGGTCTTGTAGATGCGTACGAGGTTGTCGCACACGATGTGCGCGTCGCCGCCGAACGCGGCCTTCTCCCGCGTGGCCCTGGCTTCCAGCTCGGACAGGGTCGGGTTCATGAGAGATCCCCCACTCGAAGGACGGCGCCGAGGTTGCGGCGGCGGCTGATGGCGGTGTGCGCGTACGCGCCGAGCACGGCGACGGCGGTGAGCCCGCCCGCCAGCAGCACAGGAACGAACAGGTCGAGCGAGTAGTCGCCGACCGGCAGGTCCCCGGCGTACGACGACAGGTCCACGCCGGCCCCTAGCGCGTACGGCAGGCCGAGGCCCAGGCCGAGCCCGACCAGGGCGGTGATGAGGATCATGGGCAGGATCTCCAGCACGGTCAGCCGCTGCGCCTGCCGGTCCGACAGTCCGAGCGTGCGCAGGAACGACACCGCGCTGGCGCGCTCGGCGGCGCCGATGACGAGCGCCAGCACGACGGCGACGAGCGCGTACGAGCCGAGCGCCACCGTCACCACGACCAGGGTCCAGCGCACGGTGCTGGTGAGCGGGTCGTCCTGGATGGCGCTCAGCGCCCCCTCCTGCGACTCCACGGTCGCGGACGGGACCAGCCGCGCCAGCACGTCAGGGGAGACGTCGCCCTTGATCAGCAGGGTGTTCGGGGCAGGCCGGGTCAGCACGCTCAGCGGCACGACCATGAACTTCCTCGAGGTGAAGAAACTGGGCACCGACTCGACCACGCCCCGCGTGGCGAGCTTCACCCGCGACTGCCACCCGATCTCGAACGTCCCCCGTCCCCGCAGCTCCGGGGAGACCAGCGCGCCGTCGGACAGCGGGGGCACGCTGATCGGGGCGCCGTCCAGGATCCGGCGCCACTGCGCCACGTCCACGGCGAGCGCCTCGGCCCGCTCCGCGCCGTACCCGACCTGCACCCGCCCGGTCTGCGCGATCAGCACCTGCTCGACGCCGGGCGTCGCCCGCACGCGGTCGATCGAGGCGGCGGGGATCTCGAAGTCCGACGTCACCTTGATCGGCGCGCCCACCTGCTGCCAGGACGCCAGCCGCTGCGTGTCCGCGATCCCGCCGGAGATCACTGCGGCGAACACCGACACGCCCAGCGCGGGCAGCAGGATCAGCACGGGCAGCACGCCGGCGGAGCGCGCCCTGGCCGCCCTGGTCAGTCCGAGGAACGGCACGGCCGCCCGCCCGCGCGCGGCCAGCCGTACGAACAGCCGCAAGGGGTACGGATAGCAGCGCAAGGTGATCAACGCCGCCGCCAGCGTCAGCCCGACGGGCACCAGGAGCAGGAACGGATCCTGCGAGGCGCCACGGGCCCGCAGCAGGTACGCGCCGATCAGGGCGAGCACCACGACCAGCACCTCCAGCGTGACCCGCCGGGCGGAGGGCCGACCGGCGGACACGTCGTCGCGGCGCTCGTGCAGCGGCGTCCGATGGGCCAGGGCCAGCCGTACCCCGGCGAACCCGACGGCCGCCACGACCACGACCAAGGGCCCCAGGTGCACGATGGGCAGCGCGGGCCCGGGCACCAGGAACGACAGCCCGTACCCGGCCAGCGCGGCGGGCAGCACCGCGACGCCGGTCAGCAGCGCCCCGGTCCCGGCCACCTGCCGCAGCGACCCGCCCCGCGCCCGCGCCAGGGACAGCGTGTGATCGAGCCGGTTGCCCAGCAGCAGCACGACCAGCGCGATCACGCCGAGCGCCACCGCCAGCAGCCCGCCGAGCACCAGGTACATCACGGTCTGCGCGGTGGCCACCTCGGCGAGGAAGTCGCCGAGCAGCTTGGAGAGCCCGGTGTCCAGGTGGTACGGGCTGGCCGTCGACTGGAGCGCGGCCACCCGCCCGAACTCGGCGACCGCCGCCTGGAGGTCGGGCGCGGCCAGCGCGCTCGCGCCACGGGCGTCGATCGGCAGGACCCAGTGGTAGGACAGGTTGCGTCCCTCGCCGCTGAGCGCGGTCAGTCCCTCGTCGGGGATCAGCGTCGTGACGTGCTTCTCGAACTCGTCGCTGCCCGGCGTCTCCGTCTTGAGGACCTGCAGGAGGTCGACGTTGTGGGACCAGTAGCGGTCACGGGGGTCGTTGGCCTTGAAAGCGCCGACGATCTTCAGGGCGGCGTAGTCGTTCTCGCCGACCATCTTGGTCTGGCCCACCTGGTAGCCCAGCTCGGGCAGGGCCTCCGCGACGATCCCCACCTCGAAGACCGGGATCGTCGCGCCCTCGTACCGCATGGTCGAGGGCTTGCCGGGCGCCCGCCCCTGCACCCAGTCCACGCGCCGGTCCGCGTCGGAGAGCCAGCCCAGGTTCATGTGGGTATGGCCACGGGTCCCGGTCACGGGCGTCAAGGTGGTCTTGGCGCTCATGTGGCCCGCGCCGGTCGCCAGCGGGCGCAGCGCCGGCGGCAGGATCTGGCGCCAGCGGCGGTCGCGGGCGTCGAACTGGCCGCGTTCGTGCAGGTCTTCCTCGGACGAACGCGACTCCACGGACACCGTCAGGTCGGCCTGCACCGCGGGGGCGGCGACCAGCGAACGGCGCAGCGCCTCGTCGAACGACGCCTGCATCGCCCTGGGCAGCCCCGCGACCAGCAGGCAGGCGCTCAGCGCCAGCACGAAGAGCACGGCCATCGCGCCCAGGTGCACGCGGGCGAGCAGGGCGATCCTCACCGTTCCTCCACGAGTTGCCCGTTTTGCCCGCGCAGGCGGCGGGCCAGCCCGGCCACGATGGCGATCAGCACCGCGGCCACCAGCGCCAGCATCGCCGCGGTGGCCGCCCACGGGATGTCGAGCACGACGCCGGGGGTGACGGCCGAGGCCTGCCCGGTCAGGACGATGTGCGGCACGACCAGCGCGCCGACGACCACGGCGAGCCCGGTGCCCGCGACGAGCGACAGCCCGATGACGAAGGCCTGCTCGACCGCCAGCACCCCGAACACCTGCCGGGAGCTCACCCCGAGCGCCCGCAGGATCGCGAACTCGCCCATGCGCTCCCGGGCCGCGACGGTCGCGTTCACCAGGAAACCGAGCGTCGCGAAGACCAGCGCCGCCGCGAACCCGAGCATCAGCGCCCCCTGCAACCCGCTGGCCAGGGGGTCGTCCCGCAGCTCGGCCGCCAGCCTGCGCTGGTCGAGCGCGGTCACGTCCCACTCGGGCCGCGTCTGGAGCGCCTTCACCGCAGGCGCGGTATCACCGGCCGCGAGCCACCATTCGGTGGCGGGCCTGGGCAGCTGCGCCGCGGCCAGCTCGTACGTCTGCAGCGTCCCCCAGTCGGCGAGCACGGCCTTCTGCCCCGCGGGGGTGGTCGGCATGCTGTCCACGACGCCCACCACCTTCACCTGGAGCACCCTGCGGTCGATGCTGGCCGGCCCGACCTGGCCGACGGCCAGCTTGAGCGAGGCGGCCAGGTCGGCGGTGAGCACCACCGGCAGCGGTCCGGGCTTCGGCAGCGGCGCGAGGCCGGCGACCGCGGGCCGCGTCACCTTCATGGACACCGGCGGCGTCGCCACCTCGCGGCCGTCGGCGCTGAGGCCGGTCAGGGTCAGGTTCGCGGGGGTCTGGGGGGTGCCCGCGACGAGTCCGCGCAGCGACAGCGGGTACGTGATCTTCCCGGTACGCCCGGCCAGCGCCCGGAGGTCGACGTCGATCCGGTTCTCGCCCTTGCGCAGCACGCCCAGCGACACGTCGCGCCACACGCCGAGCGCGTCGGAGAGCACCAGCCGCAGCGGCAGCTCGCCGTCCGCCTCCGCCCGCAGCGTGAGCGCCGACGGCTGCCCGGGAAGGTCCAGCTTGCCCGCCCGGTCTCCCACCAGCGCTCGCGACATCTCCCCGACCGGTTGCGCGGACAGGTCGGCACGCAGGTGGAACAGCTCGCCGAGCTTGCCCGCGTCCAGGCCGAGCAGCAGCGCGCTCTCGCCGCTCACCTCGGTCTGACCGCGAAATCCCGGCGAGTACGCCGTGACCCCGGGCAGCGCGGTGAACGCCGTCCCGCGCCCGAGCGCCCCCAGCTCCGGCCCGTCAGGGGGACCGGACAGCCGAAGGTCGGCCCCGGCCTGGTGGCGGGCCTGGTCGACCTGCGAGGCCCGCCAGGTGGACGCCGTGGCCATGGACACGATGCCGATCGCGATGGCCATGGTCAGCAGCAGCGCCGGGCCCGCGTACTTGAGCGGTCGCCTGCTCACCTGCCAGGCCCCGAGCGCGGGGGCGAGTGCCGGCCGCCTGGACGTCACCCGCTCGGCCAGCTTCGAGACGCGCGGCACCAGCCGCAGCCCCAGCATGCCGCCCGTGAGCAGGGCCAGGGCCGGCCCGGAGATGATCAGCGGGTCGATGCCGAGCCCGCCCGCGGCCGTCGCGGTCACCGGCGCGCCGTAGCGCTGGAGCTGCCAGATCGCCAGCCCGGCCACGACCAGCAGCGCCAGGTCGGCGCCCGCCCGCTCGATCAGCCCGCGCCCGCCGCCGCGCCCGCGCGCCGCCTGCTCCTCCACGTACGTGCGCCGCGCGCCCGCCAGCGCCGGCAGCACCAGCAGGGCGGCCGCGGCCAGGGCCACGCCGAACGACACGAGGAACGTGCCCAGATCGGCCGAGGGCGCCAGCCGTACCCCTGAGGCCCTGATCCAGGGCAGCAGGTTGACCAGCGCGAGCAGCGGCGGGCCCAGGAACGGCGCGACCACCGCGCACGGCACCGCCACCAGCAGCGCCTCGCCGCCCGCCAGCGCGGCCAGCCGCACCGTGCCCGCGCCGCGCGAGCGCAGCAGCGCCACCTCCATGCGGCGGTGGTCGGCGAGCAGGCGGGCGGTGAGCATCAGCGCGTACGCGGCCAGCAACAGCAGCTGCAGCACCGGGATCAGCATCGTGGAGCGCGCGACCAGGGACGCGGTGTCGAGCTGGGTCAGGATCTCGGGCAGGCGGCTGGCGGCCACGCAACTGCCGCAGCCGTCCGCCTTCAGCCGCTCGCCCAGCCGGTCGATCGCTCCGGCCAGCGGGCGCAGCTGGGCGGGGGTGAGCGTGCGCAGGTCGGGTACGGCGGTCCAGGTCGCGTTCACGCTGGTGGCGAAGCGGGCGACGAACGTCTCGCGCGGCACCATCAGCGGCCCGTACGTGGTGAACTCGCCGCGCTCCACACCCCGGCTGAGCAGCTGCTCACCCGCCCACCGCTCGCCGAACGGGTCGTTGAGCTGGAACACGCCCACGATGCGGACCGTGACCGGCCGCGGGTCGAGGCGACCCTTCGTGGTGAACTCCTGCCCCGCCTTCAGCCCGGTCGCCGAGGCCGCCGACAGCGAGATCGCGGCTTCCACCCGGTCCCCGCCGGCGTGCGGCCAGGAGCCCGAGACGAGCCTGGCGTGCTGGTCGAGCCCGTCGTAACTGCCGAACCTGAGCAGCTCGGGCCGCTCCTGGGCGTCCTGGCCCGGCATGACGTAGGAGTCGGAGCGGAAGCTGGTGGTGATGGCGGGCGGGCGTGCGTAGGCCTTGGCGAACTCGGCGCGTACCGACCGGTCGAACTTCGGGAACGTCTCGGCCGTCACGGGGGCGCTGACGGTGGCGGCGGTCTGGCGGTACGAGGCCGTCTCCATCGTCCTGCGGACACCGGCGTCCGCGATGGAGGAGGCGTACATGGTCAGCGCGACCAGCGTGGTCGTGGCCAGGAGGATCGAGCCGAAGGCGGCCAGGAGGAGCAGCGGCTCGCTGAGCGCACGTTTGACGACCAACGGCCCCCGCATGTGTCCCCCTTCGCCCGTTTTAGTGCACCTTCGGGCAGGTTCGGGCAGCGGGGCAAGGCGATCTTTGGAACGGTGACGTACCCGATACGGGCGTGTGATATCGAAACTGTGACAAAAGGGTGCGAAAACGAGAACGCCGCACCCCCGGAGGGAGTGCGGCGTTTCCTGTGCCAGGCGTTCTGCCTGGCGGCCGGCTTACTTGGCGGCGGCCAGCGCCGCGGCCTGCTTGGCGATCGCGGACTTGCGGTTGGCGGCCTGGTTCCTGTGGATGACGCCCTTGCTGACGGCCTTGTCGAGCTGGCGGGCAGCGGCCCGCTGCAGCACGGCGGCCTGCTCGGTGTCGCCCTGCTCGGCGGCCTCGCGGAACTTGCGGACGGCCGTCTTCAGAGAGGACTTGACCGCCTTGTTGCGCAGGCGAGCCTTCTCGTTCTGCTTGTTGCGCTTGATCTGGGACTTGATGTTCGCCACGAAGAAGCCTCGGTGAAAGTCTGAGTGATGGATGGGGCGCGCGGGCTCGAGAGAGGGCGCGCCACACGCAGTTGAACAGGATACCAATAACTCAGGTCGGCTCTCAAATCAACGCGTACTTGAGCATCGGCGTTTCGGATGCTCGGCGCTCGCTCGGCGCGGGAACCCTACGTTAGCCGATCATCCACCGTGTGGCGTACTCGTGCCAGTCCTCCTCCGTGGCGGCGAAGTCCACGTAGAGGGCCAGGCCGAAGCGCTCGCGGCGGCCGTGCTCCGACAGCGCGAGCCGGGCGCCCTCGGCGGCCATGGCGACGCTCTCGGCGTCGTCGAGCCAGGGCACGCCGTGGTCGTGGTAGGCCGGAGCGCCGATGTAGAGGGCCTTGTCGGCGGGCACCAGGTCCAGGGCCAGCCCGGCCTGGCGGGCGACGTGGCCGCCGTAGAGGGACTGCAGGGGGGTGAAGGAGTCGTACGTCATGACGGCGACCTGGTCCACGCGGTCCACGACCTGCTTGAAGTAGCCCTGGGACCAGTACTTGTCGTGCGACAGCAGGGCCCTGGCGGTCAGGCGCAGGCCCGGGTACGGCTCGATCTGCGGGGTGGAGGTGGACAGCAGGCCGGTGTGCCGGCGGGTGCGTTCCAGCAGCTCCAGGAACTCGGTGTCGCCGTCGCCGATCGGCTCGAAGTTGTAGTGGATGCCGTCGTACCCCTGTTTCATGATGGCGGCGACGCCGGACAGGACGTTCTCGCGGGACTTGGGGTCGTCGAGGTCGAGGCCGTTCTTGACGGACTGGCCGAGCCAGGCGGAGATGCGGACCGCGGGGAGGCGCTCGCGTAACCACTTCACGAAATTTCCGGCGTTGGGGTATTTGTCTGGGCTTAGGGTGCCGTCCCAGTTGAAAGGGCCGGAGTGGACGTACACGTCCTTGATCCCCGTGGCGCGCAGCCGTACCGCCAGCTGCTCGACGTCGCGCTCCGTGCGGCGGCCGTCCACCCACGCGTGGCCCAGCCAGAGCGCGTCGTTGCCCGTGCTCTTCGCCCAGGCCGCCGGTGCACCGGTAAACTGGAGGCGGAGCGCGGCGGCGAGGAGGCCGACCAGCGCGACCACGATGGCCAAGGCAAGCGTGAGCAGGCGCAGGCCGCGGCGGATGACGGTTCGGGCAGTCACCCGGGCATGTCACCATGAAAGACTGCTTGACCTCAACCCTGTCGAAACGGACTTCGGTGCGCACTCAGCCTGGCCAGACCGACCCCGCGTTGATCCGCAACTTCTGCATCATCGCGCACATCGACCATGGCAAGTCAACCCTTGCCGACCGGATGCTGCAGATCACCGGCGTGGTCGACGACCGCTCCATGCGCGCTCAATACCTCGACAGGATGGACATCGAGCGCGAACGGGGCATCACGATCAAGTCGCAGGCCGTGCGGCTGCCGTGGGACGGTCACGTGCTCAACATGATCGACACGCCCGGCCACGTCGACTTCACCTATGAGGTGTCCAGGTCGCTGCAGGCGTGCGAGGGCGCGATCCTGCTGGTCGACGCGGCCCAGGGCATCGAGGCGCAGACGCTGGCCAACCTCTACCTGGCCATGAACGCCGACCTGCACATCATCCCCGTCCTCAACAAGATCGACCTGCCGGCGGCGCAGCCGGAGAAGTTCGCCGAGGAGCTGGCGGGGCTGATCGGCTGCGACCCGTCCGACGTGCTCCGGGTGTCCGGCAAGACCGGCGAGGGCGTCCGCGAGCTGCTCGACCACGTGGTCCGCGAGATCCCCGCCCCCGTGGGCGACGCCGACGCGGCGGCCCGGGCGCTGATCTTCGACTCCGTCTACGACACCTACCGCGGCGTCGTCACGTACGTGCGGGTCGTGGACGGCCACCTGAGCAAGCGCGAGCGCATCCTCATGATGTCCACCGCCGCCACCCACGAGACGCTCGAGATCGGCGTCATCTCGCCCGAGCCCAAGGTCTCCGAGCGGGGGCTGGGCGTCGGCGAGGTGGGCTACCTGATCACCGGCGTCAAGGACGTGCGCCAGTCGCGCGTGGGTGACACGGTCACCTCGTCGGTCAAGCCGGCCCAGGAGATGCTGGCGGGCTACGAGCACCCCAAGCCGATGGTGTTCTCGGGGCTCTATCCGATCGACGGCGACGAATACCCCGAGCTGCGCGAGGCCCTCGACAAGCTGCAGCTCAACGACGCTGCGCTGGTCTACGAGCCGGAGACGTCGGCGGCGCTCGGGTTCGGGTTCCGGGTCGGGTTCCTGGGGCTGCTGCACATGGAGATCGTGCGGGAGCGGCTGGAGCGCGAGTTCGGCCTGTCGCTGATCTCCACGGCGCCCAACGTGGTCTACCGCGTGGTCATGGAGGACGGCAAGGAGCTCACCGTCACCAACCCGTCGGAGTTCCCCACGGGTGGGAAGATCGCGCAGGTCTACGAGCCGGTCACCAAGTCGACGATCCTGGCGCCGTCCGAGTTCATCGGGGCGATCATGGAGATCTGCCAGGGGCGGCGCGGCCAGCTCCTCGGCATGGACTACCTCTCCGAGGACCGGGTCGAGATCCGCTACACGCTGCCGCTGGGCGAGATCATCTTCGACTTCTTCGACCAGCTCAAGTCGCGCACCCGCGGCTACGCCTCGCTCGACTACGAGCCTGCCGGCGAGCAGGAGGCCGAGCTGGTCAAGGTGGACATCCTGCTGCAGGGTGAGCCGGTCGACGCGTTCAGCGCCATCGTCCACAAGGACAAGGCCTACACGTACGGCGTCGACATGGCGAAGAAGCTGCGCGAGCTGATCCCCAGGCAGCAGTTCGAGGTGCCGATCCAGGCCGCCATCGGGGCCCGGGTCATCGCCCGCGAGAACATCCGCGCCATCCGCAAGGACGTCCTGGCCAAGTGCTACGGCGGTGACATCTCCCGTAAGCGGAAGCTGCTGGAGAAGCAGAAGGAAGGCAAGAAGCGGATGAAGATGGTCGGGCGCGTGGAGGTGCCCCAGGAGGCCTTCGTCGCCGCGCTGTCCACCGAGTCGTCCACCGACAAGAAGAAGTAGGGCTTTCGGGGTAGGCGACTACCCTGAAAGCATGGAAGTGGTGCAAACCGCGCGCATGGTCCTTTCGCGGGTCACGCTCGACGATCTGACCGCTGTCCATGAGCTTCACTCCGACCCCCGTACCAACGTGTACAACCCCGGAGGGCCCAGCGTTGACCTGGTGTCCAGCCGCGCCATGCTGGACCTGTGGCTCGCCGACTGGGCCGAGCGCGGCATCGGCTACTGGGCCGCGCGGGCGATCGGCGGGTCGGAGGTGATCGGGTTCGGGGGGCTGCGCCGCGCGATCGTCGGCGGGGACGAGGTGCTGAACCTTTACTACCGGTTCCGGCCGTCCGCCTGGGGCCACGGGTACGCGGGAGAGCTCGTGGAGGCGGCGCTGCGGGTCGGCAAAGGGCTCGGGACCGTCGTCGCGGTCATCCGGCCCGACAACCTGGCGTCGCTGAAGGTGGCGGAGCGGGCGGGCATGCGCAGGGACCGGACGATCCCGTACGGGGGCGTCGAGAGCGTCGTGTACGTGGCCTGAGCGCCCTACCCGCGGTTGCGGGCCACGTACCCCACCAGCACCAGAGCGCCCGCGACGGCCTGAGCCGCCAGGAAGCCGCCCAGCGGGCCCGGCGGGGACAGCAGCGCGGCAACGGCGGGCAGGCACCCGAGCACGGCCAGGTCCGCCCCGGTGAGGGCCCAGCGCAGCGGCCCGGTCGGGATCGCGCCGCCCGGGGTGTCGATGATCGGCATGGAGTGGTCGACCGGACTCCTCCTGGCCATCCGCAGCGCGGCCGCGGCCAGTGCGGGGGCCGCCGGCGGCCCGAACAGCCACCACGCCCCCGGCAGCGCGCCGCCCGCGCTCAGGGCGGCCAGCCCCAGGGTCGCCCACGCGCCGCCCAGCAGCATGGGCAGCACCGCGCGGGCCGCGAGCGCCTGGCGGCGGTCAACGCCGAGCAGCCTGGACAGGGCCGGATTGTCGCCGTCCCTGCGCGCCCCCGACACGCTCACCGCCGCCACGGCCAGCGAACCCGCCAGCACGGCCGCCCCGAGCGCCACCGGAGCGCCGCCCGCCTGCGCCAGCACGGCGGGCAACGCGGACATCGCGAACATGGCCCCCAGCCGCCCCGGCCTGCGGCCCACCCGGCGCCAGTCGTGCCAGGCCAGCGCGAAAGGCGCGGGCAGCGCCGGCCACCGCCGCGAGCTGAGCTTCCTGGCCCGCCAGTGGTTGTCCTCCGCTATCCAGGTGAGCGCATCGGGGTCGAGGCCGACGGCCGCGTTCGCGACGCGTCCCGCCCGGGTCGAGGCGGTGACGAGGGTACGGGTGGGGATCCGGTCGAGTGACGTCCACGCGTGGCGTACCAGCAGGGCGGAGGAGGCCGCCGCGACGGCCGCGGTGACGGCCACCGCCGACAAGGGAGCGCTCGCGGCGACGGCGAGCACCGTGCGCAGCTGCCCGCTGACGGTCACGACGGCGGCCACCAGCAGCGCGACCGTCGCGGACGTCAGCCAGACCTGCCACGACTGGGACGCCTGACCGAGCACCGCCAGGGCCATCCCGCCCGCGGTCGCCGAGACGCCCAGCACCATGGCGCCGAGCAGGCGCCACACGAGCTGGTCAGGGGCGCCCAGCACGGCGACCAGCCCCAGCCCGAGCAGCAGCCCGGCCGCCACCGCCACCGTGAACAGCACCCGGGCGGTGCGTCCGAGCAGGTGCCGCCGGTTCAGCGGCGAGGGCAGCAGCCAGGAGGCGTCGGCGGCGGACAGCATCACGGGTCCCGCCGCGCGGGCCGCGGCCAGGAAACCGGCCAGCGCCAGCGCGAGCAGGGCCGCTCCCGCGCTCACGCGGGCGGGATCAGCCGTTCCGGCCAGCCCTTGGAGCACGGTGGTGAGCGGGTGGCCGAGCACGGCGGCGAGCATCGCCAGCCCGAACCCGGCGACGTACCGATCGAGCAGGCCACCGCGGGCCGGGCCACGCGAGCGGAGATACGCCCGCACCACCCGCACACTGCCTGCGGCCTCGCTCACGCGTCCACCCCAAGGGGGTACGTCGGCTCCGCTCATGCGTCCGCCCCCAGGAGGCGCCTCGGCTCCGCTCACGCGTCCACCCCTGACGGTGAGACCTGGCGGGCGCGCCCGGCCAGGTCGTGATCATGCGTGGCCATCACCACGGTGCCTCCCTCGTCCGCGTACTCCTCGAGCAGATCGGCCAGCCGGGCCCGGAAACCGGCGTCCAGGCCGCGTTCCGGCTCGTCGAGCAGCAGCAACGTGCTCGGCCTGAGCAGCGCGGAGGCCAGGGAGAGGCGCTGGCGCTGCCCGGTGGACAGGTTCAGCGGCGGCGCGTCCGCCCGCTCCACCAGCGCGAACACCTCCAGCGCCGCCTCCACCTCCATGCGGGCCTCGGCGTGCACGGCTCCCATGAGCTCCAGGTGCTCGCGGGCGGTGAGCCCCGGATACCAGGAGGGCTCGTCGCCGAGCATCGCCACCCGGCGCCAGAAGGCGGCGTCGTCGGCCGGCGGCTCCCCGAACACCCTGACCTCGCCGGAGGTCGCGGGCTGGAGCCCGGCCAGGCAGCGCAGCAGGGTCGACTTGCCGCTCCCGTTCGGGCCGACGACCGCCACGATCTCGCCCGGTGACACGGTCAGCTCCATGTCTCGCAGCACGGGGTTGCCGCCGAGTTCGACCGTGAGGCCGTGAACGCTGATGATCGAGTCGTACACGGATTCGAGCCTAGCCAGCCGATCGCACAGGCGATCGCGACGATTTTCTGTCGGTGCCATCGCCTACCTTCTATTCCGAACACCTGTGCGACTGGAGGGTGACGTGATTGCTTCTGAGCGATTCGAGCGTGCCGCCGTGTTGGGGGTGGCTGTGGCTGAGGAGGCTCGACGGCTGCTGAGGCTCCACCTGGTTTCGGGGGAGGAGGGAGGCGACGGCACCGTGCTCGTCGACGTGCCCTATCCCGACGCGGTCGTGGTGGCGGCGCTGCTCGACGTGGCGGCGGAGTGTTTCGGCGAACGGGGTGACTCGGTCGAGGAGACCAGGCAGGCGGCGTTGGAGACGTTGTTACAACTGGCCGGGTTCGACGGCGAGTCCCAGATCAGGCGCGCCTGATCGGCCGGGCTCACTGCGGGCGCGCCACCCCGTGCCGGAAGGCGTAGGAGACGGCCTGGGCTCGGTCCCGCAGGCCCGCCTTGGCGAAGAGGTTGTTGATGTGGGTCTTGACGGTGGCCTCCGAGATGTAGAGGCGGCCGGCGATCTCGGTGTTCGAGAGGCCGTCGGCGATGAGAGCCAGCACCTCGCCCTCGCGCGGGGTCAGCCCGTCGGGGAGCCCGTCACGGACGATTCCAGGAGGAGGGATGGTTCCGGTTGTGGCCGGGGTCTGCCTCGTGGGCGCCGACATGGTGTCCAGGAGGCGGCGCTGGACGGTGGGGTCGAGTTGGGCGTCGCCGCGCTTCACCGTGGCGACGGCCCTGGCGATGTCGTCGGCGTCCGCGTCCTTGGTGAGGAAGCCGCGCGCGCCCGCTCGCAGCGCCGCGAAGACGGACTCGTCGTCGGAGTACGTGGTGAGCACCACGACCTGGGTGTCCGGAAACCCGGCGCGGATGCGGCCGGTGGCCTCCACGCCGTCCATGCGCGGCATGCGCAGGTCCATGAGCACCACGTCGGGCCGCCGTTCCTCGACCAGCCGCAGCGCCGCCTCGCCGTCGCCGGCCGAGCCGACCACCTCGATGTCCGGCAGCAGCCCGAGCAGCAGCACCAGGCCCTCGCGCACCACGGCCTGGTCGTCCACCACGATGACCCTGGTCATCCGGGCACCCCCGGTCATGCCGGCACCTTCAGGCGCACCTGGAAGCCGCCGTCGTGTTCGCCTGCCGACAGTGTCCCGCCGAGCAGTTCGGCCCGTTCGCGCATGCCCACGAGGCCGTAGCCGCCCCCGGGCGAGCCCTTCTCGGTGGAGGCCGGGTTGGTGATGCGCAGCTCGCACCAGAGCCGGTCGAAGTCGAGCTCGACCGTGGCCGGGCTGCCGGGGGCGTGGCGGCGTACGTTCGTGAGGGCTTCCTGGGCGGTGCGCACCAGGGCGAGCTCCGTCTCGGGTGACAGGCGGTGCTCGGGGCCGGAGACGCGCAGCGTGCAGGCCTGGTGGGCGGCGCCCTCGAAGTCGTCCGCCAGCGTGCGCAGCGCCACGGGGAGCGCGGGCGGGTCCTCGCGCAGCGCCTGCACCGCGCGCCTGGCCTCATCGAGCCCCGACTTGGCCAGGTCGCGGGCCCGGGTGACCCGGTCGAGCGCTTCGGCCGTGCGCTCCGCGCGCAGCAGCAACTTGGCGCCCTCCAGATGGACGAGCTGGGCCGAGAGGGAGTGGGCGAGGATGTCGTGGATCTCCCTGGCGATCCTGGCCCGTTCCGCGAGCACGGCCTCTCGCGCCTCGGCGGCCCTGGTGGCCTTGCGCTGTCTGGCCGCGTACGAGATCAGGAAGATCAGGCAGGTGCTGAGGATGAGGGGGAGGTCCCGGGCCGGGTTGCCGACGATCACACCCGCCACGACCAGGCCCCCGACGGCCAGCAGGCCGATGGGCAGCGCCTGGCGCAGGGTGAAGCGGGTGACGGCCAGGCTGACGCAGATGAGCAGAGCCCCGATCGCGGCGCCGCCGTCGGTCAGGGTGCTGAGGGCGATGGAGAGGACCACGGCAAGGGCGACTGCGATCAGCGCGACAGGCACCCCGAAAACCCGCAAGGCCCGCAAGTCCCCCAACCCTGACCTCGCGCCCAACCCCGGCCCCGCCCTCAACCCTGACCCCGCCTCCGCTTCGGCCCCCACCAGGCCACCACCCGGCATCCTCAGCCTGCTTGACCCAGGCGGTCCTAAGGACATCGGGCCGTTGGGCGTCGGCGACCCCGACGGCATCGGATTGTCGGGTGCTGTTGGCCTCGATGGTGGCGGGCTGCCGGGTGCCGGTGCTCCTGGGTCCGTCGGGCTGTCTGGCGCGGATGGCTCTGGTGGGCTGCCCGGCACCGGCACCGGCGCTTCTGGCTGCGATGGGCTGGCCGGCGCTGACGGCTGCGTCGGCGAGCCTCCTGCCCGCCGGACCTCCCACTGGCCTTCGGACCGGACCTCCGCGCCCTCGGGCCGCCTCTCCTGCCGGACCTTCCGCTGGCCCTCGGGCCGCGCCTCCAGTCGGCCCTCCTGCCGGGCCGCCCGTGAGACTTCCCGCAGGGCCTCCCGGTGGGTCTCCAGCGGGACCTCCCGTCGGGCTTCCGTCAGGGCCGACCATGAGTCTTCCCGTGGGGCCTCTCGGCGGGTGTGGCGGTCGCGTAGTGACAGGAACAGGGTGGTGAGCAGGGTGAGGCCCAGTCCGGCGGTCAAAAGGGTGACCGCCAGTCCGATGCCGGTCAGGCCCGGCGCGGGGGTTGCTCCCATCTGGGCCGCGATCAGCAGCGCGATCACCCCGAGCTGCAGCGCGAAGGCGATTCCGTACGGCGCACGCATCACCCCACGACGGTATCCGGTCGCCTGCCCATGCTCGAAAGCGCACGCCCTCTACGGGCGACGACGTACGACTGGGCGCCGATGGTGAGGCCGAGGAACAGCATGATCCCGCCGCTGGAGAGGTCGAGGCCGAGGGCGCCGCCGGTGAAGTACAGGCCGACGCGGATGGCGACCGAGGCCAGCCACACCAGCATGGTCCAGGCCGTGGCCTTCGACCAGGAGACGCCGGAGTCGTCCAGCCATACCCGTACGGTTGTCCCCCGCCACACGCCCAGGACGACGGCGACGACGGCCTCCACCAGGGCCAGGCCGATGCTGAGTGCGAGCTGTCGGGGATCGATGATCCCGCCTGATGCGATGCCGACGATGACCATGAAGGCGGCGGTGTAGAGGATGCCCCGCTTGGCGGTGGGACGGGTCTGCATCTGGCGGTAGACCACGAACACCACGGCGAGAGGGACGAGGAGAGAGATCAGTATGGGTTCCACGGGTTTGACGGTAGGGATCGGCACGGCGTACCGGATCGGCCCGAGGGTTGAGTGCGCGGATCTCCACCCTGGGGTGGAGATCGAGGTGAGAGGTAATCGGGTCGCTGGGGGAGCAGGCTCTCGGTTACCGTCCAAGCATGGGCGTTATCTCCGTAAATGTGGGCCGATCGGTCGAGGCTGAGTGGGCGGGGAAGCTGGGGCGTACGGCGATCGACAAGCGGGCGGTCACGCACCGGGTGGCCGTACTGGCCAACGGGCTCGCGGGTGACGAGCGGGCCGACAGGAAGCACCACGGCTCGCCCGACCAAGCCGTCTACTCGTACGCAAGAGAGGACTATGACTGGTGGGAGGGGGAGCTCGGGCGGGAACTGCGTAACGGGCAGTTCGGCGAGAACCTCACCATGTCCGGCCTCGACGTCACGGGGGCTGTGATCGGCGAGCGGTGGCGGGTGGGCAGCGCCTTGCTGGAGGTGAGCGGGCCCCGGATTCCGTGCGTGGTGTTCCGCAACTGGATGGACGAGCCGGGGTGGGTCAAGCGGTTCACGGCGGCGGGGCGGCCCGGGGCCTACCTGCGGGTGGTCTCACTCGGGGAGCTTGGCGTGGGGGACGAGGTGGAGGTCGTCTCGCGGCCCGAGATCGGGGTGACGGTGGGGGACTGGTTCCGGGCTCGGCACGGGGACGAGGAGGCGCTGCGCCGCATCCTGGCCGTTCCCGGGCACGACGCCGAGTGGGACCGCATGGCCGAGCGTCTTTTCAGCGGCCAACGATCTTAGCCCGTCCGGCCTGCCCGTCCGGCCTGCCCGTTCGGCCTGCTCGTTCGGCCTGCTCGTTCGGCCTGCTCGTTCGGCCTGCTCGTCCGTCCGGTCCGTCCGTCCGGTCGGCTCGTCCGGCCCATCCAAGTGGTCGAGCGGTGGGCGGGCGGGTTGGTTGGACGGCGGTCAGGCAGCCTAACCACCCGACCTTCCCACCGACCAACCCACCCACTCGCCCGTCGGGCCGCCCATCCGCCGGGCCGCTCGCTCATTGGGGCACCCGCTCGTTGGGGCAACCGCCTATTCGGGCGTTCGGCCCGCCCGTTCGGCCCGCCCGTTCGGCCTGCCCGTTCGGCCCGCCGTCCGGCCCGCCGTCCGGGCCAACCGCCCAGCCCACTTGGATGGGCAGCCGTCCGAGGCTGCCCATCCGCCTCCTAACCCGCCCATTTGGGGTGGGGGTCAGTGGAGGATTGAGTACAGGGCTGAGGTGAGGGAGGCGTGGGTGTCGTCTTGGTCGATGGACCACATCATCGAGCCGCCCAGCCCCTTGAGGCGGATGTACGCCGCCTTCTGCAGCAGCACCGCCGGATCGTCGTACGACCAGAACTCGTTCCCGTCATACAGCCACAGCGTCCCGGTCCGCAGGTCCCGGTAACGCTTGCCGGGCTTGGTGACCAGGTCCTTGTAGTCCTCCGTCCCGGGTCCCCACTTCCCGGCGGCGGGGCCGGCGGCCGGCTTGTAGAGGCCGTCGCCGCCGCCGGTGACCCCCGTCCAGCCCTGCCCGTACGCGGGTACGCCGACCACGATCTTGCGGCCGGGCGCCCCGCGGGACAGGTAGTCGCGTACGGTCTGGTCCACGCTGTACCTCACCGGGTTCGGATCCCGCCGATCGGTGAGGAGGTTGCCGTTGTGCCCGGTCTGCGCCTCCCATGTCCCGTGCAGGTCATACCCCTGGACGGTGGCGAAGTCGAGCGCCCTGAACACCCGCCGCACCTCGAACCCGGCGTCGATCTTGGCGGCCGCGGCCGGGAGGAAGGCCGTGAGCTGCGCGTTTGAGGAGAAGGCGGTGAGCTGCGCCCGCAGTTCCTCCGCGAACAGCGTGAAGTTCCGCCTGTCCTCCGGCCGCACGACGTTCCCCTCGGCGCCGGAGGAGCCCGGCCACTCCCAGTCCAGGTCGATCCCGTCGAACACGCCGGCTCCGGCGCCCGCGGGGAGGTCCGGCAGGTTGCCGCGCAGCCACAGGTCGATGCACGAGCGGGCCAGCGCGGCGCGGGACTCGGCGGTGAGGACCGCGTCTGAGAAGTACTTGGAACCGGTCCAGCCGCCCAGCGAGATCATCACCTTGAGCCCCGGGTGCTTGGCCTTGAGCTTGCGGAGCTGGTTGAGGTTGCCGTTCAGGGCCTGGCCGCGCGCGTCGGCCACGCCGTCCACGCTCTGCTCCGCGGGCACGGGCCGCTGCCAGTCCGCCCACGGGTCGGCCGAGTAGCAGGCGCCCCCGGCGTTCACGAACCCGAACGCGTAGTTCAGGTGCGTGAGCTTGGCTGCGGCACCCGTGGCGTCCACGTCCTTGACGTGGTAGTTGCGCCCGTAGACGCCCCACTGGATGAAGTACGCGACCCGTTTGAAGCCGGTGCGGGCCTCGGCCGGCGCGGAGATCGCCGTACAGCCGAGTAAGAGCGAGAGTGCGAGGAGGATCGTCTTCTTCACGGGGCGACTCCCGAGGGGTGCACTTATAGGAAACTTTCCTAAAAGTAGGGCGACGGCCCGCCGCCGTCAACGATCCGCGCCACCTCCTCGGGGTTCGAGATCACCGCCCACTCGTACGCCGGGTTCGCGAACAGGCCGAGGACCAGGTCCGCCACGTCCTGCCTGCTCGTGGCCGCCAGCAGCAGGGTCACGACGTGCGCGGCCGGCGGCCGCAGGAACGCGTTGGTCCAGTCGGTGACCGGCGCCGCCGCCTCCCACATCCGCTCCGCCGTGGCGCGGCCGAAGGCGGCGTCGTACGGGCCGCCCGCCGCGATGGCGTCGGCCGCGATCCAGGCGCAGGCCGAACCCAGGTTCGCGCCCTGGCCGGTCAGCGGGTCGTTGGTGATCCAGGCGTCGCCGACGGCCAGCGCGATCCGCCCGCCGGGCAGCTCGGCCACCGCCTCGCGAACGACCGGCGTGATCGCCCCCTGCAGCAGGTCGTCCTCACCCAGCAGCTCGAAGCCCCCGTCCACCCGCTCGGCCAGTCGCGGCGCGTGCTCGGCGAGCAGCCCGGCCAGCTCCCCGGCGACCTCGGCCGCGGGCAGGTGCGAGAGCGGCTCCAGCGGCCCGCCGGGAACCGCCTCGACCAGCACGCTGGAGACCACGCCGTGCCTGGTCATCATCGGCATGCGGAGGATCTCCCCGCACCCGGGCGAGACGTTGTAGCTGAACATGGGGCCGAGGTCGAGACCGCCGTACAACCCGGCCGTCAGGACGCGCTGCGGCCGGTCGAACGGCGAGCGCGCCGGGTCGCGCGGGAACAGCTCCGCCACCGAGCGCCGCCCGGCCGTCACGACCATCAGCTCGTGCTCCCGGGACCATCGATCCACCCGCGCCGCGTCCGGCGGCGCGCCGGTGACGACGACCTCGCCGCCCCGGCCGGTGAAGTCGTCCAGGTACGCGGGCAGCAGCAGCCGGAAGTCGACCGCGTGGAACGGCTCGGAGATCCCGGCCAGGAACTCCAGCGGCGGATCCCCCTTGATCGAGAGCTTGGCGGATCCCATCAGGCACGCGGGATCCCGGTAGTGCTCGCAGCCCAGCTCCCGCTCCCGCGCCAGGGTGTGCCCCATCCTGGCCACCGTGTTGGGCAGCCGCCCCGAGCGCAGGGAACCGGCGTCCCGCTCGCTGTAGAGCGTGGCCTCGATGCCGAGCTGCTGGAGGCGCAGAGCGAGGGTCAGCCCCGAGATTCCCGCGCCCACGATGCCGATGCCCGCCATGTGCAGCAGTGAACCTCTCAGGGGTTGCAGTTCGATAGCACCCTCGAACAACGGGCAAACTGAAGGGGTGCCATCCACCCTGCCTGACGGCGATCCCGTGCCCACCTCGGGCGAGCTGCCCGACAGCGCCCTGAGGGGCCTCGGCGAGCGTCCGTTCGGCTTCTACGTGCACGTGCCGTTCTGCGTGACCCGCTGCGGCTACTGCGACTTCAACACCTACACCGCCGCCGAGCTGGGCCCCGGCGCCTCGCACCGGGACTACGCGGACACGGTCGTCGAGGAGATCCGCCTCGCGCGCCGCGTCCTGGGCCCGGCCGAGCTGCCGGTGGAGACGGTGTTCTTCGGCGGTGGCACGCCCACGCTGCTCCCCCCGGAAGACCTGGCCAGGATCCTGGCCGCGATCGACTCGGAGTTCGGGTTGAGCGCAAGGGCCGAGGTGACCACGGAGGCCAACCCCGAGTCCGTCGACCCGGCCTACCTCGACAAGCTCCGCCAGGGCGGCTTCAACCGGATCAGCTTCGGCATGCAGAGCGTGGCCGAGCACGTGCTCCAGGTGCTCGACCGCCGGCACACCCCCGGCAGGGCGGCGGCGGCCGTCAAGGAGGCGAGGCAGGCCGGGTTCGAGCACGTCAACCTCGACCTGATCTACAGCACGCCCGGCGAGTCCGACGACGACTGGCGGGCCTCGCTGGCCGCCGCGATCGAGGCCGGGCCCGACCACGTGTCGGCGTACTCGCTGATCGTCGAGGAGGGCACCAGACTGGCGGCCAGGATCCGGCGCGGCGAGCTGCCCATGCCCGACGACGACGTGGCCGCCGACCGCTACCTGATCGCCGACGAGCTGCTGTCCCAGGCCGGGTTCGACTGGTACGAGGTGTCCAACTGGGCCACGTCCGACCGGGCCCGCTGCCGCCACAACCTGCTCTACTGGACCGGCGGCGACTGGTGGGCCGCCGGGCCCGGCGCCCACAGCCACGTCGGCGGCACCCGCTGGTGGAACGTCAAGCACCCGGCCGCCTACGCCCAGCGGCTGGCGGCGGGCACGTCGCCCGCCCACGCGCGCGAGGTGCTCGGCGACGACGACCGGGCGGCCGAGCGGCTGATGCTGGAGCTGCGGCTTTCGTCCGGCTACCCGCTGGCCGAGGTGACCCCGGACGCGCGCCCGGCCGTGGCGAGCGCGCTGGCGCGCGGCCTGCTGGAGCCCGGGCCGTTCAGGTCCGGCCTCATGGTGCTCACGCTGCAGGGGCGGCTGCTGGCCGACGCGCTGATCAGGGATCTGCTGGTCTAGGTGATCAGGCGGACGGCGAACGGGTAGCGGTACGGCTCGCCCTTGTTGGTGGCCATGGCGGCCTGGATGTGGAAGATCAGGGACAGGATCCAGACGACCGGCAGCAGGAGCAGGCCGATGAAGATGATCGTCAGGATGCCCGAGATGACATAGCCGATGAACATCGTGATCTGGAAGTTGAGCGCCTCAGCGGCCTGATCCCTGACGTAGGGGGACTCGTCCTTCTTCATCAGGTAGATGATCAGCGGGCCGACCCAGGAGACCAGCAGGCCGAGCAGGTGCGAGAGCATCGCCATGGTGGTGTCGTCGGTGCCCGGGCGTGGGCCGAACCTGCCGGGGACGTACGGCTCGCCGGGCGCGCCGTAGCCGTAGCCGGGCGGCTGCGGCGCGGAGCCGTAACCGCGCGGGGGAGGGCCGTAACCCTGGGACTGCTGGCCGTAGCCGGGCTGTCCGTAGCCGGGTTGGCCATGACCGGGTTGTCCGTAGCCGGGCTGGCCGGGACCGGGCTGGCCGTATCCGGGTTGACCGTACGCCGGTTGGCCGTAGCCGGGCTGGGATCCTGGCTGCTGCCCGTACCCCGGCTGGCCGTAATGGGGCTCGGATCCGGGCTGCTGCCCGTAGACACTGGGCTGCTGGCCGTATCCCGGCTGCTGGGGGCCGGAGCCCTGGCTGGGCGGGATGCTCGACGGGGGGACGAAGCGGGTGGCGTCGTCGTCCGGCGGCGGCGGTTGCGGTGGGTCCTGGCTCATGATGCCTCCGTAACGAAGTCGATCAGTTCCTCGACCCGGCCGAGCAGTTCCGGCTCCAGGTCTGTGTACGTGGAGACGGCCCCGAGGATCCGCCGCCACGCCTCCGCGGGCTCCATCCGCCAGCCCAGGGCGGCGATGACGCCCTCTTTCCACGGCACTCCGCGCGGCACCGCGGGCCAGGCGGGAATGCGCAGCACGGACGGCTTGACCGCCTGCCAGATGTCGATGTACGGATGCCCCACGACGAGCACGTCCGGCGAGGTGATCTCGGCGGCGATCCTGCTCTCCTTGGAGCCGGGCACGAGGTGGTCCACCAGCACCCCCAGCCGGCGCTCCGGCTCCGGGCCGAACTCCGCCACGATGGCCGGCAGATGGTCCACGCCCTCCAGGTATTCGACCACGACCCCCTCGACCCGCAGGTCATGGCCCCAGATCTTCTCCACCAGGGCGGCGTCGTGCACGCCCTCCACGTAGATGCGACTCTCCCGGGCGACCCTCGCCCGCAGCCCCTCCACGGCGATCGAGCCCGAAGCGCTGCGCCTGGGCCCCGCCGGGGCCGCCGACGGGCGTACGAGCGTCACGGGCTTGCCCTCCAGCAGGAACGCGGCGGGCGCGAGCGGGAACAGCCGGCGTTTGCCCAACCGGTCTTCGAGCGTGACGGCCTCCTTGTCACAGGCCACCACCGCGCCGCAGAAGCCGCTGTCTGCGTCCTCCACGACGAGGTCCAGCTCGGCCGGCACTTTCGGGATCTTGCCCTTGCCCGGCCGCCGCCAATTCCCCGCCAGCACATCGCCCTCGTACACACGGGGACCGTAGCAAATCACCCGCCGACCGCAAGG
Organism: Nonomuraea sp. NPDC051941; assembly: GCF_044593615.1. Taxonomy (NCBI): domain Bacteria; kingdom Bacillati; phylum Actinomycetota; class Actinomycetes; order Streptosporangiales; family Streptosporangiaceae; genus Nonomuraea; species Nonomuraea sp. NPDC051941. The sequence goes on from NZ_JBIUCF010000006.1 coordinate 69,370, forward strand.
CGCTTGCGCGCGCCGCTGCGGCGGACCAGCACGATGATGGTGCCGGCGATGGCGATGAGCAGTCCCGCCCCGGGGATCAGGATGAGCGCCATCACCCCGCCGGCGATGCCGCCCGCGGCCGAGGTCAGCTCGCGGCCCACGCCGTAACGCACGTCGGCCTGCTCCTGGGTGGTGCAGGACAGCTGGTAGTCGCCCCTGGTGGGCGCGTTGATCACGAGGATCTGCTCCCACTTGACGGACCCGGACGTGACCGTCTGCGTGCCGGTGGTCTTGGCGAGCCTGGCTCCGTTGGTGATCTGGCACTCGTAGTGGACGGCGGTGTCGCTGGAGAGGTAGACGGCGGGTTTGTTCGCCGGGTCGATCGGCACCGTCACGGTTTCGCCGGACGCGAACGTCCTGGTGGGGGCTATGTTGCTGACGCTGCTGACGATGCCCGTGGTGAACAGGACGACGCCTGCGATGGTGCAGACCACGGCGATGCCCCAGACGAGCCCGATCCACCAAAGTCGCGGTTTGATGGCTTTCGAGTCGATTCGTGCGGGGAATTGGGGCTGTTGGCCGTACTGTCCGTACTGAGGAGGCGGGCCGTACTGAGGCGGAGGCCCGTACTGCGGCGGCGGCCCGTACTGGGGCGGTGGCTGACCGTAGCCGGGCTGGGACCCGGGCTGAGGGCCATAGCCGGGCTGGGAGCCGGGCTGAGGGCCGTAACCCGGCTGGGAGCCGGGCTGGGGCCCGTACGGCGGAGGCGGGGAGTTGTCGCTCATGTCGGCAAGTGTGGTACTTGCCCCTTGTAAGAAGCTAGGAGCCTGGTTGCGACCTTGTGTTATCGCACCTTGTGGATGAGAGCCGTACACTTGGCACTCAGGAACACAGAGTGCTAGATGGTTGCGTTCCTCGGATGTCAGAGGCAGGAGGTGAGCACGTGCTCGACGATCGGAAGCTGGCGGTGCTCCGCGCCATTGTCGAAGACTACGTGTCCACCAACGAACCGGTGGGCTCCAAGGCGCTCGCCGAGCGCCACAACCTGAAAGTCTCCCCGGCGACGGTCAGGAACGACATGGCCGCGCTGGAGGAGGAGGGCTACATCACCCAACCCCACACCAGCGCCGGCCGCGTGCCGACCGACAAGGGCTATCGGCTGTTCGTCGACCGGCTCTCGCAGGTCAAGCCCCTGTCCGGGGCCGAGCGCAGGGCCATCGAGACGTTCCTGGCCGGTGCGGTCGACCTCGACGACGTGGTCACCCGCACGGTCCGGCTGCTCGCGCAGCTGACCAGGCAGGTGGCGGTGGTGCAATACCCGACGCTGACGCGTTCGACGGTCAGGCACGTCGAGCTGGTGCCGCTGAACGACCGGCGGGTCATGCTCGTGCTGATCACCAACACCGGCCGCGTCGAGCAGCGCGTCATCGAGCTGCCCGAGGTGGTGGAGGACACCCGCATCGCCCACCTGCGCGCGGTCCTCAACGCCTGCCTCGACGGCTGCGGCCTGAGCAACGTGCCCGAGCTGGTCGCCGACCTGCCCGAGCGGCTCCCTCTCGAAGACCGCCCGGTGGTGGCGACGATCCTGTCGGTGCTGCTGGAGACGCTGGTCGAGCGGCACGACGAGAAGATCGTGTTCGCCGGCGCGGCCAACCTCGCGGGCGCCGACTTCTCGATCGGCCTGCGCGACGTGCTCGAGGCGCTGGAGGAGCAGGTCGTGCTCATGAGGCTGCTCGGCGAGACATCCGCAGACACACCGTCCGCGCTCACCGTGCGCATCGGCTCCGAAAACCCCTATCTGCGGGGGACATCCATAGTCGCGACCGGATACGGTTCAGGCGACAACCAACTGGCCCGGCTCGGGGTGTTGGGGCCCACGAGGATGGACTACCCAGTGACGATGGGAGCCGTGCGCGCGGTGGCACGCTACGTCAGCCAGATCCTGGCTGCATCATAAGAGGTCGATAAGTGGCAAACAGCGACTATTACGCCACCCTCGGGGTGCGCCGTGACGCCAGTCAGGACGAGATCAAGAAGGCTTATCGCCGACTTGCCCGCGAGCTGCATCCCGACGTGAACCCCGATCCTGAGACCCAGGAGCGGTTCAAGGAGATCACGCAGGCCTACGAGGTGCTGTCCGACCCGAACAAGCGCCAGATGTACGACCTGGGTGGCGACCCCTTCGGCGGCGCCGGAGCAGGCGCGGGCGCCGGCGGCTTCGGAGCGGGCTTCCCCTTCAGCGACATCATGGACGCGTTCTTCGGCACCGCGGCCGGCGCCAGGGGCCCGCGCTCGCGTGCCCGCAGGGGACGCAACGCCACCATCCGGGTCGAGCTCGACCTGCGCGAGACGGCGTTCGGCACCACGCGTGAGCTGGTCGTCGACACGGCCGTGCTCTGCGAGGTCTGCCACGGGGCCGGCACGGCGCCCGGCACCCACCCCGACACCTGCGACATGTGCAACGGGCGCGGCGAGATCTCCCAGGTCACCCGCTCGTTCCTGGGCCAGGTCATGACCTCGCGGCCCTGCCCGCAATGCGGCGGTTTCGGCACCATCATCCGTCACCCCTGCCAGGAGTGCTCCGGCGACGGCCGGGTGCGCACCCGCCGTACGATCAAGGTCCGCATCCCCGCGGGCGTCGAGGACGGCACCCACATCCAGCTCGCCGGCGAGGGCGAGGTCGGCCCCGGCGGCGGCCCGCCCGGAGACCTGTTCCTCGAGATCGTCGAGCGTGCCCACGAGATCTTCGAGCGGCGCGGCGACGACCTCCACTGCACCGTGCAGATCCCGATGACGGCCGCCGCGCTCGGCACCATCCTGGCGGTCGAGACGCTCGACGGCTCGGAGGAGGTCGATGTCCGCCCCGGCACGCAGTCGGGCCAGGTCATCACCATGTTCGGGCGGGGCGTGCAGCGGCTCAACGAGTCCGGCCGCGGCGACCTGCTGATCCACGTCAACGTCGAGACCCCGACCCGCCTCGAGCCCGCGCAGGAGGAGCTGCTGCGCGAGCTGGCCAAGCAGCGGGGCGAGGAGCGGCCGCCGGGCAAGTTCGCCCCCGGCCAGCAGGGCTTCTTCTCGCGGCTGCGCGACGCCTTCAACGGCAGGTGACGTGACCGTCCCGGTGTTCCTGTCGCAGGAGCTGGACGGGCCCGAGCTGACGCTCGGCGGCCCTGAGGGGCGCCACGCGGCCTCCGTGCGGCGCCTGCGGGCCGGCGAGCGGATCGATCTGACGGACGGTGCCGGCGCGGTCGCCGAGTGCGTCGTCCGCGAGGTCCTCAAGGACGCGCTGAGGCTCGACGTGCTGCGCCGCTACGAGGTCGACCAGCCGCGGCCGCGGCTGGTCGTCGTCCAGGGGCTGCCCAAGGGTGACCGGGGCGAGCTGGCCGTCGAGATGATGACCGAGGCGGGCGTGGACGTCATCGTGCCCTGGGCCGCCTCGCGCAGCATCACCCAGTGGAAGGGCGACAAGGTCGCCAAGGGGCTGCACAAGTGGCGCTCGACGGCTCGTGAGGCGGGCAAGCAGGCCCGCAGGTTCCACCTTCCCGAGGTGACCGAGCCCGCCACCACCGCGCAGGTCGACAAGCTGCTGGCGGGCGCGGCGTTGGGGCTGGTGCTGCACGAGGAGGCGGCCGAGCCGCTGTCCGGCGTGGCGCTGCCCGCGTCGGGCGACATCGTGGTGGTCGTGGGGCCCGAAGGGGGCGTCTCGGACGACGAACTGGCCGGGTTCCGGGCGGCAGGGGCGGTGTCCGTGCTGCTGGGGCCCACGGTGCTGCGTACGTCCACGGCAGGGGTGGCGGCGGCCTCAGTGCTGCTCACGCGTACCGGACGCTGGTAGAGCCTTTCAGGGCGTCGGGTGAGAGGCGTCCACCAACGGGCTGGTCACGTCGGTCGGACTGTCGGTGATGTCGTCGGGCGGGCACTCGTCGGCCGGGCACGTCGTGGGCTGCAGGGTCTCCTCCACCGACGACGGCGACGGGGTCGGCGAGACCGTGGGGCAGTCGGACGGCGGCTCGGCCTGCTCGGCCAGGGGCGACGGGCACTCGGTCGTCGTGGGAGTTGGGGTCGGCGAGGGCCGGCTGGTCGATTCGGCCCTCTTCGTGGGCCGGGGCGTCGGGCTCTTGGAGGGGATCTCGGGGATTCCCACCGGGTGCTGGTCGTGGCTGGTCGGCTGCCTGGGCGGCGGCGGCTCCTGGGAGCGGGTGGTGGAGGAGTTGGACGGCACCTTGGAGGTCGTCTCGCTGTCCACCCACTTGGCGGGCTGGTCGATGATCTGCGAGCGCAGGCTGGGAACGGCCATCACGATCGTTCCCGCCACCAGGAGGGCGCTGGCGGCGGCCGCGCCCGCTCGCCACCAGAACAGATTGCGGACGCCGCGCCGCTCGATGCGGGTGCGGATGATCTCCAGTCCGTCCGGCGAGGGCACGACCGCGTCCGCCTCCGCGCGGAGCGCACGGCGCAGGAGATCTCCGTGCTCGTCGGGGGGCTGGGTCATGACATTTTCTCCAGAACGGATCGCAAGGCGGCCATGCCACGTGCGGTGTGGCTCTTGACCGCGCCCTTGCTGATGCCCATCGCGTGGGCTATCTCAGCTTCGGACAGATCACCGTAGTACCGCAGAACCAGTGCTTCTCTCTGTCGGGTCGGCAGGGCCCGTAACGCCTCGATGACGGCGGAGCGTTCCAGCTCGCCGATCGCGCCGTTCTCGGCGCTCGGGGCGTCCGGCAGACCCTTGGGAGCGTACTTCTCGACGACCGCGCGGTGACGCAGCACGGAACGGGACCGGTTGACGACGGATTGACGGAGGTAGGCCAGTGCCTTGTCGGGGTCACGCAGCCTGCGCCAGGCGCCATGGATGGCGACGAACGCATCCTGCACGACTTCCTCGGCTGTTGCCATGTCTCGCACCAGCAACACGGCAAGACGCACCAACGACCGAAAATGCGCGCTATAGAGCGCGGTCACGGCCATGTCGGCATCCCACCCGACCGGCACCGCCCCCATCGACCTGTCGGCCAGAAGGGTTTCGGTGGTCACATCAGTGGGACGCGCGGCCTTCCCAGAGGGTTTACGCTCTTCCGGTTCTTGAGGTTTCCCCGGTTCCTTAGGGTGCATTACCCAGTCGTGTCCTCGCCAGGTGGCGCTCGCCCGACCCTGAATCGTCTCTTTTTTTGCTGAAGTGTCGCACACTTACCCTAACCGTGTGGATCTTCCTGCGCACGACACAGCTGATTACCGATTCGCAACGGGTTCCGTGCGTCGGGGGTCTCGATAAGGTGGCCGGGTGAGCGATTGCCTCTTCTGTCAAATCGTCGCCAAGGAGATTCCCGCCGAGATCGTTTACGAAACCGGCAGGACGCTGGCGTTCCGCGACGTCAACCCGCAGGCCCCGACCCACGTGCTGGTCATCCCGAAGCAGCACCACCGCGACGCCGCGGAGCTCGCCAGGGCCGACGACGGGCTGGCCGACGACGTGCTCAAGACCGCCCACGCCGTGGCCGTGCAGGAGGGCGTGGCCGACGGCGGCTACCGCGTGGTGTTCAACACCGGGCCCGGCGCCGGGCAGACGGTCTTCCACGTGCACGCCCACGTCCTGGGCGGGCGCGGCCTCACCTGGCCCCCCGGCTGATATTGGGGAGAGCAATCGGCCTGGTCCCGGATACCATGGGCTCAGACGAACAACGCAAGAGACCTGGAGGCATCAGGCCGCGGGCCTGCCCATGTCCGAACTACACGAATCCCGACGTACGGCACCTCCCTCGCGCACTCAAGCCAAGGTGCTGATTCCGGACGAATACCCGATGGTCAGCCTCCTGGGCTCCCGCGACGAGCTGCTACGCGTCATCGAGGGTGCCTTCAGGGCCGACATCCACGTACGGGGTAACGAGATCACCGTCACCGGCAGCCCCGACGAGAGCGGCACCGTGGTGCGGCTCTTCGAGGAGCTGGTCGAGGTCCTGCGCAGCGGCGGCGAGCTCACCCCCGACGCGGTCGAGCGGAGCATCGCCATGCTCCGCATGACCTCCGACCGTCCCGCCGAGGTGCTGTCGCTCGACATCCTCTCCTCGCGCGGGCGCACCATCAGGCCGAAGACGGTCAACCAGAAGCGCTACGTCGACGCGATCGACAAGCACACGGTCGTGTTCGGCATCGGCCCCGCCGGCACCGGCAAGACCTATCTCGCGATGGCCAAGGCCGTGCGGGCGCTGCAGGAGAAGCGGGTCAACCGGATCATCCTGACCCGCCCGGCCGTCGAGGCCGGCGAGCGGCTGGGCTTCCTGCCCGGCACCCTGTACGAGAAGATCGACCCCTACCTGCGGCCGCTCTACGACGCCCTGCACGACATGGTCGACCCCGACTCGATCCCCAAGCTGATGGCCGCGGGCACGATCGAGGTCGCGCCGCTGGCGTACATGCGCGGTCGCACGCTCAACGACGCGTTCATCATCCTCGACGAGGCGCAAAACTCCTCGGCCGAGCAGATGAAGATGTTCCTCACCCGGCTCGGGTTCAACTCCAAGATCGTGGTGACCGGTGACGTGACGCAGGTCGACCTGCCCGCCGGCACGGTGAGCGGGCTGCGGGTCGTCCAGGAGATCCTCGACGGCATCCCCGACATCCACTTCGCGCGCCTGTCCAGCGCCGACGTGGTCCGTCACAAGCTGGTGAGCGAGATCGTGGACGCGTACGGGCGTTACGACGCCACGCAGGCCGCGCAGGAGCCCAAGAGCATCCAGCACCGGGGGAAGCGGCGACCATGAGCATCGAGATCAACAACGAGTCCGGCGTAGAGGTCGACGAGGAGAAGCTCTCCGCCCTGGCCGCTCACGTGCTCGGCGAGATGGGCATCAACCCGCTCGCCGAGCTGTCCATCGTGGTGGTCGACGAGGACGCCATGGCCGAGCTCCACGAGAAGTGGATGGGCGAGCCGGGCCCGACCGACGTGCTGGCGTTCCCGATGGACGAGCTGCGCCCCGGCGGCGGAGCGCGCGGCGACTCCGAGAGCCCGGCCGACCCGGCCCTCCTCGGCGACGTCGTGCTCTGCCCGCACGTGGCAGCCCGGCAGGCCAAGGAGGCGGGCCACAGCGCGGCCGACGAGCTGGAGCTGCTGTGCACCCACGGCATCCTCCACCTGCTCGGCTACGACCACGCCGAGCCCGAGGAGCACAAGGAGATGTTCGGCCTGCAGGCCCGGCTCCTGGAGTCGTGGCAGGAGGTGCGCAACCCGCGGTGAACGCCTGGTTGCTGTCGGCCATCGCGCTCGTGATCATCGGTGGCCTGATCGCCAGCGCGGAGACGGCACTGACGCGCATCTCAAGGGTGCGCACCGAGGAATACGTGCGTGAGGGCCGGCGGGGCGCGGTGCGCCTGCAGGCCATCGTCAACGACCCGCCCCGCTACCTCAATCTGCTCCTGCTGCTCAGGCTGAGCTGCGAGCTGGTGGCCACGGTCATCGCGACCCTGCTGTTCATCGACCTCATGCACGACCAGGGCTGGGCGTACGTCTGGGCCGCGGTCGTGATGATCGTGGTCAGCTACGTCGTGGTCGGTGTCATGCCGCGTACGCTGGGCCGCCAGCACGCCGAGCCGGTCGCGCTGGCCAGCGCCCCCATCGTCTACGGCCTGACCCGCATCTTCGGCCCGCTGCCCAAGCTGCTCATCCTGCTCGGCAACGCCCTGACCCCCGGCAAGGGGTTCCGCGACGGGCCGTTCACCTCGGAGGCCGAGCTGCGCGAGCTGGTCGACCTGGCCGAGGAGCGCCGGGTGATCGAGCCGGACGAGCGCGAGATGATCCACTCGGTCTTCGAGCTGGGTGACACGCTGGTGCGCGAGGTCATGGTGCCGCGCACCGACATGGTCCACATCGAACGCGGCAAGTCGATCAGCCAGGCCCTGTCGCTGGCGCTGCGCAGCGGGTTCTCCCGCATCCCCGTCGTGGGCGAGAACGAGGACGACGTCATCGGCATCGCCTACCTCAAGGACATCGCCCGCAAGATCCACGAGTCCGGCGAGGGCGGAGGCGAGGACACGGTCGAGTCGATCATGCGGACGGCCGCGTACGTGCCCGAGAGCAAGCCCATCGACCAGCTCATGCGGGAGATGCAGGCGCGCCAGATCCACATCGCCATCGTCATCGACGAGTACGGCGGCACCGCCGGGCTGGTCACGATCGAGGACGTGCTGGAGGAGATCGTCGGCGAGATCACCGACGAGTACGACCAGGAGGCGCCCCGCGTCGAGCCCATGTCCGACGGCGGGATGCGGGTGACGGCCCGGATGCCGGTCGACGAGCTGGGCGAGCTGTTCGACACGGAGATCGAGGTCGACGACGTGGAGACCGTGGGCGGGCTGCTCGCCCACGCTCTGGGCCGGGTGCCCATCGCCGGGTCGCAGGCCGAGGTGGCCGGGCTCATGCTCACCGCCGAGAGCCTGGCGGGCCGCCGCAACCGCATCAGCACGGTGGTGGTCCGCCGTGCCAAGCCCTCGGAGGACGACACCGAACCGGTCGGCGCCGAACACGACTGACCTGTCTCAGGGCGGGTCCGGACGAAGGCGGACGAAAGGTCGCAAGCGTTCTACAAGTCTTCTGCAAGCCGGTCCGGGCACTCTCTAACCACGACATCCAGTGCGGTGGGTGTCAGAGGGGAAAGCATCCGAACGCCGGGTGGGGTTCGCGGCGGGAGGATGTCCCTGGGGGGAACGACGGTGTCCCGGCCGGCTGCCCAGCCGGCTGGGACGCAGGTCGGCGTAAAGGGTGTTCTCGTCCGGAAAACCGGGTGAGGGCACCCTTTTTGCGCATTGGTGGAAGCTCCGGTGGATTGCCGCATTCGTCGGTGGGGGAGGCTGCGATCCAGGGGGAATCATGAAACGCGAGATCATCGCCTGTGCCCTGCTGGCCGGCGTTCTGGGGGGTTGCGTCAGCGGGGGGACGGGGAGCGCTCTCGACGCGCAGGCCACCGCGCACCTGCGCGAGGTGCTCAGCAAGGAGCCGCCGTTGCCCGACGGCTTCACGGCCCGGCCCGAGCAGGCGTGGCGGATGCCGTTCGCGCAGGCCGACAGCAACTGCAAGGCCGTGCTCGAGCCCGTCGGGGGGCTGGCGCCGCGGCAGGCGCTGACGGCCGAGGCGGCGGTCAGCTACCGCGGTGACGGGCTGGGGGAGCAGGCGGGGGTGGGGCTGGCCCGGTACGCGGACGGGGAGGCCGAGGAGCACCTCGACGCGCTGGCCGAGGCCCTGGAGTCGTGCCGGGAGGTACGTACGTCCTCCGGCACCGACCTGCGCTCGCAGGAGCTCCCGGTCGAGAACGCGGCCGACGAGACCGTGGGCGCGCGGCTGAGCGGGCGCCTGAACGGCTACCCGTACGCGATGGACGTCGTGCTGTCGCGGGTGGGCGACACGCTGGTCTCGGTCGTGCACACGGGCATGAACGACGTGGACGCGGCCCGTACCAGCGAGGTGGTCGACGCGGTCATCTCCATGACCGGGACCCACTGACAGGAAACCTGCTGTCATGCCTGGTCGAGGCTGCGGGGGCAAACCGCTTGGCGGATTTCTCGTAGCCTTGTTCCCGTGACACTCGATCCTGAAGACAGCAAGATCATCACTCTGGCCCGGGCGGCCCGAGCGCGTAACGAGTCCGCGGAAGGGGCCGCCGTACGCGACGAGACCGGCCGTACGTACTCGGCGACCGACGTGGCGCTGGACGCGCTCGCGCTGTCGGCGGTGCAGGTGGCCGTGGCCATGGCGGTCTCCAGCGGCGCGCGGTCCCTGGAGGCCGTGGCGCTGGTGAGCGAGGGCGCGCCGAGCGCCGCCGACGAGGCCGTGGCCGCGGAGCTGGGCGTCAAGGCGCTGCTCGTGGCCGGTCCCGACGGGAAGCTGCGGGGCTGATCATGCCGATGTCGCCATTTTTGGCGAAATTGCGGGAGAAGGTTGGCACCGAGCTGCTCATGCTGCCGTCGGCGGCGGGCTTCGTGTTCGACGACGCGGGCAGGCTCCTGGTGGCCCGCCACGGCGACGTCGGCCTCTGGGCCGCGCCCGGCGGCGGCATCGACCCTGACGAGCGGCCCGAGGACGCCATCGTCAGGGAGCTGCGCGAGGAGCTCGGCATCGACATCGAGGTACGCGGCCTGATCGGCGTGTTCGGCGGCCCCGAGTTCCGCACCGTCTACCCGAACGGCCATCAGGTCGGCTACGTCATCGCCGCCTACGCCTGCGTGATCGCCCCGGGCTCCGCCGGACCGGAGCCGGACGGGGTCGAGATCAACGACTACCGATGGGTGACCGAGCAGGAGTTCTCGGAGCTGCCGACGACGCCCTGGACCCCGATCGCCGCGCCCCAGGCGTTCGCCTGGTGGCGTGCGCATGCCCGCTGATAGGCCACAATGCAGAATGTGACTTCGCCAGACAACCATCGCGCCGGATTCGCCTGTTTCGTGGGGAGGCCGAACGTCGGCAAGTCCACGCTCATGAACGCCCTGGTCGGCAGCAAGGTGGCGATCACCTCGTCCAAGCCGCAGACGACCAGGCGCACCATCAGGGGCATCGTGCACCGGCCCGACGCCCAGCTCGTCATCGTCGACACGCCGGGCCTGCACCGGCCGCGCACGCTGCTCGGCGAGCGGCTCGACAGCCTGGTGCTGTCCACGCTGACCGAGGTCGACGCGATCGGCTTCTGCGTGCCCGCCAACGAGCCGATCGGCAAGGGTGACCGGTTCATCGCCGACAAGCTCGCGGCGGTGAAGAAGACGCCGGTCGTGGCGGTCGTGACCAAGTGCGACCTGGCGTCCAAGGAGCAGATCGCGGAGCAGCTGCTGGCGGTGTCGCAGGTGGGGGAGTTCGCCGCGATCGTGCCGGTGTCGGCGCAGTCGGGCGAGCAGCTCGACGTGCTGGCCGACGTGCTGATCGAGCACATGCCCGAGTCGCCGCCGCTCTACGAGGACGGCCAGCTCACCGACGAGCCCGAGCAGGTGCTGGTGGGCGAGCTGATCAGGGAGGCGGCGCTGGAGGGCGTACGCGACGAGCTGCCCCACTCGATCGCCGTGGTCGTCGACGAGATGATGCCCCGGGAGGGGCGTGACGACCTGCTGGACATCTACGCGCACCTGTTCGTGGAGCGGCCCTCGCAGAAGGCGATCGTCATCGGGCACAAGGGCGAGCGGCTGCGCGAGGTGGGCACCAAGGCCCGCAAGCAGATCGAGGCCCTGCTCGGCACCCGCGTCTACCTGGACCTGCGGATCAGCGTGGCCAAGGACTGGCAGCGCGACCCCAAGCAGCTGCGGCGCCTGGGCTTCTACGACTGATCAGCTCGGGGCCGGCGGACCAGCTCAGGGGCGGCGGAGCAGCGCTACGACGGACAGTACGACGACCGCCACCGCGCAGCCCATGGCCGCGAACCAGCCGAACTTGATCACCGGCCCGACCGACAGCACCTGGCCCAGGTCGAAGGAGAGCCGGTCACGGACGCCGCTCCCGTCGGTCATGAAGAGCACCAGCACCGCCACCGCCACCGCCCCCGGGACGGCGGCCAGGGCGGCGACCCTGGGGCGGGTGAGCAGCCCGGCGATGCCGCAGCCCAGCGCCGCCAGGCCCGCCACCAGCGTGTAGACGCCGAACGTGTCGTCGATGCCGCGGATGTCGTTGGCCAGCCCGCCGCCGATCAGCTCGCTGCGCACCTCGAGCCCGGACCACGGCAGGACGGCGCAGAACACCAGCAGCGCTCCGGCCACCACGACGGCCAGGGCGTAGCCGCGACGGGCCGCCGGTTTGGCGGGGGCGGGCTGGAGGTAATCGGCCACACGATCACTGTAAGCCGGACCCGCGCCTCCCACCACCGAACGCAACGGGGTCGTCACCATCACCGCCAACCGCCGCAGCCGCTACCGGGCGCCGTCATCGGCCGCCGGGGCTGGGCGATACGGGGGTGCCGCTCTTGTCTTAATGGGTTCGCCAGGTCAGGGCTCCGGGGTGAGGGTGGTGCGTTCGCCCCATTCGAGGCGGGAGCGGAGCTGGACGGCGTCCGCGGCCAAGGCGGACACGAGCGTGCCCCGACCGGCCAGGGGCAGGACGGCGACGCCTTCGGCCACCACCGGCTCCTTGGCGGACGTCGTGAGGAACGTGGTGCCGACGCAGCGGGCAGAGCCATAGACGGCCGGGGAGGTGTCCACGGCCGGGTCGCCCACGGTGAACTCCTGCCGGAGCACCGGGCGGCCGTCGCACGTCGCGTCGAAGCGGGCGTGGCAACGCCCCGAGACCTCGCCGTGGCGGCCGAAGACGATCTCCTCGCGCCACAGCACCTCGGCGTCCGCCGCCAGCTCGAGGCGTACCAGGAGCCGATGCTCGCACCCGGCGGCGAGCACCGTGGGCTCCGGGGTGAAGCGGAGTGTGGCGCCCGCCCCCACCCGGGCGGTGATCAGCATCTCGGACGTGCCGTCCCCCGGCAGGACCAGGGTGCTGGCGACCGAGCCCAGCTCCAGGGTGGTGCGCGGGGCGACGTCCAGGTCCAGGGAGAGCCGGTCGCCGCCGAGCGGGCCCGCCGCCGTGGAGATGAGATGCACGGTGTACGGCCCCGTCTGGCGCAGCGTCAGCGGGGGCGCCGAGGCCAGCCGGCGGATGAGGGTCCGGCCGTCCGGGGACGAGGCCGTCGCGACGGCGGCGCTCGCCCTCATCCCGCGGCGGCCGGGCCGGGCGCTGGCGGGCATCAGGAGACGGCGGCCGCGTGGGTGTGGGACCAGGCCGTCACCTGCTCGGACACCCAGGAAGCGACCGTGGCGGCGGTGGGCTCCTGCCTGATCGAGGTGAACAGCACCGGCCTGTCACCGCGTACGGCCGCCGCGTCCCGATCCATCACGCCCAGGTCGGCGCCCACCATCGGGGCCAGGTCCGTCTTGTTGACGACCAGCAGGTCCGCCGTCGTCACCCCCGGACCGCCCTTGCGCGGCACCTTGTCGCCGCCCGACACGTCCAGGACGAAGATCTGCCTGTCCGCCAGCCCACGGCTGAACGTGGCCGTCAGGTTGTCGCCGCCGCTCTCCACGATCACCAGGTCCAGCGGGCCAAAGCGGTGCTCCAGGGTCTCCACGGCGTCGAGGTTCGCGGCGATGTCGTCGCGGATGGCGGTGTGGGGGCAGCAACCGGTCTCGACGGCGAGGATGCGCTCGGGGTCGAGCACGCCCGCCCGGCGCAGGAAGTCGGCGTCCTCGGTGGTGTAGATGTCGTTCGTCACCACCCCGAGGGACAGCGACGGGCCCAGCGTCCTGCACAGCGCGGCCACCAGGGCCGTCTTGCCGCTCCCTACCGGGCCGCCCACCCCGAGCCGCAGCGCCCGGCCGCGGCCGTCGGGGGCGTGGTGGTGGTCGTCGTGATTGGCACCCATGTCTGGGGATCCTTCCTTAGGAGACGAACAACCTGACCTCGGCGCGCGCGTGCTGCTCGGCCAGGAGGTCAAGGGCTGGGGACGAGTACGCAGGGAGCGCCGCCAACCAGGGGAGCGGGTCCGCGGGGTCCGGGGTCTGGCTCGTGGGGCCGGGGTGGGCGGTTGAGTCGGCGTTCGTCACGTCGGGGTGAGCGGTGGAGCGGGCGGTCGTCACGTCGGGGTGAGCGGTGGAGCGGGCGTTCGTCACGGCGAGGTGGGCTTCGGTGGCGACGGCCGTGAGGTCGGGGGTGAGGTCGGCCAGGAGCCCGTGCACGGCCACCGGGTCGAGGCCCAGGAGCCGCACCGCCGCCGTGGCGGGCCCGCTGATCGCATGGTACGCCGCCGCCATGGCCGCCTCCTCGGCCGTGGCGCCCGCCGCGTACGCCACCGCTCCGAGGGCGATCGGGTGATGGGGGCTCGGTACGGCTCGCGCCAACTCATCGAGCACCGGTGACGGCCACACGCGGCGGGCGACCCTGAGGAGGAGCCTGCCCTGGGTCCTGGACGCGTCCCGCTGGGCGGGGGCGGCGGTCCTGGCATCGACCTCGGCGTCGAGCAGCACCCACGGCGCCCCGGCCGCGACCTGACCGACTTCGGCGTCGGCCCCCGCCCCAGTGGTGCTGCTCGCGCTGGTGGGCGGCTGAGGTGATGGGGTGGTGGCCTGGGTGTGGGCGGCGGCTGTGAGGGTGGCGGCGAGGGAGCCGGTGGTGTGGAGGCGGCCGCGGAGGAAACGCGCCAGTGAGGGCACGTCGGAGACCGCTCCCGACGTGATGGCCTGTTCGGTGCCGCCCGAGTGGGCGTGGCCGCCGGCCGGGAGGCGGGAGTCGGCGAGGAGGAGCAGCGCTGGGTTCATGGCATCAGAAGAGGAAGTAGCGCTGGGCCATGGGAAGGCGGGTGGCGGGGGCCGGTTCGACGAGGTCGCCGTCGATGCGGACCTCGAACGTGTCGGGCGCCACCTCGATCCGGGGCATGGCGTCGTTGAGCGGCATCCAGGACTTGCCGCGCCGTCGTACGTCGGCCACCGGAGCCAGGCGGCGGCGTACGGACAGCCGGTCGGCGAGGCCCGACTCCAGGGCCACCGGCGCGACGAAGTGGAGCGAGGTGGCGGCGGCGGTCACCGGTGAGGCGCCGAACATGGGACGGGGCAGCACCGGCTGCGGCGTCGGGATGGAGGCGTTGGCGTCGCCCATCTGCGCCCAGGCCACCACGCCGCCCTTGAGGACGAGGTCGGGCTTGACCCCGAAGAACGCCGGGTCCCAGAGGACGAGGTCGGCGAGCTTGCCGCGTTCGACGGAGCCGACCTCGCCGTCCAGCCCGTGGGCGATAGCCGGACAAATCGTATATTTCGCGATGTAGCGGCGGGCTCGCAGGTTGTCCGCGGGCCCACCGAGCGACCCCCGGCGGCCCTTCATGACGTGCGCCGTCTGCCACGTACGGATGATCGTCTCCCCGATCCGCCCCATCGCCTGCGAGTCCGAGCCGATCATCGAGATCGCCCCCAGATCGTGCAGCACGTCCTCGGCGGCCATCGTCGCCGGCCTGATGCGCGACTCGGCGAAGGCCAGGTCCTCCGGGATCGACGGGTTGAGATGGTGGCACACCATGAGCATGTCGAGGTGCTCGTCCAGCGTGTTGACGGTGTGCGGCCGGGTGGGGTTGGTGGAGGAGGGCAGGATGTTGGGGTAGGAGGCGACGCGGATGATGTCGGGAGCGTGCCCGCCGCCGGCCCCTTCGGTGTGGTACGCGTGGATCATCCGATCCCCGATGGCCTTCAGCGTCGACTCCACGAACCCCGCCTCGTTCAGCGTGTCCGTGTGCAGCGTCACCTGCACCCCCGAGGCGTCCGCCACGCTCAGGCAGGCGTCGATGGCGGCCGGCGTCGAGCCCCAGTCCTCGTGCAGCTTGAAGCCGGAGGCCCCGGCCTCGAGCTGCTCCATCAGGCCGTCGGCGGAGACCGTGTTGCCCTTGCCGAGCAGCGCGAAGTTCAGCGGGTACGCGTCCAGCGACTCCAGCATCCGGCCCAGGTACCAGGCGCCGGTGACGGTCGTCGCCTTGGTGCCCTCGACGGGCCCGGTGCCGCCGCCGACGATCGTGGTGACGCCGGAGGCGATCGCCTCGTCGAGGACCTGCGGGCAGATCAGGTGGACGTGCGAGTCGACGCCCCCGGCGGTGAGGATCTTGCCGTTGCCCGCGAGCACCTCCGTGGACGGCCCGATGACCAGGTCGACGCCGTCCATCGTGTCGGGGTTGCCGGCCTTGCCGATGGCGTAGATGCGGCCGTCGCGGATGCCGACGTCGGCCTTGACCACACCCCAGTGATCGAGGATCACCGCGCCGGTGATGACCAGGTCGGCCGCGCCCTGCGCCCGGGTGGTCCGCGCCTGTCCCATGGACTCGCGGATGACCTTGCCGCCGCCGAACACCGCCTCGTCGCCCGGCCCGGCGGGCCCGACCGACAGGTCCTCGGTGACCTCGATGAACAGGTCGGTGTCGGCCAGCCGGATCTGGTCGCCGACCGTGGGGCCGTAGAGCGCCGCGTACCGGGCGCGCGAGATGTCAGCCATCGAGCGGCCCCGCCCACTCCGGCCGCAGCCCGGGCACGACCCGGTTGCCCGCCAGCGGCACGAGCGTCACGTCGCGCTCGACGCCAGGCTCGAACCTGACCGCCGTCCCCGCCGGCACGTCCAGCCGCATGCCCCAGGCCGCCTTCCTGTCGAACTCCAGCCCCGGGTTGGCGGCCGCGAAGTGGTAGTGCGAGCCCACCTGCACCGGCCGGTCCGCCGTGTTCACCACCCGCAGCGTGCGGCGCTCGCGCCCGGGGTTGAGGGTGTGAGCGCCCTCGGGGTGCACGTACTCGCCCGGGATCACGGGATCGGCCTGTGTACGGTGACCAGCTTCGTGCCGTCGGGGAACGTCGCCTCGATCTGCACGCTCTCCAGCATCTCCGGCACGCCTTCCATGACGTCGGCCCGGCCGAGCACCGACCGTCCGGCCTCCATCAGGTCGGCCACGGAGCGCCCGTCCCTGGCGCCCTCCATGAGGAACGACGCGATGATGGCGGTAGCCTCGGGATGGTTCAGGCGCAGGCCTCTGGCCTGCCGCTCGCGCGCCACCCCGGCGGCGACGTGGATGAGCAGCCGTTCCTGCTCGTGTGAGGTAAGCCGCATGGCCGGACCATAGGAACCGGCGGTTTCGTGGCTGTTGCCGGGGCATGTCGTGTTGGTTTCGCACTGCGACTCAACCCCCATATTTCGGATTAAGTGCATTTGTGAACACCCGGCAAACGCGTCTTAACAATCGCGATCTACTCGGGAAATCTCGCGGAGTCACCTTTCTCCCAGTAACGGTCGGCAGGAAGGAAACGGCTGTGCGCATCTCCCGTCCGATTGTCTCCGCCACCTTGGTGTTAGCCCTCGCGGCCTGCGGATCGAATGCCAAGCCCGCCGACTCCAAGGAGATCAAGGTGGGCCTTCTCCACTCGCTCAGCGGCACGATGGCGATCAGCGAGGTCACCGTCCGCGACGCCGAACTCCTGGCCATAGAAGAGATCAACAAGGCCGGCGGCGTGCTCGGCAAGCAGCTCGTCCCCGTGGTGGAGGACGGCGCCTCCGACTGGCCCACGTTCGCGGAGAAGGCCACCAAGCTGATCAGGCAGGACAAGGTCGCCACCGTCTTCGGCGGCTGGACCTCGGCCAGCAGGAAGGCGATGCTGCCGGTCTTCGAGCGCCACAAGGCCCTGCTCTGGTATCCGGTGCAGTACGAGGGGCTGGAGAGCTCGCCGTACATCTTCTACACGGGCGCCACCACCAACCAGCAGATCATCCCCGGCCTCGACTACCTGAAGGAGCAGGGCAAGAAGAAGCTGTTCCTGGTGGGCAGCGACTACGTCTTCCCGCGGACCGCGAACAAGATCATCAAGGCGTACGCGGCGGCGAACGGGATGGAGATCCTCGGCGAGGAGTACACGCCGCTCGGCCACACCGAATACTCCACGCTGGTCAACAAGGTCATGCAGGCCAAGCCGGACGCCGTCTTCAACACCCTGAACGGCGACAGCAACGTGGCCTTCTTCAAGCAGCTCAAGAGCGCGGGCGCGTCCGCCGACAGCATGCCGGTGCTGTCGGTGAGCGTCGCCGAGGAGGAGGTCACCGGCATCGGCGTGGACAACATCGTGGGCCAGCCGGTCGCCTGGAACTACTACCAGACCACCGACACCCCGGCCAACGACGCGTTCGTCAAGGCGTACAAGGCCAAGTACGGGCAGAACAAGGTCACCTCCGACCCCATGGAAGCCGGCTACAACGCGGTCTACCTGTGGGCCGAGGCGGTCAAGAAGGCGGGCAGCACCGAGGTCGAGGCGGTCAAGAAGGCCGCGCCCGGCATCTCGCTCGAACGCCCCGAGGGCCTGGTCACCATCGACGGCGAGAACCAGCACATGTACAAGACCGCCCGCATCGGCATCGTCCAGCCCGACGGCCTGATCAAGCAGGTGTGGGACTCCGGCAAGCCGATCAAGCCGGACCCGTACCTCAAGGGCTACTCCTGGGCCTCCGGCCTGGCGGCGGGGCAGTGATGCCAGCCTTCCTCAACCAGCTCCCCATCGGCCTGTCCATCGGGGCGGTGCTGCTGCTCATCGCGCTCGGGCTGACGTTCACGTTCGGGCAGATGGGCGTGATCAACATGGCGCACGGCGAGTTCATCATGGCGGGCGCGTACACCGCGTTCCTGCTGCAGGACCTGGTGCTCGCGCTGCCGGCGGCGTTCCTGGTGGCGGGGCTCATGGGGCTGATCCTGGAGCGGGCCGCCATCAGGCACTTCTACGGCCGCCCGCTGGACACGCTGCTGCTCACCTGGGGTGTCAGCCTGGTGCTGCAGCAGCTCGCCCGCGACCTGTTCGGCGCGCCGAACGTGCAGGTGCCCGCCCCCTCCTGGCTCGCGGGCGGGGTGGGCATCCTGCCCTACAACCGGCTGTTCATCATGGGGCTCGCGATCGCCGGCGTGGTGGCGGTCTGGCTGTACCTCAACCGCACCGGGCTCGGCCGCCGGACCCAGGCCGTCGTGCAGAACCGGCAGCTCGCCGCGACCAGCGGCATCGACACCGGCCGGGTGGACATGCTGACGTTCTTCATCGGGTCCGGGCTGGCGGGCGTGGCCGGGGTGGCGCTGACGCTGATCGGGCCCGTCGGGCCGGCGCTCGGCACGTACTACATCGTGGACGCGTTCCTCGTCGTCGTGGCGGGCGGGCTCGGGCAGCTGCGCGGCGCCGTGCTGGCCGCGATCGGGCTGGGGCTGCTGAACTCCTACGCCGAGTTCTGGTCGGACGCCTCCCTGGCGAAGGTCATCGTGTTCGCCGTGATCATCGCGTTCCTGCAGGTGCGCCCGCAGGGCATGTTCGTGCTCCGGTCGAGGGTGCTCACATGATCAAGAGAAATCTGCCTTTCGCGACCGTGGCCGTGATCGCCCTGGTGGCGGCCCCGCTGCTGCTGGAGCCGTTCCGGCTGGGGCTGCTGGCGAAATACCTCTGCTACGCGATCGTCGCGCTCGGGATCGGGCTGGCCTGGGGGCAGGGCGGCATGCTCACCCTCGGCCAGGGCGTCTTCTTCGGGCTCGGCGGCTACGCCATGGCGATGTACCTCAAGCTCACCGAGGCCGGCGGCGGGCTGCCCGACTTCATGGTGTGGAGCGGGGTGGAGCGGCTGCCCGCGCTGTGGGCGCCGTTCGCCAACCCCATATTCGCCCTCGCCATGGCCGTGCTCGGACCCGTGGCGATCGCGCTGCTGCTGGGCGCGCTGGTGTTCCGGCAGCGGGTACGGGGCGCGTACTTCGCGATCCTCACCCAGGCGCTGGCCGCCGCCCTGGTCATCCTGCTCATCGGCCAGCAGGGCCTGACCGGCGGCACCAACGGCATGACGAACTTCTTCGAGCTGTTCGGCCAGGACCTGGCCGAGGACTCCACGCAGCGGACGCTCTACCTCGTGGTGGCGGTCGTCCTCGGGGTCCTCTACCTCGCCACCCGCCAGCTCGTGAACAGCCGCTACGGCCGGCTCCTCGTCGCCGTCAGGGACGGCGAGGACCGGGTGCGCTTCCTCGGCTACGACCCGGCCCTGGTCAAGACCGTCACCTTCGCCGCCTCGGCGGGCATGGCGGGGCTGGCGGGCGCGCTGTTCGTGCCGGTGGTCGGCATCATCTCGCCCGCGCTGCTCGGCGTCGTGCCCTCGCTGGAGCTGGTCGTCGCGGTGGCGGTCGGCGGGCGGCACGCGCTGGCCGGCGCGGTGCTCGGCGCGGTCGTCATGGGCTACGCCAAGACGGCGTTCAGCGAGCAGTTCGCCGACGGCTGGCTCTACCTGCAGGGAGCGCTGTTCATCCTGGTCATGACGCTCGCCCCGAAGGGGATCGTGGGCCTGGTGGGGAGGTGGCGGCGTGCTCGAACTGCGTGACGTCCAGGTCGTGTTCGACGGGTTCCGGGCGCTCGACGGCGTGGACCTGACCGTGCCCGAGGGCGAGCTGCGCTTCCTGATCGGGCCCAACGGCGCGGGCAAGACCACGCTGATCGACGTGATCACCGGGCTCACCAGGCCGGCGGCGGGCAGCGTGCGGTTCGGCGAGCACGACCTGGTCGGCAGGAAGGAGCACCAGATCGTCCGCCTGGGCGTCGGCCGCACGTTCCAGACGTCGGTCGTGTTCGAGGAGCTGAGCGTGGTCGAGAACCTCGACCTCGCGGCCAGCTTCCGCAAGCCGCTCTGGTCGCTGGCCAGGCGGCGCAAGGGCGTGTCGGAGGCCGTCGAGGAGGCGCTGGCCAGGACCGGACTCGAAGATCTCGCCGAACGTTCGGCCGGTGTTCTCTCGCACGGTCAGCGCCAGTGGCTGGAGATCGGCATGCTGCTGGCGCAGCGCCCCCGGCTGCTGCTCCTGGACGAGCCGGTGGCGGGCATGTCCAGCGACGAACGGGAGCGCACGGGGGAGCTGCTCACCCAGATCGCCGCCGACCACACGGTGATCGTGGTGGAGCACGACATGGAGTTCCTTCGGCGGCACGCCTCGACGGTGACCGTGCTGCACGAGGGCAGGGTGCTCGTGGAGGGGTCGGTCGACGAGGTCAGCGCCGACCCCCGCGTGCAGGAGGTCTACCTGGGGAGGAGGGCCAGCGATGCTGTCGGTGACCGGCCTTGAGTCGGGGTACGGGAGGGCACGCGTACTGTTCGGGGTCTCTCTGGAGGTCGGGCCGGGACAGCTCGTGTGCGTCATGGGACGCAACGGCGTCGGCAAGACCACGCTGCTCAACACCGTCATGGGCGTGATCCCGGCGACGGCCGGCACGGTCACGTTCGACGGCCGCGACATCACCCGGCTGAAACCGCACGAGCGGGTCAGGCTCGGCATGGGGTACGTCCCCCAGGGCCATCAGTGCTTCCCCCAGCTCTCGGTCCTGGGCAACCTGCTGGTCACCATGGAGGCCGCCAAGGTGACCAGGGAGGCCATCGACGAGGCCCTGGATGTGTTCCCCGCGCTCAAGCCGCTGCTCAAACGGAGCGCCGGCCACCTGTCGGGCGGCCAGCAGCAGCAGCTCGCCATGGCCCGGGCCCTGGTCACCAGGCCCAGGATGCTCATACTCGACGAGCCGACCGAGGGCATCCAGCCGTCGATCATCCTGGAGATCGAGGCGGCGATCGAGCGGCTGCACGCCGCAGGGCTGGCCGTGCTGCTCGTGGAGCAGTACCTGGACATCGCGCTGCGGCTGGCCGACACGTTCGTCATCCTCGACGGCGGGCACGTCGTGCGCACCGGGGCCGCCGAGGAGCTGCACCGGGAGGACGTCCGCCGCCTGCTCGCGGTCTAACCCTGGGCCAGCAGGGCGCGGGCGTTGGCGGCGCCCTGGCGGTCGCCGGTCCGCTCGAACACCTCCAGCGCCGCCCCGGCCAGCTCCCGCGCCCGCCCCGCCGCGCCCTCGGCCCGGTTCACCCTGGCCAGGGCCAGCAGGGCGTGCGCGTCCAGCAGCCGGTCGCCGAGGCGTACGGCGATGCTCCTCGCCTGCTCGGCGGCGGCCCTGGCGTCCGATTTGGCGGCCTGCGCCAGGTGCGTCGCGGACAGGTCGAGCAGCGTGTCGGCCTGCCGGTGCCGGTCGCCCAGCTCCTCCAGGTGCTTGACGGCGGCCCGCAGGCGTTCGGCGGCCTCGTCGAGCCGCCCCGCGCGGCGCAGCACGGCCCCGAGCACGCGCTCGGCGTCGGCGGCGTCCCGCTGGTTGTCCGCGCCCTCCAGGCAGGTGCGCAGGGCCCGCTCGGCGTCCTCCAGCCGCCCCTGCTCCAGGTGGACGCGGCCGAGCCGGCGCCTGGTGTGGTTCACCTCGCGGGTCCGGCCCTGCCGCAGGAACATGCCCAGCGCCAGCCGCAGCCGCCCGTGCGCGAGCTCCCACTCCCGCTCGGCCAGGTGCAGGTCGCCCTGGTCCAGCAGGACCAGCGCCTCGCCCCGGTCGTCGCCCGAGCGCCGCGCCGCCTCCAGCGCCCGCGCGGCCACCGCCCGCCAGTCGTCCAGGAACCGGTGGCGCTCCAGGTAGGGAGCCAGCAGGTGCGCCAGCCGCCAGCACCCCTCGTCGAGCCCCGCCGCGTGCAGGTCGGCGACCAGGCTCACCAGGAACGCCCGCTCGGCCGCCAGCCACTCGACCGACTCCCTGATGTCCCTGGTGGCCACGGCCGTGGCCGGATCGCCCGACACCAGCGAGAACCGCGAGGCCCGCACCCTGGCCAGCACCACCTCCGACAGCCGCCCCAGCACGCCCGGCACGGGCTGCTCGCGGGCGAAGAGCCTGGTCAGGTCGTGCAGCCGGTAGCGGACCTGGCCCGCCACGTCCACGCCGTGCGTCTCCAGCAGGCCCGCGTCCACCAGCGCCTCGGCCTGCCCGCCGAGGTGCTCGGTCACCCAGTCGGCGAAGTCGGGGGCCGACAGCGCGCCGAGCCCCCGCAGCGTCAGGCGGGCGGACTCGGGCAGCCCGTCGAAGCCGATCGCGAACACACTGCGCACCGCCTGGTCACCCGCGTGCAGCCGGTCGAGCCGCTCGTGCTCGTCCTCCAGCAGGCCCACCAGGTAGTCGACGGTCCACTCCGGCCGGGCCGCCAGCCGGGAGCCGGCGATGCGCAGCGCGATCGGCAGGCCGCCGCAGAAGCGGGCCAGCCGGGTCATGGCGTCGTCGGCCGGCCGGCCCGAGCCGCTCACCAGCAGGTCGATGGCCTCGCCGGCGCCGAGCACGCCCACCGACAGCCGCCGCGCGCCCGTCAGGCCGCCGAGCGAGGACCGGCTGGTCACGATCGTCGGGCACGAGGTCAGCAGCGGCCGCACCTGCGCCTCGCCCGAGGCGTTGTCGAGCAGCACCAGCAGCCTGCGGTTGGCCGTGTAGGTGCGGAAGAGCCTCTCCCGCTGCTCCGGCGACGCCGGGATCGCCTGGGCCGGGCAGCCCAGCCAGCGCAGGAAGTCCTCCAGCACGGCCGACGGGGTGGTCGTCTCGCGCAGGTCGGCGTACAGGATGCCGTCGGGGAAGCTCTCCCGCTCCCGCCAGGCCGCGTGCACGGCCAGCGCCGACTTGCCCGCGCCCGCCTGCCCGTGCACCACGACGTGGCCGCCCACCACCTCGTCGAGCAGCTCGCCCCGGCCGGTGAAGCCGGTCACGTCGGGCGGCAGCAGCACCGGCGGGCCGGCCGAGACGTGCAGCGACACGTCGTCGTGCAGCATGCGGTGGTAGAGCAGCTGCAGCTCGGAGTCGGGCTCGATCGCGAGCCCGCCGTCGAGCTGGTCACGCAGCACCGCGTACGCGGCCAGCGCGTCCACCCGGCGGCCGCTGCGGTAGAGGGCCAGCATGTACTGGCCGCGGAAGCGCTGCCACATCGGGTGCTGCCTGGTCAGCCGGCGCAGCTCACCGAGCAGCTCGCGGTGCCTGCCGGCGTCCAGGTCGGCCTGCACCCGGCGCTCCAGCGCCAGTAATCGCAGCTCCTCCAGCTCCTCGCGCAGCCGGCGCGTCTCGACCCACCTCTCGCCCTCGGGGTCGACGTCCTCCAGGACCTCGCCCCGCCACAGGCTCAGCGCCTCCTCGTAGGCCCCCTTGTCCACCAGCAGCCGGAACCGGTCGACGTCGAGCTGCCCGTCGCCCAGCGCCAGCACGTACGAGCCCGCCACGGTCGTGATCACGTCTTTCCCGACGAGCTGGCGGAGCTGGCCGACGTAGCCGCGCACCAGCGAGTCGGAGCGGTCGCCGTCCTCGCGCGGCCACAGCAGCCTGCGCAGCCGCTCGACCTTGAGCGGGCGCCCGGCGTTCAGCAAGAACATCGCCAGCAGATCGCGGTGCTTCGGCACGGTGGGAGTGCGGTCCTGGCCGTCGCCGTCGAGCACTTCGAGCGGCCCCATGATGCGAAATTCCACGCGACCTTCCTTGGAGGAGGAGACGTCGATCAGAATGGCACAACTGATGGCTGCTCTCACTCCTACCGACCCCCACCGGCTGGGCCGCTACTGGCTGGCCGGGCGGCTCGGCGCCGGTGGCCAGGGTGTGGTGTACGAGGCGTACGGGCAGGACGGCGAGCGGGTCGCGGTCAAGGTGCCCAGGTTCGACAGCGCCGACGCCAGGGCCAGGCTGGCCAAGGAGGCGGCGGCGGCCCGGCGGGTGGCCTCGTTCTGCACGGCCAGGGTGATCGAGGCGCAGGTGGACGTGCCAGCCCCGTACATCGTGAGCGAGTTCGTCCCCGGGCCCAGCCTGCGGCAGGTGGTCGCGGAGTCGGGGCCGTACGAGGGCGACCGGCTGCGCCGGCTGGCCGTCGGGGTGGCGACCGCGCTGACGGCCATCCACCGGGCCGGGATCGTGCACCGGGACCTGAAGCCGGACAACATCATCCTCGGCCCCGACGGGCCACGCGTGATCGACTTCGGGGTGGCCCGCGAGGTCGGGCCGACCACCTCCGGTCCCATCATGGGGACGCCGCAGTACATGTCGCCCGAGGTGTTCCAGGGGCGCGCGGCGACGGCGGCGGCGGACCTGTGGGCGTGGGGGATGGTGGTGCTGTTCGCCGCCCGGGGGAGTGACGCCGTGGAGGCGGGCGATCCGGTGGCGGTCGTCACGCGGGTGCTGAGCTTCAGCCCGGACGCGGGCGGGCTGCCCGAACCGCTCGGGTCGCTCGTCTCGGCGGCCCTCTCCCAGGCGCCCGCCGACCGGCCGCCGGCGAAGACGGTGCTCCTGCGGCTGCTGGGCGAGCCGGACGGGGACGCGCTGGCCGCGGGCGGAGCGCTGGCGGGGGAGCTCAGGAGCGCCGTCGCGGAGCCCGATCTCGGGGCCGTCGCCGAGGAGCTCTACGCCGAGCTTACCGAGGCCGAGCGGGCGAGCGTTCCCGAGGTCCTGCTGCGGATGATCGACGGCGACGAGCTGCGGCCGGTCGGCCGCGACGAGCTCCCGGACACCGGGGCCGTGGACGCCCTGCTCTACGTCTTCGCCGCCGCGGGCCTCCTCACCCGGAGCGGCACCACGTTCGAGCTGGCCCGGCCGGGGCTCATCCAGGCCTGGCCCCGGCTGCGCGACTGGGTGGCCGCCAACCGCGAGGGCCTGCCCGTGCACCGCCGCCTCGCCGACGCGGCCGCCCAGTGGGACGGCCACGGCAGGAAGCCCGCCGACCTGCTGCACGGCTCCAACCTCGACAGGGCGCTGCGGTGGGCGGCCTCCGAGCGCAGGGATCTCACGCTGGCCAGGCGGGAGAGCGAGTTCCTCGACGCGGGGGCCAGGCAGACCAGGCGGCAGTCCAGGAGGCGGGGCCTGCTGGCGGCGGCCCTGGCCGTGCTGCTGGCGGTCGCGCTCGGCGGGCTCGGGCTGGCCGAATATCTGCGCAGGCAGACCGTACGCCAGCGCGACGACGCCCTGGCCAGGGAGCTCGCCCTGCGGGCCGCCGACCTGCGGCAGTCGGAGCCGCCGCTGGCGCGGCTGCTCACCGTGGCGGCCTGGCGGCTGAGCCCGTCGCTGCCGGAGACGCGCGGGGCGCTCTACGACTCGCTCTCCCAGCCCGTGACCGACGTCTTCACCGATCCGTACCGCGGCGCCGGCTCCGTGTACGGGCTCGGCCAGGACGGGCGCGCGCTCGTCGCCGTACAGGCCGGTCTGGCCAGGATCTGGGACGTGCCGGCGCACCGGCTGCTCCAGGAGATCAGCGGGGTGGGCACCGGAGTGCGCAAGGCGGCGATCGACCCCGGCGGGCGCACCCTCGCCCTCCAGGACGATCAAGGGGTACGGCTCTGGGACGCCGCCACGGGCCGTCCGCTCGGCGACCGGTTCGGGGTGCCCGCGGGCGAGCTGGGCGAGCTGGAGTTCGACGCGACGGGACGGCTGCTGTCCGTGCCCGTGGGACCGGCCGCCGTCGAGCGCTGGTGGGACATCGGCACCCGCAGGCCCCTCACCACCCCCGGAGGAGCGGGGCTGGACGCGGTGAGCCCGGACGGCCGCCTCGGCGTCGTCGCCAGCAGCGTCACCGGCCGCGCCCAGCTCTGGGACCTGCGCGCCGGCAGGCGCCTGGCCGTCCCGCGGCTGCCGCTTCGGTCCGATCTCCTGGAGGCGGAGTTCAGCGCGGACAGCCGGGTCCTGGCGGTCACCGCGAACCGGGCGCCTGGCGAGTCCGGCATCACGATCTACGGCCTCCCCACGGGCGAGGTGCGGCTGAGCGACGTGTCGGGGGACGCGGTCGAGTTCGCGTTCGGCGACCGGTTCGTCGCCACCTGGGCGTGGGGCAAGGAGCTGATGATCCGCCGGTGGCCCGGCGGGGACGTCGTGCTGCGGCGGCAGTCGCCCGCCCCCATCCTCGACCTGCGCTTCGACGGCGACCGGCAGGCGCTGCGGCTGCTGAGTGACGGCGGGGCCGTCTTCACGATGGACGTCTCCATGCTGTTCGACCGGTCGATCGGCGGCGGCGACGACCAGGGCCAGGTCCTGCTCGACCCGTCGTCCCGGATCCTGGCGGCCAAGGAGCACGACGCCCTCACCCTGTGGGACACGGCGACGGGACGCCCGCTGGCGGCCTCGATCAGGTGGCGGGGCACGGGCACGGCCATGGCGTTCAGCCGCGACGGCCGCCGCCTGGCCTTCGTCGAGAACGACACCGTGCACGTCATCCAGGTGCGGCCGGGGGCCGCGGCCCAGGAGTTCCGGATCGCGACCAAGGGTGCGAACGGGGTCGACAAGGTCGCCTTCAGCCCGGACGGCCGCACCCTCGCGCTCTCACCCTGGGGCACCGGCGGCGGCCTGCCGGTGGAGCTGCACGACCTCGAACGCGGGACCTCCAGGACCGCGACGGTCCCGGGAGCGGGGCAGTTGGCCTTCCGCCCGGACGGGCGCCTGCTGCTCGCGGGCGTGACACCGCGGCTCATCGACCCCCGGACGGCCGCCGGACGGCCGCCCGCCCCCGGCGCCGGGCGGCTCGAGGGCACCTTCGCCTTCAGCCCCAACGGCAGGCGGGTGGCGTTCTCCGGCCCCGACCGGATCACCGTCTGGGACGGGGACGTCACCACCCGGCTGGCGAGCTTCCCCGCCGTGCCGGACAGCGACGTCGCGCAGCTCGCCTGGTCGCCCGACGGGCGCACGCTGGCCGCGTACGAGAGGGGCGACCGCGTCCGCCTGTGGGACGTGCCGCACAACCACCCGCTGGGCATGATCTTCGACGGTCTCCGGTCGTTCCAGGCGGCCGGGAGCGGCCGGCTGGCCTTCTCACCGGACGGCAGGAGGGTCTACAGCGTCACGCCGGACGGCACGCTGCGCACCCACGAACTCGACGGGGACCGGGTGGCCGGCGCCGTCTGCCGGCGTGCCGGACGTACCCTCACCGCCCAGGAGTGGGCCCGCCACCTGCCCGGCGTCGAGCCCTTCACCCTCTGCCGCTAGGCGGTCCAGGCGCGGGCCGACCTGATGATCTCCTCCAGGTGGTCGCTGTGCGCGCCGCGCCAGTAGACCTGGCCGCACTCGCCGCACCGCCCGTACGCGTCGTAGTTGCGCTCCGTGCCCGCCTCCAGCAGCGGCGCGATCTCCTGCTTGGCGACCGGCCGCAGCTCGCCGTTGCACGCCGTGCACCGCGTCCACGGGCGCAGCGGCGGGGTGAAGCGTTCGAGCAGGTCGCGGAGCTGGTCGGCGGGGCGGGAGCCGCGTACGTACGCGCCCAGCCACAGCGCGCGGCGGCGCAGCAGGCCGCGGTCCTGCGTGAGCAGCACCCGGTGCTCCTCGTTGGCCTGCACCACCAGCGAGGGGTCGTCCATGTCGTTGTGGTAGGCCGTGTCGATGCCGAGCAGCCGCAGCCGCCGAGCCAGCGTGCCCAGGTGCACGTCCAGCAGGAACCGCGGCTCCTCCGGCAGCGGCTGCGGGCGGGGCACCGGGTGGACCTCCACCACGTCACCGGCCACGAGCTGGTACGACGGCGGCACCCCGCGGCCGTCGGCGACCATCGGCCCCACCTCGGTCAGCGGGATGCCGAGCGACTCGACGTGGTGACCCAGCGTCGAGGTGCCGTCCGGCGTCACCCGCTGCCACTCCTGGCGCCGGCTCACCGGCAGGAACATCGTCAGCTCTGAGGCGATGAGTAGGCGTGCGTCCCGTTCGCTCACATGTCCATTCTGGTGGACCGGATAACGTAATTTCATGCCGATATCTCGCCGTGCCTTCCTCGGGCTCGCCGCGCTGGCGGCCGGGTGCTCGGCCGCCGACGGCAGGCGGACCGAGTTGCGGCTGGCGACGGGTGTGACGGGCGGGATCTACGAGCAACTCGGCGACGGGCTCGCGCGGGAGCTGCGGCAGGACGGGCTCACGGTGCGGGTGATGAAGACCGCGGCCAGTGTGCAGAACCTGACGATGATGACCGACGGGCGGGCCGACGTGGCGTTCGCGCTGGCCGACAGCGCCGACGACGCCGTCAGGGTGCGCCACCAGCCGGTCTCCGCGCTGGCCAGGGTGTACATGAACTACGTCCACCTGGTGGTGCGGCGGGGCTCCGGCATCGCGGCGGTCAAGGACCTGGCGGGTCGGGCGGTCTCCATCGGGCTGGAGGGCTCGGGCACCGCGGTGACCGCCACCCGCGTGCTGGCGGTGGCCGACCTGGCCGAGCCCGCCGAGGTCAGCAGGCTGGGCCTGGACGAGTCGGTCCAGGCGTTGCGCGACGGCGGGATCGAGGCGTTCTTCTGGTCGGGCGGGGTGCCCACGCCGGTCCTGGCCGCGCTGAAGGACATCGAGCTCGTGCCGCTGGAGCCGCTGGTGACGGTCCTGCGCCGCCGGTTCGGCCCGCTCTACGAGCACGGGCTGGTGCCCGCCGGCGTGTACGGCGTCGGCCGGCCGGTGCCGACCATCGGCACCCCCAGCTACCTGATGTGCCGGGCCACGCTCCCGGACGATCTGGCGTACTCGATCACCGAGACCCTCTTCGGCGCCCGCGACCGCCTCCAGGCCCCGTCGGCGCCCGGCGGGCGGCTCGACGTGCGCTATGCCATCGGCACCGGCGTCGTCCCGCTCCACCCGGGCGCCGCCCGCTACTACCGCTCCGCCTACGGCTGAGCCCTCAGGCGCAGCTCCACGACCAGACCGTGCGGTACGGCGGGCAGCAGCGCCAGCGTGGCCCCGCACGCCCTGGCCAGCTCGGCGGCGATGGCCAGGCCCAGGCCGCTGCCCACCACGTTCGCGTGGGCCCCGGACCGCCAGAACCGTCCCAGCGCCTCCGCCCGCTCCTCCTCGCCGAGCCCGGGCCCGTCGTCCGCGATCCGCAGCACCCCGTCCTCCAGGGTGACCGTGACGGTGCCGCCCTCGGGCACGAACTTCTGGGCGTTGTCGAGCGCGATGTCCGCGACCCTGGCCGCCGCCTCAGGAACCACCGCCATTTCCGAAATTTCGGTTATGAGGTGGACGCCCTTGGCCGCGTACACCTCCCGCCAGGTCCCCAGCCGGGGCGCCAGCGGGATCTCCTTGCCCTCGACGCCCGCGCCCGCCTCCACCTTCGCCAGCGCCAGCAGGTCCTCCACCAGCAGCGCCAGCCGGTCCAGCTCCGCCATCGCCTCCTCGAACTCGGCCGTGCCCTCACCCCGCAGATGCGGCTCCAGGTTCTCCAGCCGCAACCCGAGCACCGTGAGCGGGGTGCGCAGCTCGTGGGAGGCGTCCGCCACGAACGCCCGCTGCCGCTCCATCGCGTTGGAGACCGCGTCGGCCATGGTGTTGAAGCGCTCCTCCAGCCGCCGCAGCTCGGAGGGCCCGGCGCCGGGATGCGCCCGCGCGTCGAGCCTGCCCTGCGCGATGGCCTGCGTGGTGCGGTCGAGCTCGGTGACGGGCCGCAGGATCCAGCGGGCCAGCCGCCTGGCCACCAGCGCCGAGTAGCCCAGCGCCACCAGCGCGCCGACCAGCAGCGCGCCCCACACCAGCGACACGTCCTGCCTGGCCCGGTCTGTCGGGGCCTCCAGCAGCACCACGCCGGACAGCTGCGCGTCCCGGCCCGCGGGCTCGGCCAGCAGCACCGTGGCCGGTCCGAACGGGCTGATCGTGGGCAGGTCCTCGGTCGTGCGGCCGGACAGCGCCAGGCGGGTGGCCTCCCGGTCGTCGGCCTCGAAGCGGCCCGCGGTGGCCAGGACGGAGCCGTCGCGGTCGCGTACGCGTACCGCCGCCCCGTAGAGCTCGGCGTAGCGGTCGATCTCGGCGATCAGCCCCGAGCGGTCGTCCTCCCTGGCCGCCTGGTCGGCCAGCTCCGCGAAGCGGGTGGCGTCGGCGCGGCGGTCGAGGAGCAGGCGGTTCGTCCGGTGGGAGGCGTAGGCGAGGCCCAGCGGCACGGCCAGCGCCGCGATCAGGAAGACGATCAGCGTGGTGAACGTGACCACCAGGCGGGAGTTCACGCCGTCGAGCCCAGCCGGTAGCCGGTGCCGCGCAGCGTCTCCACCAGCCCCGGACGGCCGGTCTTGGAACGCAGGTTGGCCACGTGCACGTCGAGCGAGCGGGACGCCGACAGCAGCGGATCGCCCCAGACCTCGTCGAGGATCTCCTCCCGGCCGCGCACCACGCCCGGCTCGCGCGCCAGCATCGCCAGCACGTCGAACTCCCGCCGCGTCAGCGTCACCGGCTCGCCGGCCACCGTGACCTGCCTGGAATCCAGGTCGATGCGGACGTCGCCGACGCTCACCACGTCGTCGCGGGCCGGCATCGGCCTGGTGCCGCGCCGCACCACCGCCTCCATGCGGGCCATCAGCTCCACCGTGCGGAACGGCTTGACCAGGTAGTCGTCGGCCCCGGACCGCAGCCCGCGCAGCACCTCGCGCTCCTCCGTGCGGGCCGTGACCACGATGAGCGGCACCGCCGACACCCGGCGCAGGCGGCGCAGCACGTCGAGGCCGTCCATGTCGGGCAGGCCCAGGTCGAGCAGGACGAAATCGACGCCCCCCGCCAGGCGGAGGGCGTCGACGGCCAGCCCGGCACGGGTGACCTGATGGCCGTGCCGGGCGAGGGCCGTGGTGAGCGCGGACGCGAGCCGATCGTCGTCCTCGACCAGGAGCACTCGCATACGGTCAGGTTAGACGCGGGCCGCGACCACATCCTCCGAAGCCTGCTCGGCGCGGGAGAGGGCGGCGTCCCTGGTCTCGCGCATGGTGAGGTAGACCACGAGCGACACGGCGGCGCAGGCGGAGACGTACCAGAAGTAGCCGGACTCGATCTTGTTGTTCTTGAACCACAGCGCCACGTACTCGGCGGTGCCGCCGAACAGGGCGTTCGCGATGGCGTAGGGGAGGGCGACGCCGAGCGCGCGCACGTTCGTCGGGAACAGCTCGGCCTTCACCACCGCGTTGATCGAGGTGTAGCCGGTGACGATGATCAGGCCGATCAGCGAGAGCGTGAGCCCGCCGGCGAACCCCGTGACCCCGCCGAGCGCCGTCATCAGCGGCACCGTGCCCAGCATCGACCCGATCCCGAACGTGATCAGCAGCGGCCGCCGCCCGATCCGGTCCGACAGCCCACCGGCCAGCGGCTGCAGGCACATGAAGATGAACAGCGCGCAGAAGCTCACCAGCGTGGCCGTCTCCTTGGGCAGGCCGGCGGTGATGGCGAGGTATTTGGTGAGGTACGTGGTGTAGGTGTAGTACGCGACCGTGCCGCCCATGGTCAGGGCGATGACCAGCAGCGCTTCCTTCTTGTGGGCGAGCAGCTGCTTGATCGTGCCGCGGCCCTGGTGCTCGACCTCGCGCTCCTCCTCGTCGTACGCCTCCGTCTCCAGGAGGTTGCGGCGCAGGTAGAACACGACCGCGGCACCCAGGGCGCCGATCACGAACGGGATGCGCCAGCCGTAGGAGTTGAGGGCCTCCGTGGACATCGTGTTCTGCAGGATGATCTGCAGGCCGAGGCCGACGAGCTGGCCGGCGGTCATGGAGACGTACTGGAAGCTCGAGGCGAAGCCGCGCCGGCCGCGCGGGGTGGCCTCGGTGAGGTACGTGGCGCTGGCCGCGTACTCGCCGCCGACCGACAGCCCCTGCAGCAGGCGGGCCACCACCAGCACGACGGCGCCGAAGTAGCCGACCGTCTCGTACGTCGGGGCGATGGCGATCAGCAGGGCGCTGGCCGACATGAGGGTGACGGTGAGCGTGAGAGCCGCCTTGCGGCCCTTCCTGTCGGCGTAACGGCCGAGCAGCCAGCCGCCGAGCGGGCGCATGAAGAAGCCGACGGCGAAGATGGCCGCGGTGTTGAGCAGCTTCGCCGTGTTGTCGCCCTCAGGGAAGAAGGACGCGGCGAAATAGACGGCGAAGCTGGTGTAGACGAACCAGTCGTACCACTCGACCAGATTGCCGACGGAGCCGCCGATCACTGCCTTCCACGGCACGCGTGCCTTGCTCACGGGTAACCTCCTGGGGGGAGTAGGTGCAGGTCAGAGCCTCTCTGCAGAAGGATGTTCGGACAAGGGCAGGGCGCCAAGATCTAACGTCCGCTTAACATGGGCGCAACCTCGGGCTTGCCCCGGCCCGTCACAATGGCGGGTTGGCCTTCTCGGCCCTCTCCAGCGCCAGATCCGGCCACCACTCACCGGCCTCCGGGGACACGACGCCGCGCTCGGGGTCCTTCTCCCCGCCCTCCCCGCGCCGGCACCGGCCGCTGGACGAGCCCGCCCGCGCGATCCACAGGTAGGCGTCCACCAGCTCCTCACCCGTGTCGGTCGTGGGCCGGTCGCCGGCGCCCCGGCCCGGCGGGTTGCACCACGTCTGCGGGTCGGGGTACTTCTTCGGCGGCGGGGACCACGAGCCCTGGCCGTTCCTGGCGGTGTCGACCACGAAGTGGGGCATCGTCGCCGGGTCCACCTTCCCGTCCGACGGGCAGTCCTTGGCGCCCGTGGCCCGCTGGACGCTGACGCAGGCCGACAGCGCCTTGCCGTACGCGACGTTCCTCTCCGTGGGGTGGAAGGCCCCCGTGTTGAGGAAGAAGCCGTCCGCCCGGTCGATGCCGGCCTTGATCAGCCGGTCGGCCATGAGCGCGGTGCCCGGGTAGAGGTCCTGGCTGCCGTCGAGGTAGACGGCCGTGTTCGGGTTGGCCTTGAGGGTCTGGACGGCCTGTCTGAGGTCGTTGTAGCGCTGCTCCACCGAGCCCCGTGGGTCGCATTCCTCGACTCCGGGGATCTTGACCGTGGCGCCCGGTTCGAGGATCACCACCGCTTTGGCCTGGCCTATCGTGCTCGCTATGCCCTTGATCCACTCCTGGTACGAGGCCAGTTCCGCGGCGGTCGTCGAGCGGCACTCGCTGCCCGGCAGGGAGTTGATCAGGAACACCGGGACGCCCCCTTCCTGCCGGGCCGCTTTGACGGTGGCGTCGACCTCCGGCCTGGCCTCGGGCTGGTTGAGGCGGATGGCATGGGGGACCGCGGCCAGCCTGCTCATGAGCTCGGCGTCCTCGGGGCGGTCCTTCTTCCACTGCTCGGCCTGGCGGGTGGCGGCCGGCTCCGGTGGAGAGTAGAACGTGATCTTGCCTGGGGCTGTGAGCGGGTTCTGGGGCTTGGCCTGGCTGTTGGAGCGGGCGGCTTGGGTGGTGGTCGTCTGGGCGGGGGTGCTGGCGCTCGACGAGGTGCCCAGGGTGCGCCAGGCGACGGCCACGGACGCCCCTCCCACGGCCACGGCGACGGCCGCCGCCGCGGCGAGCACCCTCCTCCGGTTCCCCGCCACCCCGGGGCTGGGAGTCAAGGGGCTGTCGGGCGGCGCCGCCGCCGCGACGGGCGGTCTCGGGCCGTCAGGCGGCGCCGCCGCCGCGACGGGCGGTCTCGGGCCGTCAGGCGGCGCCGTCGTCACGTCGGCGTGCGCCGGGTGACCGGTCGCGCTCGTGCGCGTGCCAGTGCTACCAGTGGATGCCGGAGTAGCGCTTGAGGCCGTCTCCGCGCTGGGGAGTGGAGCGCCGCCGGGGTCCGCCACGCTGAGGTGGTCCATCAGGTCCTGGGCCGTGGGGCGTTCGCGCGGGTTCTTCGTCAGCGAGGCGAGCACCAGGTCGCGCAGCGGGCCCGAGAGGCCGTGCAGCTCCGGGGCTTCGTTGACGATGCGCAGGAGGATCGTGGGGACCGAGCCCGAGCCGAACGGCGGCCTGCCGCTCGCCGCGTAGGCGACCGTGCAGCCCCACGAGAAGATGTCCGAGGCCGGGCCGATGGTGGCGCCCGACACCTGCTCGGGCGACATGTACGACGGCGTCCCCACGATCGCGCTGCTCATCTCCGCGTCCATGAGCTGCGCGATGCCGAAGTCGATGACCTTGGGCCCCACCTGGGAGAGCAGCACGTTCGACGGCTTGAGATCGCGGTGCACGACCCCCGCCCCGTGGATGGCGCGCAGGGCCATGGCCATCGCGGCGGCCAGGCCGTCCAGCGCCGAGCCCTTAAGCGGTCCCGACTCGTGGACGGCGTCCCCCAGGCTGGGCCCCTCGACGTACTCGGTGACCAGGTACGCCACGTCCCCCTCGACGTCGGCGTCCAGGACGGGAGCGGTGCAGAAGCGGGCGACCCGCTTGGCGGCGGCCACCTCGCGGGCGAAGCGCCGCCTGAAGTCCGCTTGCGCGTCCATCCTGGCGTGGATGAGCTTGACCGCCACCCGCGTGCCGTCCGGCGCCTGGCCCAGGTAGACGACGCCCATGCCGCCCTCACCCAGCCGAACCAGGAGCGTGTACGGCCCCACCTGGCGCGGATCCCCGTCCCTCAACGCCTCCAAGGTCATAAAGGGTCAGGTTAGCCTCCCGCCTCCGAACGGCCTACAGCTCCAGCCGCCATTCGTTCCATTCGTCGAGGAGCTCGAAGCCCATGGCCTCGTTGATGGCCAGCATGTGGGCGTTGGAGGTGGCGTTCCAGGTGATGATCCGCTCCAGGTGGGGCTCGTGCTCGCGGAGCCAGAACAGGTTGGCGAGCTTGAGCAGCAGCCCGAGGCGGTGGCCCCGGTGCCCGGCCAGCACGGTCGTGTCCGCCTGATGTCCCCAGCCGTCCGAGCGGTCGGCGGTGAGGTAGACACGCGTGTATCCGGCGGGGGCTCCGTCGGAGTCGCGGCGGGCGATCATCGAATAGCTGGTGAGGCCGCGCTCCTTGATGCCCTCCTCGCGGTCGCGGATGCGCTCGGCGCTGAAGTCGAAGTCCTCGATGCCGGCGTCGCGCGGGGCGTCGTTCATGCCGTTCATCAGGGTCGAGAGGTCGGGGATCAGACCGGGGTCGGCCGAGCCGGTCCAGCGTTCGAGGCGGTAGCCCTCGACGGTGGGGATCATGCGTTCCAGGGTGTCCCAGCCGGCTTTGCGGAGATCCAGCACGCGGCGGGCCTCCGCGACCGCGACCGTCATGCCGTGGGCGAGCGCGAAGCGGGCGCCCACGCCGGTGGTCGGCGTCTCCGTGAGGAGCAGGCTTCTGCCGTGGTGGCGCAACCTCTCCAGCGCATGCTCGAACAGCGCCGAGCCCAGCCCCCGGCCGCGCCGCTCGGGGCGCACGACGAGGGGGAAGATCCAGCCCATGTGCGTGTTGTCGAGCTGGGAGAGCGACAGGGCGTAGCCGCCGACGACCTCGCCGCCCTCGACGACGGCCCACAACTCGGCCCGGTCGCCCGGCGAGTGCCTGGCGATGTCGTGGCGGAAGTGGGCGAGCGACAACAGAGGGCCCGGGTCGTCGGAGTAGGCCACCGTGTACGCCTCATGCAGGCCCGTGACCAGGTCGCCCGGCCGGTCGAGATCGATGGGCTGGATCCACATGTGCCCAGCAAATCGCACGGACGACGGCTGGGGCGAGCGAATTTACTGGCTGTAGTTCTCGACCTCGTTGGCGGGGCGGGCGGCGGCGTTGTCGGGGTCCTCGCCCGCGCTCCGCCTGGCCCGGCGCTGCCTGAGCAGGTCCCAGCACTGGTCGAGCGCATTCTCCAGCTGCTGGATGCGCTCGTGCTCCTCGTCCGTGGTCACCTCGCCCGTGGACAGCCGGTTGCGCAGCTCGTGCTCCTCGTCGACCAGGGCACTGATCTTGGTGAGAATTTCGTCGTCCCGCATGCCTGAACTCTAGTCACCGGTCCGGGCCGGCCTCCCGCCCCGGGGCCCGTTTCCCACCGCACTCCGGCTGAGGGCGACTCGCCGCCTTCTCAGGATCTGAGATCCGGGGCAGTGCATCGCGAGACGTCTGGTACCGTGCATGGCATGCTGCGTGGGCTGCTTCTTAGCTGCCGCGGCGGGGGCCACTGAGGCCGGCTCCCTCGCCGCGGAGCCAGTCATGCGCGTCGGCCGATTTCTTTCGACCGATGAGGAGCCAGCAGACATGACCACTCAGCAGCCCAGCCCCATGCCGACCCATCGCTATCAGGCGTTCGAGCCCATCCGCCTGACCGACCGCACCTGGCCCGACAAGGTCATCACCAAGGCGCCCCGCTGGTGCGCGGTGGACCTGCGGGACGGCAACCAGGCCCTGATCGACCCGATGGACTCCCATCGCAAGCTGCAGATGTTCGAGCTGCTGGTACGCATGGGCTACAAGGAGATCGAGGTCGGCTTCCCGGCCGCCTCGCAGACCGACTTCGACTTCATCCGCCAGATCATCGAAGAGGGCCGCGTCCCCGACGACGTGGTCATCCAGGTGCTGACCCAGGCCAGGCCGGAGCTGATCGAGCGCACCTTCGAGTCCATCGAGGGCGCCAAGCAGGCCATCGTCCACCTGTACAACTCGACCTCCACCCTCCAGCGCCGCGTCGTGTTCGGCCTGGACAAGGACGGCATCACCGCCATCGCCGTCGAGGGCGCCAAGCTGGTCAAGAAGCTCGCCGACGCGAGCGACGTCGACGTCTACTTCCAGTACTCTCCCGAGTCGTTCACCGGCACCGAGCTCGAATACGCCGTCGAGGTGTGCGACGCGGTCAACGACGTGTGGCAGCCCACCCCCGAGCGCAAGGTCATCATCAACCTGCCGGCCACGGTCGAGATGGCCACCCCCAACATCTACGCCGACCAGATCGAGTGGATGCACCGCAACCTCAAGCACCGCGACTCGATCGTCCTGTCGCTGCACCCGCACAACGACCGCGGCAGCGCCGTGGCCGCCGCCGAGCTGGGCTACATGGCGGGCGCCGACCGCATCGAGGGCTGCCTGTTCGGCAACGGCGAGCGCACCGGCAACGTCTGCCTGGTCACCCTGGGCATGAACCTGTTCTCCCAGGGCGTCGACCCCGAGATCGACTTCAGTGACATCGACGAGATCCGCCGCGTCACCGAATACTGCAACCAGCTGCCCGTGCACCCGCGCCACCCGTGGGGCGGCGAGCTGGTCTACACCGCCTTCTCCGGCTCCCACCAGGACGCCATCAAGAAGGGCTTCGAGCACCTCGAGCGCGACGCGGCCGCGGCGGGCGTGCCGGTCGACGCGTTCACCTGGGCGGTGCCGTACCTGCCGATCGACCCGAAGGACATCGGCCGCACCTACGAGGCCGTCATCCGCGTCAACAGCCAGTCGGGCAAGGGCGGCGTCGCGTTCATCATGAAGGCCGACCACCAGCTCGATCTGCCGCGCCGGCTGCAGATCGAGTTCTCGAAGGTGGTGCAGGCCCGCACCGACAGCGAGGGCGGCGAGATCAGCCCCACCGCGATGTACGAGATCTTCCGCGACGAATACCTGCCCAACCCGGCCAACCGCTGGGGCCGCCTCAGCCTGATGGCCCACCGCCACGAGTCCACGGTGGACGACAAGGACCGCATCGGCGCCGACGTCCGGGTCGACGGGGAGATCCGCGAGATCGCGGGCGCGGGCAACGGCCCGATCTCGGCCTTCACCGACGCCCTGGCGGGGGTCGGCATCCAGGTGCGCGTGCTCGACTATGTGGAGCACGCGATGAGCGCCGGCTCCGACGCCAAGGCCGCCTCCTACCTGGAGTGCGAGGTCGACGGCCAGGTGCTGTGGGGCGTCGGCGTCGACGCCAACACCACGACGGCCTCGCTCAAGGCCATCATCTCCGCGGTCAACCGCGCCTCGCGCTGACCGCACCGCACCCATCCACTCGGTACGCCGTCCAAGGGGCCATCCGTCACTTGGGCGGCGGGCCGAGCAGTGAGACCAGCAGCCCGGTGAACTCCGTCACCGACCAGGGCAGCCGGCGGCCCAGGGCGGTCTGCACCTGGGCCTCCCGCTGGCGGAACACCGGGTGGTCCAGCCGTATGTAGGCGACCCCTTCGCCCGAGCCCTCGCGGTGCAGGTCGCCGAGATCTCCGACGAGCGCGATGCCACCCCCGCAGCGGACGAACTCGTGCAGCGGGCCGAGCCCGTCACAGACCAGCACCGGGCGGACCGTCAGCCCTTCGATCTGCGTGCCGATGTCGAAGAGCTCGCGCTGGCTGGTCCCGGTGGAGGCGAGGGCCAGCGGGTGCTCGCACAGCTCCGCCAGCCCGACCTGGTCGCGTCCGGCGAGCTCGTGCCCGAGCGGGACGATCGCGACCACCGGGATCACGACGGCGCACTCCACCCGCACATCGTGCTGCGGCCCCATCGCATAGGTGACGGCGACGTCGGCGATCCCCTCGATCACCCGGCGGGTGGCCTCCTGCCGGGGGACGACGTCGAGCTGGAACGTCACGTCGGGGTGGTCGCGCCGGAAGGCCGCCATCGCCCGCGGGACGATCCGCCGTCCGAACCCCTCCGAACAGGCCACCGTGACGTTGCGGACATCGGCTCCGCGCCCGGTCCGCAACTCGTTCACCAGGGCGGACGCCTCGGCCTCGCTGCGGCGGACGTGGGCGAGGAGCCGGGACCCGGCCTCGGTCAGCGCCATCCCGCGCGGATGCCGGACGAACAGGGGCACCCCGCACCCGGACTCCAGCTTGGCGATCTGCCTGCTGATCGCCGAGGGCGCGACGGTCAGCGTACGGGCCGCCTCGGTCACCGACCCCGTCCGGGCCACCTCGAGGAAGTACGAGAGGCCCACCGGCAGGAGTTGCATCGGGACCTCCTGGTAAATGCTTCGGGCACACGGGTTTGCCAATAGTAGAACGCTCATTGCGGCAATCGGCAATGGTCCAAGCCCGTGAACCGGCCTACGCTGCTGACCAGCACAGCCCTCGTGATCCCCCGGAGGAACCTCTCGTGATCCCAGCAGACCTCATCGAACAGGCGGAGGAGTACGTCGATTCCGGCGCGTTCTTCACCGACCTCGCCGCGATGGTCTCCTACCCCACCGAGAGCACCAAGCCGGGAGCCCGCGTTGCCGTCAAGGCATACCTGGACGAGGTTCTGGCGCCCGCGCTGACCGGCCTGGGGTGCTCCGTGACCGAGCACGCCAACCCCGACCCCGCTGGGGGCCCGTTCCTGATCGGCACCCGGATCGAGTCCTCCTCGCTGCCGACGCTCCTCTGCTACGGCCACGCCGACGTGGTGGACGGCCACGCGGGCCGGTGGAGCGACGGCCGGGACCCGTGGACGCTGACCGCCGACGGCGACCGCTGGTACGGCCGCGGCTCGGCCGACAACAAGGGTCAGCACCTGATCAACCTCGCCGCGCTGCGCCTGCTGCTCGCCCGGCAGGGGAGGCTCGGGTTCAACCTGATCTTCCTGTTCGAGTCCGGCGAGGAGATCGGCTCGCCGGGACTGGCCGAGTTCGCCGCGGCGCACCGCGAGGAGCTGCGGGCGGACGTCCTGATCGCCTCGGACGGGCCGCGCCTGGACGCGGCGACGCCCACGCTGTTCCTCGGGTCGCGCGGCGGCGTCGACATCGCGCTCGACGTCGATCTGCGCCCCAACACCTACCACTCCGGCAACTGGGGCGGCGTCCTGCGCAACCCCGCCACCACCCTCGCCGGCGCGATCGCGAGCTGCGTCGACGGGCACGGGCGCATCCGGGTGCCCGCCCTGCTGCCGCCGGAGCTCCCGGACGCGGTCCGCGAGGTGCTGGCCGGCGTCACCGTCGCGAACAGCCCCGGCGACCCGGCCCCGGACGAGGGCTGGGGTGACACCGGCCTGACCGCCGCCGAGCGGCTGTACGGCTGGAACACCCTGGAGGTCCTGGCGATGGGGTCGGCCGACATCGACAACCCCGTCAACGCGATCCCCGGCCGGGCCCGCGCGATCCTGCAGCTGCGGTACGTGGCCGGGACCGACGTGAGCGGCGTGGAGCGGGCCGTCGCCGAGCACCTCGCCGCCCACGGCTACCCGATGGTCGGCGTCAGCGTCCTCGGCCACTTCCCGGCCAGCCGTACGGCACTCGACGACCCGTGGGTGCGGTGGGCCAGGGGATCGCTGGAGCAGGTGACCGGCGGGCCCGTCGCCCTGCTCCCGAACATCGGCGGCTCCCTGCCCAACTTCGTCTTCACCGACGTCCTCGGCCTGCCGACCCTGTGGCTGCCGCACTCGTACCCGGGTTGCCTCCAGCACGCGCCCGACGAGCACCTGCTCGCCGGGATCGCCCGCGAGGGCGTCGTGCTGGCCGCCGCGCTGTTCCACGCTCTCGGCAACCCTTCGGCCGACCACCCTCTCCCCGCCCCCCAACCGGTCTGACGGACGTCAGCCCCCCACCGGAAGGACCTTCGATGGCCGTCGCCTCCACAGATCCGACCCAGCCCGCGACACGCGGCTCCACCGGCCGCGCGATCGCGGCGGCGACCATCGGCAACGCGCTCGAGTGGTTCGACCTCGCCGTGTACGCGCTGATGGCGGCCTACATCGGACAGGTGTTCTTCCCCTCCGGCGCGCCCGGCGTCCAGCTGGTGCAGGCGTACGCGGTGTTCGGCGTGACGTACCTGATCCG
Organism: Nonomuraea sp. NPDC051941; assembly: GCF_044593615.1. NCBI lineage: Bacteria > Bacillati > Actinomycetota > Actinomycetes > Streptosporangiales > Streptosporangiaceae > Nonomuraea > Nonomuraea sp. NPDC051941. The sequence goes on from NZ_JBIUCF010000006.1 coordinate 109,968, forward strand.
TCCGCTCGGAGGGCTGGTCATCGGCGCGTACGCCGACCGGCACGGGCGCAAGAAGGCTCTGGTGCTGACGATCTGGCTGATGGCCCTCGGCACCCTGCTGATCGTGGTCATGCCCGGCTACGCCACGCTCGGGCTCCTCGCGCCGCTGGGGATCGTGGTCGCGCGGCTGATCCAGGGATTCGCGGCCGGCGGCGAGTTCGGCGCCGCCACCTCGTTCCTGGTCGAGCAGGACGACAGCCGCAAGGGTTTCCTCGGCAGCTTCCAGTTCGCCAGCCAGGGGCTCGCGACCCTGATGTCCTCCGGGTTCGCCGCGGGCCTGACCGCCGTGCTGTCCAAGGAGCAGATGGCGGCCTGGGGCTGGCGGGTGCCGTTCGTGTTCGGGCTGCTGGTCCTTCCGGTCGGCCTCTACATCCGCCGGTACGTCATGGAGTCGCCGGAGATCACGCCGGAGGCGACGGGCGAGCGTCCCTCGCCGATCCGGTCGGTCTTCCGCGACCACTGGGGCGGCCTGCTGATCGCCGGTGGCGCGCTGGTCATCTCGACCGCGCTCAACTTCATCCTGCAGTACATGCCGACCTTCGGGATCGAGGAGCTGGGCCTGAACGATTCGCTGTCGTTCGTCGCGCTGCTCATCACCGGAGTCACCCTGACCGTCGCGACGCCCTTCGTCGGCCTGCTGGCCGACCGGTTCGGCCGGCTGAAGATCATGATCCCGGCCGCGGTGCTGATCGGCGGGAGCGTCGTCCCGCTGTTCCTCTGGCTCACCGCGTCGCCGTCGTTCCTGACCCTGACGCTCTGCATGGCGATCCTCGGCCTGCTGAAGGCCGCCTACTTCGGCGCGCTGCCGTCGGTGATGGCCGACGCGTTCCCGGTGCAGGCCCGCGCGACCGGCCTGTCGTTCAGCTACAACGCGGCGGTCGCGGTCTTCGGCGGGTTCACCCCCGCCATCGCCGCGGCGCTCGTCTCGGGGACCGGCTCGCAGGTGTCGCCGGCGTACTACCTGCTGGCCGTCTCCTTCCTGAGCATCGCCGCCCTGGCCTCCGCGCTCCGGACCCGCGGCATCCGCTGAGACCCGATTAGTGAACGTTGCGTTTCTTCGAGTTGAATCCTATGCTCCTTAGAGAACGAGTCGTTCTCTAAGGAGAGGCGTCATGGGCGTCGTGCTGTCCGGATTGATGCTGGCGATGCTGCTGGGCGCGCTCGATCAGACGATCATGGCGCCCGCGCTGCCGGCCGTGGCGGGCAGCCTGGGCGGGCTGGACCAGATGCCCGCCGTCGTCAGCGCCTACCTCGCCGCCGCCACCGTTGTCATGCCCGTCTACGGCAAGCTCGGCGACCGGTACGGCCGCAAGCCCACCATGCAGGTCGCCATCGTCGTGTTCGTGACCGGGGCCGTGCTGTGCGCGGTGGCCACGTCGATGCCGCAGTTCATCGCCTTCCGGGCCGTGCAGGGCCTGGGCGGCGGCGGGTTGATGATCGGGGCTCAGGCGATCATCGGCGAGGTGGTGAGCCCGCGCGAGCGGGGCCGCTACCTCGGGCTCATCGGGGCCATGTACGTGGTGGCCGCCGTGGGCGGGCCGCTGATCGGGGGGTTCTTCGTCGACCGGCTGAGCTGGCGGTGGATCTTCGCGATCTACCCGCCGCTCGGGGTGCTGGCGCTGGTCGTGCTGAGCGCCACCCTGCGGCTGCCGAGGCCGCGCGGGCAGGCGAGCCGGGCGCCGCTCGACGTCGCGGGGGCCGTCACGCTGGCCGTCGCCGTGGTCGGGGTGGTCCTGCTGGGGCAGACCGGGAACCCCGTCTATCTCGGCGTGGCGATCGCCGGGGCGCTGGCGTGGCTGGTCAGCGCCCGGTTCGCCAAGGACCCGATCCTGCCGCTGCGGCTGTTCCGGGACCGGGCGTTCGCGGTGCCGGTGTCGATCAGCCTGCTCATCGGGTTCGCGTTGTTCGGGACGATCACGTACATGCCGGCCTACCTGCAGATCGCGCTGCGCTCCAGCGCGACAGGGGCGGGGCTGCTGGTGACGGCGCTGATGGCGGGCGTGCTCGCCACGACCGTCGTGTCCGGGCGGCTGATCACGCGGACCGGGAGGTACCGGCCGTACCCGATCGCAGGCACGGCCGTGGCCGCCGCCGGGCTCGGGCTGATCGGCCTGGCGGGCCGCGACCCGCTCGCGCTGGCCGGAGCGATGCTGGTGACCGGGCTGGGGGTCGGGCTCGTCATGCAGACCATGGTGCTGGCCGCCCAGAACGCCGTGGAGTACGCCGACCTGGGCACCGCCACCTCGTCGGTGACCTTCCTGCGCCAGGTCGGCGCGTCCGCCGGGGTCGCGCTGGTGGGCGCGCTGATCACGCTGAGGTCCGGGATCTCCGCCACGAACCCGTCCGCCGTCCCCGACGGCATGCGGGACGCCTTCGCCGCGGCCGTGCCGCCGGTTTTCGCGGCCATGGCGCCGCTGCTGGCCGTGGCGTTCTTCCTCGCGCTGGCGCTGCCGGCGCGTCCGCTTCGCACCACCGCCTATGCCGAGGAGAGATCGTGAAACTCGTCGCACCGCTGGCCGCCTTCGGCCGGGACGACCTGGCCATGGCCGGGGGCAAGGGCGCCAACCTGGGCGAGCTCGTCAGGAACGGCTTCCCCGTCCCGGGCGGCTTCGTCGTCACCACCCACGCCTACGACGTGATCGCCCAGGGGCACGGCACGCGGGCGTACTTCGAGCAGGTCGAGCTGCCCGACGAGCTGCGGGAGGCCGTCACGGGCGCGTACGCCGCGCTTGGCGGCGGGCCCGTGGCCGTGCGCTCCAGCGCCACCGCCGAGGACCTGCCGGGGGCCGCGTTCGCCGGCCAGCAGGACACGTACCTGAACGTGGTGGGCGAGCGGGCCGTGCTCGACGCCGTACGCCGCTGCTGGGGCTCGCTCTGGACCGACCGCGCCGTCGCCTACCGCGCCCGGCTCGGCATCGACGACTCCGAGGTGCGGATCGCGGTCGTGGTGCAGAGCATGGTCGAGGCGGACCTGGCGGGCGTCATGTTCACCGCGAACCCGGTCACCGGCGACCGCGCCCAGCTCGTCGTCGACGCCTCCAGCGGGCTCGGCGAGGCCGTGGTGTCCGGCCTGGTCACGCCCGACCACTACGTGATCTCCGACGCCGGCACGGCCTTCACACCGGGGCGTCGCGAGGTCGTCATCAGGGGCGCGGCGGGCGGGGGAGTCACGCGCGAGACGGGCTCGGCCGCTCAGGAGCGCCTGCCCGACGCGGCGCTCGGGGAGCTGGTCAGGCTGGGGAAGGAGGTCGCCGCGCACTTCGGGCGGCCCCAGGACATCGAGTGGGCGTACGCGGGCGGTCGCGTCCACCTGCTGCAGGCCCGGCCCATGACCGCGCTGCCGCCGCCCCCGGTCGGGAGGCTCAACCCGGCCCAGCGCCGCATCGCCACCATTCTGATGGAGTACCTCCCGGAACGGCCCTATCCGATCGACATGACGACCTGGATCCCGTACGGCCCCGTCGGGCTGATGGCCAAGGTGGCGGCCGGCTTCGGCATAGCCGGCGTGTTCGAGGGGTTCCTGCGGGAGGAGGACGGCGTCGTCTACCAGCTCGTTCCGCGGAGCCCGCGCCCCACCCGGAAGCTGCCGGCCGTCCCGTTCAGCCTGCTGGCCAGGGCCAGGAGGTTCGACCCCGCCCGCTGGACCGAGGACCCGCGCTTGCGCGCCTACCTCGCCGCGGTCAGGGAGCTGGCCGCCCGCGACCTGGCGGAGCTGCCGTGGGCGGAGCTCGTCCGCATGCCCCGGCAGGCCCTGGACCTGGTGGACCCGGTGGCCGGCCTGCGCGCGGACTACCTGCCCGGCACCGGGCTGGCACTGCTGCGGCTGCTGGTGGCGGTCAAGCTGCTCGGGCGCGGCCGGCTCTTCGGCGACCTGCTGCACGGAGCGCGTACCCGCACCACAGACGCCAACCAGGCGCTGGAACGGCTGGCCGAGCTGGCCAGGCGGACGGGCGCGCTCGACGGGGGCCCGAGGCCGGCCGAGTTCGAGGAGGGGCTGCGGGCGTTCCTGGCCGAGTACGGCCACCGCGAGACCTCGAGCCCGATCCTCGTCACCACGCCCACCTGGTCCGACGCCCCCGAGACCGTCATCGACCTGATCAAGGTGCTGGCCGCCGCGCCGCCCGCGCGCAAGGACGGCGACGACGCTCTCGGCCGCCTGCTCCGCCACCCGTGGCTGACAGCCGGCGGCCGCGCCCGGATGCGGCGGCGGGTGGAGGCCGCCCGCGCGGGCGTCGCGTTCCGCGAGGACAGCCACTTCTTCTTCATGATGCCGCAGCCCATCCTGCGCAGATCACTCATGGAGATCGGCCGCCGCCTGCGCGGGCAGGGCGTGCTCGACCGGCCGGAGGACGTCTTCCACCTGCGACTGCCGGAGCTGGAGGCCATCCGCGACGTGACCGCCATGGCCGGCGCTGACCGGGAACGGCTGCGCGAGGCGGTCCGGGCACGGGCGGCCAAGCGGGAGGAGCTGTCGGGCGTGCGACTGATCGACCCCGCGGCCGTCTTCCCGATCCGCGAGACGGGGGACGCGCTGGTCACCGGCTCCCCGGCCAGCGGCGGCGTGACGACCGGGCCGGTGAAGGTGATCAGGGAGCCGGCCGAGTTCGCCAGGCTGGAGAGCGGCGACGTGCTCGTCTGCCCGTACACGAACCCGTCGTGGACGCCCCTGTTCCAGCTGGCGTCGGCCGTGGTCGTGGACGCCGGCGGCGCGGCCTCGCACGCCGCCATTGTCGCCAGGGAGTACGGGATCCCGGCCGTCATGGGCACCGGCAGGGCCACCTCCGTGCTGGTGGACGGCCAGCCGGTGACCGTGAACGGCGACACCGGTCGCGTCACCCGAGCTCTTTAAGATGCCATGGTGACCGACCACCGCAAGCTGCCGCGACGCCGGGGCGAGGCGCTGAACGCCGCGATCTTCCAGGCGACGCTCGACGAGCTGGCCGAGGCCGGCTACGCCGGGCTGACCATGGAGCGCGTCGCCGAGCGGGCCAAGGCCAGCAAGGCGTCGCTCTACCGGCGCTGGCCCACCCGCATCGAGCTGGTGATGGACGCGGTCTACAATTCGCTGCCCACCCCCGGGGCCGCGCCCGACACCGGCAACCTGCGCGACGACCTGGTGGCCATGCTCAGGATGACGTCGAAGGCGCTGGCGGGCCCGGCGGGCGAGGCCATGCGCGGGCTGCTCGGCGAGGCGCTGAGCAGCGGGTCCCCGCTGCGCGCCCTGCGCAAGGACTCCCAGAGCACCTCCAGGAGGCTGATGACGGAGGTCGTCGGCCGGGCCGTCGAGCGCGGCGAGGTCGCCCCCGAGGCCGTCACCCCCCGCCGCCTCGACGCCGGTCACGCGCTGCTGCGCCACCACTTCCTCTTCGAGGGCTCGCCCATCCCCGACGAGCTCGTCGTCGCGATCGTGGACGAGGTGCTGGTGCCGCTGTTCACGCGGGGCTGAGCTGGCCCATCAGAGTCCTGCCACGCCTGATCGCGCTCCTCGTCACGACGATGGTCATCCACACGCTCACCATCGCGCTCGTCGCGACCATCGCCAGGAACGACCAGGACGCCTTCTCCAGGCCCAGCACCAGCAGGGTCGCGACGGCGCCCCAGGCGAGCGCGTTGCAGAGGGCCGCCGACGCGAGGATCTGGCCGGTGCCGCGCACGTCGGAACCCAGCGACGGCGCGCCCGCTGCCGTCATGGGCAGCGGCAGGACCAGCGCCATGATGAGCGGCACGTGGAAGCCCCCCGCCATCGCTTCGCCCAGCGGCCCGACGGGATAGCCGGCGTGCAGGAAGGCGAGGCTCACGAAGGTCAGGCCGACCAGCCCGACGGGGATCACGAGCAACCAGGCCGTCATGACAACCCGTCGCGCGGTCATCCGCGTGAGCGGCCCGTGCACGGAACGGCGCATCGCGGCGAGACAGGTGTTGAGCAGCGGCGCCACCGAGAGCACGGATATGACGCCCGCCATGCCGAACAGACTCTGCGCCATGCCCTGTATGTTCCTGGCGATCGGCCCGGCTTCGGCCCACACGCCACGCAGGCTGGCCACGTCTGCCGCGTCGCGCAGACCCGGGTTCCACATGAGCAGGAGCGCCGCCCCCATGCAGGTCAGGACCGCCGCGAGCGGAACGGTCAAGGTCCGGGCCCCCGGGACGCGCCGGTGGTGCAGCCACGCGTCGGCGGCGCCCGAGACCAGGTCGAGCACCGTGCGCACGCGTGCCGGTCGCGACGCGATCAGGTCGGCGACCTCCTCGCCGTAACGCTCCCGCCACGCCTTCGGGTAGAGGCTGAGCATCGCCGACGCCACCGCGCGCATCATGCGAGCCCCCAAGCCGCTCCCGTGCGCCTGGCGCCTGCCTGCTCGATGCGGCGCAGGGTGGCGAGCTGCTCGCCGAGCGCCGAGCGCCCGCTCTCGGTGATCCGGTACGGCTTGCGCCGCTCGGCCGACTCGACCGGCTCGATCCAGCCGCGCTCCTCCAGCCGCATCAGCGCCCCGTAGAGCGTGCCGGGCTCCAGCGAGGTCCCCGAGAACTCCTCGATGTCGTTGATCATGCGATAGCCGTGTTTCTGCCCCTCGGCCAGGCTGATGAGCACCAGCAGCGCCACGTCCGTGAAGCGGCCGAGCTCCTTCGTTCTCCGTGCCATGTATTCAGTAAAACTTAGTAAGTCTTACTGAGCAAGCCCGATCGCCGAACCCGCCAGCCGCATCGAGTGCTCGAACGCCGCGCGCCTGTTCTCGATCGTGTTGTTGAACTGGCCGAACACCTCGAAGTTGACCCACCCGTACAGCGTGGTCCACGCGGACAGGCCGCGCCAGAGCACGTCGTCGGGCACGCCGGGCATGAGCCCGCGGATCGCCTCCGCCTCCGGCGCCAGCTCGCGCGGGGCCTCGCCGGGAAGGGCCTGGACCGCGCCCGCGGCCCAGGCGTCGGAGACGATCCGGCCCAGCACGGTGACATCGCGGATCCGGGCCGGGACCGTGTCCTGCGGAGCCTGGTAGCCGGGCACGGGGGAGCCGTAGAGCAGCGCGTACTCGTGCGGGTGCGCCAGCGCCCAGTCGCGTACGGCGTGGCAGGCCGTCATCCACCGGCGCAGGTAGTCGTCCTGCCGGCACTCGGCATCGGCGCGCTCCACGCTCTCGCCGAGCGCGTTGTAGCCGTCGATGATCAACGCGGTCAGCAGGTCGTCGCGGCTCGGGAAATAGCGGTAGATGGCCGAGGAGACCATGCCCATCTCCCGGGCGACCGCCCGCAGCGACAGGCCGCCGGCGCCGTCGGTGGCGAGTTGGCGACGCGCGATGTCGGTGATCTCCCTGGTGAGCTCGGCCCTGACGCGTTCTCTGGCGGTGCGGCTGGCTGTCATGGAAGCAGGCTATCAGAGCGGTGCAAAAAAACGAGAGCACTGCTCTTGACGATCCCTGCTCTTTTGAGAGAGCATTGCTCTCGTAAGCGAATGGCAGTTCACGGAGGACCGAAATGCTCGGCACAGTCAAAGGCGCCAACGCCGTCCTGATGTTCTTCCTGGAGCTCGGCGTGCTGGCCTCCGTGGGATACTGGGGCTTCACCCTGAGCGCCGCCTGGTGGATCCGGCTGCTGGCCGGGGTGGGTGCGCCGGCGCTGTTCATCGCCGCGTGGGCGCTGTTCGGGGCCGGCGGGGGCGCCAACGCCACGTTCCCCCTCACCGGCCTGGCCCGCGCCGCGCTGGAGATCCTCTGGTTCGGCGGCGGCGCCGTCGCGCTCTACGCCTCCGGCCTGGTGACCCCCGCCGTCGTCTTCTTCGCTGTGTTCGTCGTCAACGCGGTTCTCCGCATCATCTGGAAGCAGGTCTGATCATGGGTAAGCACGTCGTCGTGGGCTCCGGCCAGGTCGGCACGCATGTGGCGAACAAGCTGCTCGCTCAGGGACACGAGGTCGCCGTCGTGACCCGCTCGGGCAGCGGTCCCGAGGGGGCCGTCAAGGTGGCCGCCGACATCTCCGACAAGGCCGGGCTGATCGAGGCGACCAAGGGGGCCGACGTCCTCTACAACTGCGTCAACCCCAAGTACCACCGCTGGCTCACCGACTGGCCGCCGATGGCCGAGTCGTTCCTGGCCGCCGCCGAGGCGAGCGGCGCCGTGTACGTGATGCTCGGAAACCTCTACCCGTACGGGCCCGTGAACGGCCCCATGACCGAGGACCTGCCGCTCGCCTCCGACAACCCCAAGTTCCGGGTGCGGGCGAAGATGTGGCGGGACGCGCTGGCCGCGCACGAGGCGGGCCGGATCAGGACGACCGAGGTGCGCGGCTCCGACTTCTTCGGCCCGGGCGCCAGCGACCAGTCCTATCTGGGCGGCCGGTTCCTCGTGCCGCTCAGGGAGGGCAAGACCATCCAGCTGGTCTACCCCCCGGACATGCCGCACAGCTGGACCTACCTGCCCGACGTGGCGGACGCGCTGATCGTGGCCGGCGGCGACGAGCGGGCCTGGGGCCGGCCGTGGCACGTGCCCACCGGCGAGCCGCTGAGCTTCCGCCAGATGGGGGAGCGGATGGCCGCGCTGCTCGGGCGGCCCGCGCCCAAGTTCGCGCAGCTCCCGTGGCCGCTGGTCAGGGTGGCCGGCCTGTTCTCGCCCATGATCGGGGAGCTCGGCCACGTCAGGTACCAGTTCACGCAGCCGTTCGTGCTCGACTCCTCGGCCTTCCAGACCACGTTCGGTGTCGCGCCTACGCCGATCGAAGTGAGCCTCAAGGCTACGCTCGAGGCGTGAAGATAGCCGTGATCGGCCTGGGTGACATCGCGGAGAAGGCCTACCTCCCCGTGCTCGCCGCCCAGCCCTCCCTCGACCTGCACCTCTGCACGCGCAACCAGGCCCGCCTGGACCGGCTCGGCGACACCTACCGGATCGCCGGGCGGTCCACGAGCGTGGACGAGGTGATCAAGGCGGGGGCCGACGCGGCGTTCGTGCACGCGGCCACCGAGGCGCACCCGCAGATCGTGGAGCCCCTGCTCAAGGCCGGGATCCACGTCTACGTCGACAAGCCGATCGCCTACACGCTCCAGGACTCCGAGCGACTCGTACGGCTCGCGGAGAGCGAGGGGAGGTCACTGATGGTCGGCTTCAACCGCCGGTACGCGCCCGGATACGCCGGGCTCGCCGCCCATCCCCGGCACCTCGTCCTCATGGAGAAGAACCGCGACAACCAGCCCGACGAGCCGCGCCGGGTGATCTTCGACGACTTCATCCACGTGGTGGACACCCTCAGGTTCCTCGCCCCCGGCCCGGTGACCGGCACCAGGAGCAGGACCCGCGTCAAGGACGGCCTCCTCGAGCACGTCGTCCTGGAGCTGACGGGCGACGGCTTCACCGCCATCGGCGTCATGAACCGGACGAGCGGGGCGAGCGAGGAGACCTGCGAGGCCATGGGCGACGGCGCCAAGCGCCGCGTGGCCAACCTCGGAGACGTCGTCGACTACCGGGGCGGCGAGACGCTCGCCCGTCGCCCCGACTGGGTGCCGGTGGCCAGGCAGCGCGGCATCGAGCAGATCTGCCTCGACTTCCTCGCCGCCGTGCGCGAGGGCCGCCGCATCGCCGCCGACGACGCCCTGGCCACCCACGCGCTCTGCGAGGAGATCGTCAGCCGGGCAGCTTGAGCATCTCCTTGTCGGCCTTGGCCAGCATCCGCCCGAACACGGACTCGCCCAGCCTGGTCAGCACGGTGTACCCCTGGGTGTCGGTCATCGGGCTGGACGACGACACGACGCCGGCCAGCGCGTCGCCGTACAGGGCGGGACCGCCGCTCCCGCCGGCGGCGGCGTGGCAGTTGCGCGTGATCATCAGCCCGGGCCCCTCGGAGAGGCCCTCGCTCGCGTCGCCCACGCACCGGTACATCTTCGTGCCCGGATAGCCCTTGCCCGCCGGATAGCCGAGCAGTTCGAGCCCGCGCAGCTTCGTGCCCCTGGTGGTGGGCATCGGTCGCACGCCCTTGCCGGTGACGGCCTCCAGCGGGCGCTCGCGGCGCGCCACACCGACCAGGCCGACGTCGTACGGCAGCAGACTCGCCGAGTACGGCTCGGTGCGCCACCTGTCGGGCACCCAAACGCGCACGGCCTGCCAGACCCCCAGCTTCGGCTGCCCCAGGTCGTAGCCGGGCAGGAAGGTCACCTGCTGGAGCGAGCGGCCGTTCTGGTAGAGGCAGTGCGCGGCGGTGACCACCAGGCTGCGGCTGCGCGAGCCGATCACCGTGCCCCCGCACAGCACGTTCGTCCGCGTCACGGGGTCGCGGCCGAGCAGGACCCCCGTCAGGCGCCGCGCCCCTGTGTAGGGGCGCGGGACCGGCGCGTAGCCCAGGCGGTCGCCGTCGGGGGTCAGGACGCGGGGTACGGGGACGTTACGTTGCGACACCTCGGCGACGGCGGTGGGGTCGAGCAGGACCAGAGACAGCACCAACCTGAGCACACTCCCACCTTAAGGTGACGATGATCAGTGCTCTGACCTGCAACATCAATCTTTACCTCAACTTGTGTACTGAGAGCCCAGCGCGCGCAGCCGGGCGTGCGCCGACTCGTAGGCGGCCGGGCGGCCCAGATACTCCTTGGGCAGTTTCGCGACCATCGTGTAGTTGGTGTCGCACACGTTGCCGACCGGCGCCTGCCCGGCCTGGCTGACGAGCTGGTAGGCGTCCAGCGTGTCCAGCCCGGTCAGCTCCGACGTCCAGGTGACCAGGTCGTGCTGGCTGATCCGGTACGCGTCCTCCAGCGGCCTGGCCGAACCCGTGGACATCAGGTGCAGGTCGTCCTCCAGCCGCGGCCACGGCGTCGCCACCCCCTTGACCAGCTCGACCGCGACCACGGTGTTCATGGCCGACTCCACGGCGGTGCCGCAGACCTCACCGTGCCCCTGCAACCCGTGGCCGTCGCCGATCGAGAACATCCCGCCCTCGACGTTGACGCCCAGGTAGACGGTGACGCCCGCGCGCAGCTCCGGGGTGTCCATGTTGCCGCCGTGCGCGTCCGGGGTGATCGTCATGCGTGCCTCGTTCGCGGCGGGGGCCACGCCGACCGTGCCGTGCATCGGGTCGAGCGGCAGTGCCACGCTGAAGTCGCTGTTGCGGGCGTGATAGACGGCCACGCCACGGTCGAGGTCGATGTCGTACCGCCAGACCCGCTCCTCCAGCGGCGGCTGCAGCATGGCCGTGGTGTGGGTGCCGGTCAGCGCGCCGAAGTGGGGGAACGTCGTCGACACCGCCCAGTCCCTGGCCGGTGTGATCTTCACGAAGTGCAGGGCCAGCGTGTCGCCGGGCTCGGCGCCCTCGACGTGGAAGGGGCCCGTCACTGGGTTCAGGTAGGGGAACTCGCACACCTGCGACGGCAGGTCGTCCACGGTCCGCACGCGGCCGCCGAAGCAGTCCTCGGTGTACAGCTCCAGGATCGTGCCCGGCCGTACCTTGCCGACGGCCGAGCGGCCCCCGAAGGTGTAGCTCAGGTCCTCCGGGGAGGGACGGTAGGAGACGACGTTCATTTGACCTCCGAGGGGAGTACGGGCCGGCGGCCGCGGGCGTACGAGATGCCGAGGACGACGAGGCCGACGGCCAGCCAGATGCCGCCGGCCCACTGTGCGTAGACGCTCTGGTTGAAGACGACGGCCACCAGGACGACGATGCCGACCACGGGCAGGACCAGGTGCGCGAGCCAGTTGCGGCTGCGCTGCCTGATGACGTAGTGGACGACGACGGAGACGTGCAGCAGCAGGAACGCGGCCATGGCGCCGAAGTTGACCAGCGAGCTCAGCTCGCCGATGCCGGTCGGCCGCGTGCTCATGTAGACACCGATGATCAGCGAGAGCGCGGCCACCACGAGGGTCGCGTTGACCGGCACCTTGTGCTTGGGGTCCACCTTCGCGAGGAACGAGGGGAGCTGGCGGTCGCGGCCCATCGCGAACAGCAGGCGCGAGGTGGCCGCCTGCGCGACCAGCGAGTTGGCGAACCCCCACGCGACGGCGGTGGCCACGGCCGTCAGCACCGACAACCAGTGCCCGCCGGCGAACTCCGCGGTGGTGTAGAACGCGCTGCCCGCCGGGTCGTCGTTCGCGATCAGAGCGTCACGGCCGGGGGTGAGCAGCGCGGCGACCCAGGTCTGCGCCACGAACAGCACCGCGGCCAGCCCCAGCGCGGCCACCATGGAACGGCCGAGCCGGCGGGCGTCCTCGCGGTTCTCCTCCGCCAGCGTGGAGATGCCGTCGAAGCCGAGGAACGACAGCACGGCCACCGACGCGGCGGCCAGGACCACGCTCCAGCTGAATCCGGCGGAGTCGAAGAACGGGGTGAGCGCGCCGGTCTGCGCCTTGCCCTGGACCAGCGCGATGCCGCCGACCACCAGGAAGATCGCCAGCACCGCGAGCTCGGCCACCAGCATGACCCGGGTGATCCTGGCGGTCATCTGGATGCCGAGGTAGTTCACGACCGTGTTGAGCACGATGAACGCCACCAGCCACAGCCAGACGGGCACCGCGGGCACGAACGAGTTCATGGCCACGCCGGCCACCAGGTAGAGCAGCGAGGGCACGAGCACGTAGTCGAGCAGGATCGCCCATCCGGCGATGAACCCGACGGGGGCGGCGATTCCCCGGCCCGCGTACGTGTAGACCGAGCCGGCCATGGGGAACGCGCGGGCCATCTGCGCGTACGACAGCGCCGTGAACGCCATCGCCACCAGGCCGATGACATAGGCGAGCGCCACCATCCCGTGGGAGACGGCGAAGACGTGGCCGAAGATGCCGAACGGGGCGATCGGCACCATGAAGATCAAGCCATAGATCATCAGGTCGGCGAAGCCTAAGGAACGCTGGAGTTCCTGGCGGTAGCCGAACTGCTCGACTGTGCTCATTACGGCTCCTAGCTGCGTGGGGGGCGATTCGCACCCTAGAGCCAAAGCTTTCTACTGAAAAGGTTTCTCTAGAAAGAATCCCAGGCCGTCCGCCCTGCCCAGGTGCACGGGATGGCGTACCTGGCGGTCGAGCAGCGTGAGCGTGCCCCGGGCGCTGGTGATCTCGGTGCCGTCGGCGACCGCGTCGAGCGCGGGCACGGCCAGCGACCCCGCCCGCGCCGCCAGCGCGGCCACCATCGCCACGGCCTCGTAGCAGCCGTGGCCGTGGGCGTTCAGCATGGGGGCGTCCTCGCCGAACCTGGCCGCGTACCGCTCGGCGAAGTCGAGACCGGCGTCGGTGGACAGGTCGCGGAAGTAGCCCATGGACGCGTACAGCTCGCCGGTGACGTCCCCGCCGACGCCCAGCAGGCCGTGCTCCTCCAGCGCCCCGCACAGCCGGGCCGCGCCGAGCCCGGCGGCCGCGTACGCCCGGTTGAACGCCATGAGGTCGCTGCCGATCAGCGTCAGCAGGATGGCGTCGGGCCGCGCGTCCGCCACCCGGTCGAGCCGGCTGACGGCCTCGCCGTACGGGACGAAGCTCTCACCCACCACGCTCGCACCCCGGGCGCGCAGCCGCCCGCGGGCGCTGGCGTGCACCAGGCGTGGCCAGACGTAGTCGTTGCCCAGCAGGTACCAGCGGCGCGCCTTGCGCGCGCCGGCCAGCCACTCGATGCCCGGCGCGAGCTGCCTGCCCGGGGTCTCGCCGAGGAAGTAGACGCCCGGCGCGTGGCCGCCGCCCTCGTACGGTGGCGCGTACACGAACGGCACCCGCCCGGCGATCGCGGCCACGACCTCCACCCGCACGTCGCTCGCGTGGGCGCCCGCGACGGCCTGCACCGTCTCCGAGCCGACCAGCCCGGCCACCTCGGCCGCCACCTGGCGCGCGGGCCGGCCGCCGTCGATGAGCACCAGCTCGACCGGCCTGCCCAGCACGCCGCCGCCGGCGTTGACCTCCTCGGCGGCCAGCACCGCGCAGTTGATCGCGCACGGGCCCATCAGGCCGAGCACCCCTGACACGGGCACGACCAGGCCGATCCTGATCGACTCCGACGGTATGAGCCGCGCTTCCAACGGATCGACGGTCGCCGCCACGCCGACGAGTATCCTCCGTTCTAGCTCTCCGATGAAAGGACCTTTCTCCATGACCACCTCTGGGCTCGGGTCCTCACTCGCCTACCTGCTGAGCCGTGCGGAGCGCAGCGTCAATCGCGGGCTGGCCGCGGTGCTGGCCGGCGAGGACGTCACGGTCGAGCAGTGGCGCATCATGCGGGCGCTGGCCGACGGGCACGGCGATTCGATGGGCGAGCTGGCGGAGGCGGTGCTGATGCCGCACCCGACGCTGACCAAGGCGATCGACCGGCTGATCGACCGGGCGCTGGTCTACCGCGGACCGTCCAAGGGTGACCGGCGGCGGGTGGCGGTGTTCGTCTCGGACCGGGGGGCGGAGCTGCTCGCGCGGGTGGACGGGGCGGTGGCCGAGCATCATGGGCTGATCGCGGGGGCGTTCGGGCGGGAGCGCACGGAGCAGCTCATGCGCGACCTGGAGAGGCTGATGGAGGCCCTCGACTACGCGGAGCTCCGCGTCTGACACCCGGTCCCGCTGGGTGACGCGCTCTTCCCCGACGCCGGGCGGGCCGCCGACGTGGGCTGGGGTCCTTGGAGCGGGCGGGTGCGGTGGGTCGCTGCCGTCGGTGGGTTCAGCGGGTGAGCGTTTTCGCGAACAGGGCGGCGTGGGCCTTGATGCGGTCGCGGGCGCGCTCGCGCTGGGCCTCCGTGGCGTTCCCGTGCAGCCACAGCAGCCGGGCGTGGGCGATCGGGGCCAGGAGGGCGTAGGCGAGGTCGTCGGGAGTGCCCAGGTCCGTACGGATCCGCCCCTCCGACTGCCACCGCGCGAACACCTCGGCGAGATGGCCCAGTACGTTCTCGATGCCCACGGAGAGGATGTCGTCGTGGATCAGGCCGTCACGTGAGACCAGGCTCATGACCTGCCTGGACTGCGGGGTGTCCCACGCGGCCAGCACCCGGGCCGCGAACGACTCGACGAAGGCCGCCGGTTCGTCCGGGGCCTGGTCGAGCGCCACGTCGGCCGCCTGCGGGCCGGCCAGGGACATGGCCGCGTCGTAGATCGCCTGCTTGCTGGCGAAGTGCGCGTAAAGGACGCTCTCGCTCAACCCCACCTCTCTGGCGATGGCCCTGATCGAGGTCCCCGCGTACCCCTTCTGCGCGAACAGGCGCAGTGCGGCGTCCAGGAGCGCGGCCTTGGTGTCGCCTGCCTCGGCCTTGGAAGGACGGCCCGGACGGCGGCCGCTGGTGATGCTGCTCACGAGGACATCCAATCACCTTGAAAAATAATCGCTCGTTCGATTAGTTTAGAGACACAGAGAGAGATGGGAGCGGAAATGTTCACTTCGCGGATTCCCGAGCGTGAGATCGCCGAGCGGCCGGCCGGTTACGGCGGGCCGAACCTGTCGCCGGTGGGCCTGGAGCTGGTGCCGCACGCGTTCACCGAGGGTGTGTACGCGTTGATGGCGAGCCTCCCGCCGAAGGACAACAACGGGGTGGTGGCCGGGCGGGACGCGGCGCTGGTCGTCGACGCCGGGATCACACCCGAAATTTCGGCAAAAATCCAGGCGATCGCCGCCGACCTGACCGACCGGCCCGTCCGCTACCTGGTCAACACCACGTACCACGGCGATCACAGCTTCGGCAACGCCGCGTTCCCCGACGAGGTCGTCGTCGTCTCGTCCCGGACGAACCGCGACAACATGTCCGACCTCGCGTACGAGAAGCAGACCAGGTCGGCGAACATGTACGGCGACGACGCCCTGCTCGACGCGGTCACCACGTGGCGCCTGCCCGACCTGGTGTTCGACGAGTACGCGGAGATCGACCTCGGCGGGCGCGTGGTCCAGCTGCACCACTTCGGCCCCGGCAACGGTCCGGGCGACACCGTCGTGTACGTACCCGACACCCGCACCGCGTGGACCGGCAACTTCATCTGTCACGCGGGTACGGCCCACATGCTGCTCCAGGGCGGTCCTGAGCCTTACCTGGGGTCGTTGCGCAGGATGCGCGAGGCTCTGCCCGAGCTGGAGACGATCGTCCCGGGCCACGGCCCGATGGGCGACGGGCCGGCGGCGGTGGACGCCCTCATCGGCTATCTGGAGCGGCTGCACGATGAGGTGCTGGCCAGTGTGCGGGCGGGGCGCAGCCTGGAGGAGACGTACGCGGCCTGCGTCGATCCGTGGGCGGAGGCGCTCGATCCCGGCCTGGCGGCGGCCCTGGCCCGTTATCCGGTGCCGCGGGAACTGGCCGAGCAGGGGATGCTCGCGCTCTGCCGGGACCTCCACCGGCTCAACGTCCTGGCCACTTACCGCCTCTACGAGCACCAGTAGGCGGGTGCCACGGCGACGTCCGCTCCACCGTCGCAGAGGGCTGGGGTTCTTCGGGGAGGGGTGGGCGCGCGTGGTGGCGCGCCCACCCTGGTTCAGCCGGTGGGACTGAGGTGTGGTTACGGGTAGAGGCCGCGGAGCTGATGGGCCTCGACGACGCGGCCCACGCCGATGACGTGCGCCGCCTGCCGGAGCGTCAGGCCGCGTTCGGCCGCCACCGACTTCACCTCGGCGAAAGCCTCCAGCATGAGCTCGCGCAGCTTGCGCTCGACCTCTTCGGCGCTCCACGAGTAGGCCTGCAGGTTCTGCACCCACTCGAGGTAGGACACGATCACCCCGCCCGCGTTGGCGAGGATGTCGGGCACCACCGTGGTGCCGTTGGCCGTCAGGATCTCGTCGGCCTCGGGCGTGGTGGGGCCGTTCGCGCCCTCCACGATCAGCCGGGCGCGGATCCGGGGCGCGTTGGCCTCGGTGATCGCGCCTTCGAGGGCCGCCGGGACGAGGATGTCCACGTCCAGCTCCAGCAGCTCGTCATGGGTCAGCGCGTCGGCCTCGCGGAAGCCGCGCACGCCCCCGGCCTCGGCCGCGTACGCGACCAGGGCGGGGATGTCGAGGCCGCCGCGTGCGTACACGGCTCCCGTGGCGTCGGAGACGGCCACCACCTTGCAACCCGCGTCGGCCAGGAACTGCGCGGCCGGCCCGCCCACCTTGCCGAAGCCCTGCACGGCGACCGTGCTGCCGGCGGGCGAGCGGCCGAGCGCGGCCAGCGCCGCGATCTGCACGCCGCGCGAGGTGGCGGACATGCGTCCGTGCGAGCCGCCCAGCGTCTTCGGCTTGCCGGTGACGACGCCGGGCACCGGGAAGCCGGTGTGGACGCTGTAGGTGTCCATGATCCAGGCCATGGTCTGCGCGTCGGTTCCGACGTCCGGAGCCGGGATGTCCTGCTCAGGGCCGATCAGCGGCATGACCTCGTTGACGTAGCGGCGGGTCATGCGCTCCCGCTCGCGCTCGGTGAGTGTGGACGGATCCACGGCCACGCCGCCCTTGGCGCCGCCGTACGGGATGCCGACCAGCGCGCACTTCCACGTCATCCACATCGCGAGCGCGGTGACCTCGTGGATGTCGGTGTCCGGATGAAAACGGAGCCCGCCCTTGGCGGGTCCTCGCGAGACGTTGTGCTGGACGCGGAAGCCCTGCACGACGTCCAGGCGGCCGTTCTCGCGCCGGACCGGGACCGAGACGGTCAGCGACCGCCGGGGCGTGGCCAGCATCGTGCGGAGCCCGTCGTCGAGTCCGAGCTGCTCGGCGGCCTGGTCGAGTTGGTGGAGTGCGGAGTCGAGGGCCTGACGGCCCGGGGTGATCAGGGCCGGCGTCTTTGACGGCACCATGATGCTCATGGAAGAGAATCCTCCTGCTATGACGCCCTTTTTAAGAGAGAAGCGCCTTTGCCTCCCGCTTTGGGCGTGCTTGTCTCGATCATCCTAAGGCGGAGGGTTTGACCTTGCCTAGCGGTCGATGAAATCCCGAGGTGCTGTGGCCGTGCCACTCTGGCAGGCTTGCGTCCGGTCAGTGTGCTGAATCGTGAATATCTCGGGGAGTGAGATGCCCGCACTCGTGATGGGGCCGATGTTGCGATACGTGGACTCCGTCAGCGCCTCGATCTGGGTGGAGACCGCCGAACCCTGCACGGTCACCATCGAGGCGGACGGCAGGTCTTACCGGTCGCCTACCTTCACCGTGCACGGTCACCACTACGCGATCGTGGATCTCGTTGAACTCTCCCAGGATATCGGGTCGTATTCGGTGAGGCTCGACGGGGAGCAGGTATGGCCTCTGGCGGGTCGCCCGCCGAGCCGGATCCGGCTGCTGCCCGCCGACGGGCTGCGCAAGCTGGCGTTCGGCTCGTGCCGCACCAGCGTCCCGCATGACGCCACGTACGTCCTCACCCACGGCGACGACGTCCTGCGCGCCTACGGCGAGCACCTCCCCACCGCGGACGACGAGGAGTGGCCGGACCTGCTGGTGCTCCTCGGCGACCAGGTCTACGCCGACAACCCCTCGCCCGCGATGCTCGAATACATCCGCTCCCGCAGGAGCACGGAGCCGCAGGGGGAGATCGCCGACTTCGAGGAGTACGCCGAGCTCTACCGCCTGGCCTGGACGGACGAGGAGATCCGCTGGCTGCTGTCCACCGTCCCGTCCGCGATGATCTTCGACGACCACGACCTGCGTGACGACTGGAACACCTCGCAGCCCTGGCGCGAGCAGATGGCCGCCGTGCCGTGGTGGCCGCGCCGCGTCGTCGCGGGGCTGGGGGCGTACTGGATCTATCAGCACCTCGGCAACCTCTCGCCGGCCGAGCGCGCGGAGGACCCGCTGCTGCGCAAGCTGATGGACGGCGACGGCGGCGCGGCCCTGGACTCGTTCGCGGAGAAGGCCGACGCCGAGCCGAGCAGCAACCGCTGGAGCTACGCCCGCGACCTCGGCAACGCCCGCCTGATCATGGTGGACACCAGGTGCGCCAGGCAGCTCACGCCCGGCGACCGCCGCATGCTCGACCCGGGGGAGTGGGCCTGGCTGGAGGAGCAGGTCGCCGCCCCGGCCGAGCGGCTGATCATCGGCTCGTCGATCCCGTTCCTGCTCCCCGAGGGCGTCCACGGCGTGCAGAACTGGAACGAGGCCCTGTGCGACGGCAAGTGGGGCGGGCCGGCGCGACGGTGGTCGGAGAAGTTCCGGCAGCGCATCGACCTGGAGCACTGGGCGGCGTTCCGGCGCTCGTTCGAGGACCTGTCCCGGCTGCTGGTGAAGGCCGGCCGGCCCGTGCTGATCCTCTCGGGCGACGTCCACTACTCCTACCTGGCCAAGGCCGGTGCCGGGCAGATCTACCAGATCGTCTGCTCGCCGATCCGCAACCCGCTCAGCCGCCTGCTCCGCTGGGCCAACGTGTTCACCCAGTTCTCCATCGCCACGCTGGTCGGCGGCCTGCTGGCGCGGCTGGCGGGCATCCCGAAGCCGCCGTTCAGGTGGCGGGTCACGAAGGGGCCCTGGTTCCAGAACGCGGTGGCCACGCTGACCCTGCCCGACGAGGTCACCTGGTACGAGTCCGTCGGCGATGCGGTCAGGCCGATCGACTCCGTCCGCCTACGCTGAAGCGCATGCACAAGGATGATTACGCCGCCGCCGTGCCGTTCTACGACCTCTGGCACGAGGACGGGCATGTCCCAATGGTGCGGGAGCTGCTTCCCCTGCTGCTGAAGGGGGTGCGGCGGAGCGTGCTCGAGATCGGCGCGGGCACCGGCCTGATCACCGAGCTGATCGCCAGGGAGACGCCGGCCGAGATCTACGCCCTGGAGCCGTCGCTGGGCATGCGCTCGGTCCTGGTCTCCCGCCTGGCGTCCGACCCCGCGACGCTGCGGCGGGTGACCGTGCTGCCTTATGGGGCGCTCGACGTGGAGGTGGACGAGCCGGTCGAGGCGGTCGTGATGATCTCCGTCCTGCAGAGCTTCGACGCGGAGGAGCGGGCCACGCTGTGGGAGGTGCTGGCCAGGCAGCTGGAGCCGGGCGGGCGGCTGGTGTTCAACTGGCGGGAGCGGTCCGCGCCGGTGCCGGGCGATCTGGAGGTCATGGGGTCGTACCAGGTCGGCAGGCACGCGTACGAGGTGGCCGGGCAGGTGCTGGAGGCCGAGGGGGAGAGCGTCACCACGCGTTTCGTCTACCGGATCAAGCAGCACGGCGTGGCCATCAGCGAGGACGAGGTGGTCCTCACGAACCACTGGCCCGCCCGGGAGCGGCTGGTCTCGGAGCTGGAGACCGCGGGCTTCACCCCGGAGCCGGCTCCGGAGGGGATGGAGGTGTGGCGCCTCCTCTAGCCGCAAGAAAGGTGGAACCGCCCTCCGGCGTGCGGCCAACAACAGGGTGACCGCATGAGAGAGGACCGGCAGAGTGGTGGGTGTTCAGGATGTGCCTGAGACGCTGGATGACTCGACGCTGATCGGGCATTCGCTGGCCGACCCGGAGAGTTTCGCGGCGCTGTTCGACCGGCACGCCGACGAGATCCACAGGTACGCGGCCCGGCGCCTCGGAACCGAGCTGGCCGACGACGTGACGGGGGAGGTGTTCCTCGTCGCGTTCCGCCGGCGGGCGCGTTACGACCGCTCGTGGCCCGATGCCAGGCCATGGTTGTACGGCATCGCGACCAATGTCGTCGCCCAGCACCGCAGGGCCGAACGGCGGCGCACCGCCGCCATGGCCAAGGTGAACGTGGAGCGCCCCGGCAGCTTCGACGACCGCAGCGCGGATCGGGTGACCGCCGAGCAGCTCCAGCCCAGACTGGCCAGGGCGCTCACCCGGCTCAGCGCGGGCGAGCGCGACCTGCTGCTGCTCGTGGCGTGGGCGGACCTGACGTACGAGGACGCGGCGCTCGCGCTCGGCGTGCCGGTCGGCACCGTCAGGTCCAGGCTCCACAGGCTCCGCGTCAAGGTGCGCAGGGCTCTCGGCGGCACCGATCCCTTCGCAGCAGAGGAGCCCCAGCATGGATGAGGACGAGATCCGCACGTTCGCCGACGGCCGGCCCGCCGTGCCGCCGTACGGGGCCGAGGCGAGGGCCACGGCGCGGGAACGGCTGCTGGTGGAGGCGCGTGGCGGGGGCCGCTTTCGCCTGCCCGGATTCGGCTGGCAGGCCGCGGCCGCGTTCGGGGTCACGGTCGCGCTGGTCGGCGGGGTGGCCGTGGCCCTGACGAACCAGGGCCACGGGAGCACCGGCCCCGCCACGGGGGTGACCCAGTCGGCCGCCGTGTCGTCGTCCGACGAACTCGCTCCCCGTCCCGGCCAGTTCATCCTGATCGAGTCCGACACCATGTACAGGTCGATGTCGGCCGGACAGAGCGGCGAGACCACCCGCCACCTCTACCGGACCCACAGGAAGATCTGGCAGTCGGTGGACGGGAGCGCGAACGGCCTGCTGCTGATCGAGGGCCGCGAGCCCCAGCCGTGGCCGGGCGAGCAGCTGCCGGCGGACGCCAAGAACTGGCAGGGCTCCGACTGGCACGTGCTGCCGGCCTGCCCCTCCCAGCTGGGCGAGAACCGCACCGACTACACCTACCTGAGCACGCTGCCGACGGACGCCGCCGGGATGCGGGCACGCCTCTACAAGATGCCCGCCGTGGCGGCCGAAGCCAAGGGCGACGAGAACGACCGGGCCGCCTTCGACCACCTGACGGACCTGGTCAGGGAGACGTACCTGCCGAAGGCGCAGCGCGACGCGCTCTTCGAGGCGGCCAAGTCGATCCCCGGCGTGCAGGTGACCGAGGGGGTGGAGGACTCGTCGGGCCGCAAGGGGGTGGCGCTCGGGCGGGTCGATCCCCAGGGCATCCTCAGGCAGGCCATCTTCGACCCGGCCACGCACGTGTTCATGGGGGAGCGGGAGACGGTCGTGGACGACCGGCTCGCCCGGGCTCCCAAGGGGAGCGTGCTGGCGCTGACCGCCCAGCTCAAGACGTCGGTGGTGGACGTGCTGCCGCAGGCGACGCCCTCGGACAAGGGGGAGGCGCTCTGCGCCCCGTCCAGCGCCGAGCCCACCACGGGAAGCTCGGCCGTGCCGTCGGAGTTGCCGAGCGACGAGGCCGTCACGGAGCCGGTGCCGACCATGACGGCCTCGCTGGAGGCGACGGACGGCCCCGCGCTGCCGGAGCCGGCGATCAGCGCGGAGCCGTCGGACGGGCCCGTCGCGCCGCCGACGGTCACCGAGGGGCCGTCGGACGAGCCGGCTCCGGCGACCGCGAAGGCGTCCCCGGCCGGCAAATGACCACCCAGACGGGTGACCGGGCGCCGTAACGGCGCCCGGCCCCGTGAACCGGAGAAGCGTCTCCCTGGACAGGGCCCGGCCACGTGCGGTGGCTGGGCCCTCCCGTGCTCCGCCGTAAAAACCCTGCAAAGCCCGGCCACGAGCGGCGAGCCCGGCTGTGAAGGGCGGGTCGGCTTTCTGAAACCGGGTCAGGCGGTGTTGAGCTCGTAGAGCGCGTCGGCGAGCTGGTTGACGGCCCAGATCAGGTCCTCCTCGGAGACCACGATGGGCGGGGCGAGGCGGATCGTGGAGCCGTGGGTGTCCTTGGCGAGGACGCTCCGCGCCATCAGCGCCTTCGACACCTCGCGGCCGGTCGCGAGCTCCGGGTCGATGTCCACGCCGGCCCACAGCCCGCGCCCGCGCACCTCCAGGACCCCCTTGCCGATCAGCTCGCGCAGCCGGGCGTGCAGCACCTCACCCAGCTTGGCGGCCCTGGCCTGGAACTCGCCGGTGTTCAGCAGCTCGATGACCGCGATGCCCACCGCGCACGCCAGCGGGTTGCCGCCGAACGTGGACCCGTGCTGGCCGGGCTGGATGACCCCGAGGACGTCGCGGTTCGCGGCGATGGCCGAGACCGGTACGACACCGCCGCCGAGCGCCTTGCCCAGGACGTAGACGTCGGGCACGACCCCTTCGTAGTCGCACGCGAACGTCTGCCCGGTGCGCCCCAGCCCCGACTGCACCTCGTCGGCGATCATCAGGATCCCCTGCGCGGTGCAGAGCTCCCGGATCTCGCTCAGGTACCCGTCCGGCGGCACGAGCACCCCGGCCTCGCCCTGGATCGGCTCCACCAGCACCGCGACCGTGTTCGGGTCGACGGCCTGCCTGATCGCCTCGGTGGAGCCGTACGGCACGAGCCGGAAGCCCGGCGTGTAGGGCCCGAAGTTGTCGTGCGCCTCCGGATCGGTGGAGAAGCTCACGATCGTGGTGGTGCGGCCGTGGAAGTTGCCTTCCATCACGATGATGTTCGCCTGGTCGGGCTCGACGCCCTTGACCTCGTAGCCCCATTTGCGGGCCACCTTGATGGCGGTCTCGACGGCCTCGGCGCCGGTGTTCATGGGCAGGATCAGGTCCTTGCCCGTGAGGTCGCCGAGCCCGGCGCAGAACTGCGCGAACTGGTCGTGATAGAACGCGCGGCTGGTCAGGGTCAGGTTGTCGAGCTGGTCGCGGGCCGCCTCAATGATCTTCGGGTGGCCGTGGCCGAAGTTGAGCGAGGAATAGCCGGACAGGCAGTCCAGATATCGTTTGCCCTCCACGTCGGTGACCCAGGCGCCGTGCGCCTCGTGGATCACGACGGGAAGCGGATGGTAGTTGTGCGCGCTACGGCGCTCGCTCATCTCGATGAGCTCTGCGCTGGTGGTCATGGTCAGTTCTCCCCCCTGATCTCCAGTGTGCAGCACTTGGGTCCGCCACCTGCTTTACGCAGCTCCGACAGGTCGACGGGAATGACCTCGTAGCCGCGTCGCTTGAGCTCCAGCTGCAGGTTCGAGGCCTCGGCGTTGATGACGACGTTCCTGCCGTCACTGACGGCGTTCAAACCGAGCACCTCGGCGTCCTCGGCGGTCGCGATCACCGCGTCCGGGAACAGCTTGCGCAGCACCTTCCTGCTGCCCTCGGAGAACGCCTCCGGGTAGTACGCGACATTGCGCCCGTCGAGCGGGAACAGCGCCGTGTCCAGGTGGTAGAAGCGCGGGTCCACCAGCGTCAGGGAGATCACCGGGCGGCCCAGGAACTCCTGCGCCTCCTGGTGCGCCACCACGTCCGTGCGGAAGCCGGTGCCGGCCAGGATGACGTCGTCGAGCGTGAGGAAGTCGCCCTCGCCCTCGTTGACGTGCAGCGGCTCGCGCGCCGGGTAGCCGTGCTCGGTGAACCACCGCAGGTAGGCGGGTCCCTCGGGGCCGCGCTCGGCGTGGGCGAACCGGGCGCCGTAGACGAGGCCGTCCACGACCAGCGCGCCGTTGGCGGCGAAGACCATGTCGGGCAGCCCCTCGATCGGGTCGATCAGGCTCACCCGGTGTCCGAGCTCCTCGTACGCCGCCTTCAGGCCCTCCCACTGCCGGACCGCCAGGTCGCGGTCCGCACCGGCCTCGGGGTCCATCCACGGGTTGATCGCGTACTCGACCGTGAAGTAGTCCGGACGGCACATCAGGAAGTGTTTGGGCATGCAGGTCTCCGTCGAGGTTTATGGGTGGATGTCCTTTTCGAAGGGACGGAGACAGCCTAAGAATGCATGTTTATGCAGGCCAAGTGTTTGGCATTGCGTGTTCGCGCGGGTCTGTTGCGTCTTTCAGAGCTGGGCAGGGGATCCGTTGCGCGGCTCCGGAACGGAGGTGCCGGGAGGTGCGTCCACGAGCCGCGAGAGCACGATGGAGCTCTTGGTCCGCACCACGAACGACTGCGCCGCGATGCGCTCGATCACCCGCTCCACGTGGCGCACGTCCGTGGCCCTGATGTGCAGCAGCGCGTCCGCCTCGCCCGTGATCGTGGCCGCCCCCACCACCTCGGGGAACTTCGCCACGGCCAGTGCGATGTCCGACGGCTTGGTCTTGCCCTGGCAGAACAGCTCCACGTACGCCTCGGTCGTCCAGCCGAGCGCCTGCGGCGCCACCCTCGCGCTGAACCCGGTGATCGCCCCCGTCTCGCGCAGCCGGTCCACCCGGCGCTTGACCGCCGACGCGCTCAGCCCCACCTGGTGTCCGATGTCCGCGAAGGTCGCGCGGGCGTCCTCGACGAGCGCCGCGATGATGTCACGATCGAGCCGATCCAGTTCCACGCGCTCTGTATACCGCCTGGCCAGGCTGGCGCGCGACGAGCGGCACGCGGGAGACTAAGCGGGCAAACAGTCATCGGAGGGTTCCGCCAAAATGAGCACCGCAAGCTTCCCCGAGGGTTTCGTGTGGGGAGTCTCTACCTCGGCCTTTCAAATCGAGGGCGCCACGTCCGCCGGCGGCCGGGGGCCGTCCATCTGGGACGTCTTTTCCGCCGACCGCGCCGAGGCCTGCGACCATTACCACCGTTATCCCGAAGACGTGCGGTTGATGAAAGACCTGGGAATGGCCGCCTACCGGTTCTCGGTGAGCTGGCCGCGGGTTTTCCCCGACGCCTCGGGCAAGGTGAACGAGGCCGGTCTCGACTTTTACGACCGGCTGCTCGACGAGCTTCTCGCGGCCGGCATCACGCCTTATGCGACCCTTTATCACTGGGATCTGCCGCAGGCGGTGGAGGAGCTCGGCGGCTGGCCGTCCCGCGACACCGCCCGCCGTTTCGCGGATTACGCCGCCGCCGTGCACGGCCGGCTCGGTGACCGGGTCGACACCTGGTTCACGCTGAACGAGCCCTGGGTGGCGGCTTTCCTGGGATACGGCGACGGGAGCCACGCGCCGGGCCGGAAATCGGCCGCCGAGGCGTTCAGGAGCGCCCACCACATGATGCTCGCGCACGGGCTGGCCGCGCAGGCCCTGCGCTCCGGCGGGGCGGCCCGGGTCGGGACGGTGCTCAACATCTCGCCCGTCCTGACGCCCGCCCAGGTCAGCGACTTCGGCAGGCAGCTGTCGGAGGAGGACGCCGAGGCCGTGGCCAGGATCGACGCCCTGGCCAACCGGCAGTTCCTGGAGCCGATGCTGCGCGGCTCGTACCCCGCCGAGATCCTGCCCATCATCGAGCGCAACGGCGGCCTCGACCACATTCGCGACGGCGACCTCGACATCATCGCCCAGCCCCTCGACCTGCTCGGCATCAATTACTACTCGCCTTCCGTGGTGCAGGCCCAGCCCAGCGAGCCCGCCGCCCCGGCCTATCCGGGAAGCGAGGGGGTGCTGTTCTGCACGATTCCGACGGCGGTCACCGCGATGGGCTGGCCGATCGTGCCCAATTGCCTTTCACTGGTGCTGCGGCGCCTTTCCGCGGAATATCCGGAGCTCGACCTGATGGTCACCGAGAACGGCGCCGACTTCGTCGACGTGGTGACCGGCGACGGCATTCACGACGTCGAACGCATCAGTTTCGTCGAGGAGCATCTACGGGCCCTGCTGTCGGCCGTCGAGGACGGCGCCCGCGTTCGCGGATATCTCGTCTGGACCCTGCTCGACAACTTCGAATGGACCGAGGGCTACCAGCGGAAGTTCGGCCTCGTGCACGTCGATTTCGCCACCCAGAAACGGCGGCCGAAGGACAGCGCGCTGTGGTACCGCGACGTCATCCGGCGCAACGGCCTCACCGAGACCCGGCCCAGGCGGCCCACCCTGGAGACCGTCGCCGCCCGCTCCGGCGTCTCCCGCGCCACCGTCTCGCGCGTGGTCAACGGCGAGGCTTCGGTGAGCCCCGAGGTCCGCACGGCGGTGATGCGGGCCGTCAAGGAGCTCGGCTACGTACCCAACGCCGCCGCCCGCAGCCTGGTCACCCGGCGGACCAACGCCATCGCCCTCGTCCTGTCCGTCCCCAGGCAGGGGGACGCGCTGACGGCCGCCGTCGTGCAGTACGTCACCAGCATGCTGGAGGGCGCCGGCAAGCAGATCACGCTCATGCTGGCCGACACGGCCGAGAGCCACCGGCGCATCGTCCAGCAGGCGGAGGCCCGGTTGGTGGACGGCGTCGTGCTGCTGCCGCCCGACCGGGGCGACACGCTGGCCGAGCGGCTCTCGCGTACGGACGTGCCGATCGTGCTCCTCGGCAAGCCGGCCGTCGCCTCGCTGGTGCCGTACGTGGACGTGGACAACGCCGGCGGCGCGGCCGCCGCCACCGAGCACCTCCTCGCGAGCGGGCGCCGCCGCATCGGCATGATCTGCGGCCCGATGGACCTGGTCGCCGTCCAGGACCGCCTGGCCGGGCACCGGGCGGCGCTGCAGCGGGCGGGCGCGCAGCCGTTACTGGCCCTCGCCGACCTCACCCGCGCCTCGGGCGCGGCGGCGGCCCGGCAGCTTCTCGGCGACGAGCCGGCGCTGGACGCCGTGTTCGCCGCCACCGACCAGCTCGCCATCGGGGCGCTGCAGACCGCGCGCGAGCTGGGCCGCCGGGTGCCCGAGGACCTGGCGATCGTGGGCTTCGACGACATCGACGCCGCCTCGGCCACCACGCCGGGGCTGACCACCGTGCGGGTTCCGCTGGCGGAGCAGGCGCTGGCCGTCGCGCGGCTGCTGCTGTCGCGGCTGGAGGGCCGCCACACCACCTCCGTCGTGCTGCCGACCCGGCTCGTGGTCAGGGAGTCGAGCTGAGCCCTCGTACCGGTACGGGAGTCAGGAGCGAGTGCGGCGGTGGAGGACGATGCGTTCGGCCCAGCTGGCCGCCTCCGGGTCCTTGAGGCCCTCCACCACGCCTCCCAGGTACGCCGTGGCCAGGCTGTCGAAGCCGCTGTCGAGCTGGCGCAGCCGGCCGGCCCTGCGCCGGTCCACCGCCTGAAGGTATTGGGCGATGCTCTCGGCGTACCCGGCGTCCCGCTGGTAGGCGGCCTGGGCAGCGGCGCAGGCGCGGGCCTCGGCGTCACGCTTGGCCCGCAGCTCCCGTAACCGCTGGTCGTTGGGGTTGTGCATGCGCCGCCCCAGGTCGGCGGCGATCAGGGCGGTGGCGATCAGGAGAGCCAGGAGCAGGATCATGGTGGGCACCTGGCTGACCCCCTCCGAGGTCGGCCCGATGTCCTGGCCGTCGACGACCAGTGGCTTGACCAGGGCGTCCCGGCGCAGGACGGCCACGGCGACGATGAGGCCGAGCCAGACGAGCGCCACCCCGGCCAGCAGCCACCGCCCCTTGGCCGGGCTGCCGTGCTCCTGCCACGACCGGAACGCGCGACCGTACATGTGCGGCGCCACCAGCATGATCAGAGCGGCACCGGCGGCGAGCAGCGCGGTCATCGCCACGCTGTCGCCCCAGTTGAGGATGACCTGGTAGAGGATGGGCACCTCGACGATCAGCAGGAGCAGCAGGAGGAGCGCGGCGGGCAGCCAGCGGCGGACGACCGGCCAGCGGCTGCCCGAGATCGCGATGGAGCTGGGCCGCCCGTCGCCCGGCCGGCGGCTCGGCTGCTCCAGCTCGGTGACCTGGCGCTGGCTGTCGTCCAGCGCCTTGCGCGCCTCCCCGAACGCCCGCTGCGACTCGGCGAGACTGATCTTCTGCGACTCGAACTCGGCGCGGGCCCGCTGGATCTCCTGCTCGGTACGGTCCTCGATCTCGGCCAGCTCGGCCAGCCGCTCGTCCTCCAGCTCGTGGAAGCGCGGCACGCTGCCGGTCTGGAGCGTGAGCGTGTCGATCTGGCCGTCGGCCGCGTGCCCCCGGCCGAGCTCGCGCTCCTCGTGGCGGCGCCGCGCCCAGTCGGGCAGGTGGTAGAGGTCGCCGTCGTACGCCACGGCAGGCGTGATGCGGGTGACCTGGCCAGGCTCGACGTCGTCGTCCTGCTTCCGGCGAATGAAGCGCATCAGGCCTCCTACCGCGGGTCCTGCTTTCGATTGTGCGCCACCGGGCGCCTGGAGCGGGCGGATGTCAAAATGACGGTGTGAGCGAATTGCCGGTGATCGACGTCTCGCCCCTGCTCGCCACCGACCCCGACCTCACCGCCGACCCTGCCGCCGCCAAGCGTGCCGTGGCGGAGGCGATCGGCGAGGCGTGCCGGGACAGCGGCTTCTTCTACGTCTCCGGCCACGGCGTGCCGCCGGACCTCCCGCGCCGGCTCGACGCCGCGAGCAGGCGCTTCTTCGCCCTGCCCGAAGAGGTCAAGGCCGAGATCTCCATGGAACGGGGAGGCAAGGCCTGGCGCGGCTTCTTCCCGGTCGGCGGCGAGCTGACCTCGGGGCGGCCCGACCTGAAGGAGGGCATCTACTTCGGCGCCGAGGAGCCGCCGGGCCCGCTGCCGCTGCACGGCCCGAACCTGTTCCCCGCCCAGGTGCCCGAGCTCCGCGACGCCGTGCTCGACCATCTCGGCTCGATGACCGCGCTCGCCCAGGCTGTCATGTCGGGGATCGCCCTGAGCCTCGGCCTGGACGAGGACTACTTCCGTTCCGGCTACACCGCCCAGCCGACCGTGCTTTTCCGGATATTTCATTATCCGCCCGCCCCGCCGGACGACCCCGACATCTGGGGCGTCGGCGAGCACACCGACTACGGCCTGCTGACCCTCCTCCTCCAGGACGCCAACGGCGGCCTCCAGGTACGCACCCCGCGCGGCTGGATCGAGGCCCCGCCCCTGGAGAACACCTTCGTCTGCAACATCGGCGACATGCTCGACAAGCTCACCGGCGGCTACTACCGCTCGACCCCGCACCGGGTGCGCAACCGCAGCGGCAACGAGCGCCTGAGCTTCCCGTTCTTCTTCGACCCAGGCTGGGACAGCGAGGTACCGCCGCTGCCGTACGCCCCCGGCCATCGCTGGGACGGCCAGGTCGACTTCACCGGCACCTACGGCGAGTACCTGCTGTCCAAGGTCTCCAAGGTCTTCCCGCGCCTCTTCGAGACCCTCTGAGCCTCAGCTGGTCGAGCGCTCAGCTGGTCGAGAACGTGAACCAGTTGACGTTGACGAAGTCCGCGGGCTGACCGCTGCTGAAGGTCAGATACACAGTGTGTGTCCCGGTCACGCCCGAGATGTTGGCCGGCACCGTACGCCAGCTCTGCCACCCGCCCGTGTTGGCCAGGGCGAAGTCCCCGATGGGAGCGGCGGTGGGGCTGTCCAGCCGGACCTGCACCAGCCCGCTCACCCCGGCCGCGGCCCCGGACGCCACCCTGGCCCTGAACTGGCGGGCGGTCTCAGTCCCGAAGTTCACGCCGTCGAACCGGAGCCAGTCGCCGTTGGCGATCGCCCCGACGTTCTGGCCGCCGCCGGTGTCCGTGGTGGTCTCGACGATGGTGCCCGACTGCGCCTGGTACTGCTCGGCCTGGATCGTCGAACGGGCGTCCACGCCCCCGGGCGGGTTCGTCGGCGGGGTGCCGCTGCCGCTCTGCCACACCGCCACGTAGTCGACCAGCATCGGCCGCCCCGGCACGGTCGCCGCCGTGGGTGTCTGGCCGCCGAGCGCGTTGGGGAAGGCCCCGCCCATGGCCACGTTGAGCAGCAGGAAGTAGCCCGCGTGTCCCGTCATGTTGGACCAGGTCGCGGCGTCGAACTGCGACTGGCTCACGCTGTGGAACTGCTGCCCGTCCACGTACCACCGCAGCTGGTTGGGGCTCACGCTGCGGTCCCACTCGAAGCGGTAGCTGTGGAAGGCCGCCTGGCACGTCGATCCGGGGCAGGCGCGGTTGGCGCCGAGGCCGGTCGTCTCCTGGCACGGCCCGCCCGGGTTGACGCCGCAGTGGAGCACGCCCCAGACGGCGTTGATGCCGTTGACGTTCTCCATGATGTCGAACTCGCCGATGCCCGGCCAGTTCCAGTAATTGCCCCGGTACGGCGCCCCGAGCGCCCAGAACGCCGGCCAGTAGCCCAGCGCGGCGTCGCCGGTCACGTTCGGCATCTGGATGCGGCCCTCGATGCGCAGGATCCGGCCGTCGGCGGGCTTGAAGTCGGCCCGCCGGGTCTCGATGCGCGCCGAGGTCCACTCGCCCGAGCTGCTGCGCTGCGGCGTGATGCGGAGGTTGCCGCCGCCGTCGAGGCTGAGGTTGGAGGTGCTGGACGTGTAGTTCTGGATCTCTCCGGTGCCCCAGTTGGCCGGGCCGCCGGGGTAGGCGTGCCCCGTGTCGACGATCCAGTTGGTAGACGAGGGCAGCGTGTTGGCGGCGCCGTCGAAGTCGTCCGACCAGACCAGCGACCAGCCGGACGGGGTGGGCGGGACGGCGGCCGAGGCGCTGACGGCCACGTTGACGAGCAGGCCGCTGAGCGCCGCGATCGCCACGGCCACCGCCGCCAGTCGGCGCCGGTGCCGGAGGGCTGTTGTCATCGTTGCTCCATGGGGGGTGGGGGCCTTGTGAGAGAGAGCGCTCTCTGGGCCGATGTCAACACAGTCTTTACCTGATGTCAACGTTGCGTATCCGGAGGGAGCGCGCTCTCCTAGAGCAGATCCACCGTGCTCGCGCCGGACGCCTCGAAGGACTCCCTCCAGAAGCCTTCGAGCAGCGGGAACCGGTCGGGGCTCGACGTCTTCTCCCGCAGGAAGCCGTGCACGACCACCGAGTACCCGGTCAGGTCGGGCAGCAGCCGCGCGTCCCGCAGTTCCTTGATCTTCTGCTTGCGCGCGCCCTCGCTCAGGTCCAGCTTGTTGATGTTCAGGTCCCCCCGGTTGTTGATCAGGTCGCTGAACACGATGAGCCGGTGCGGCTTGTCCGGCTGCCGCTGCGCGCCGAGCTGCTTGGCCACGTACCGCAGGGCTCCCAGCACGTCGGAGCCCTCGCCCTCCGCCGGGCAGTCGAACAGCTTCACCGCCCTCGGCACCACCTCCGTGATCCGGTGCGCCCTGACGCGATCCTCGACCACGGGGTTGTCGTTGGGGTTCTCGGCCTGGGTGGCGGCGATGGAGACCGGGTCCTGGCGGCAGGTGCTGCTCTCCGAGCTGCCCGTGACGGCCGCGAACCCGATCCAGTCGCAGCCCTGGGCGAAGGCGGGCAGCTTGGAGGTGACGTCGTTCCTGGAGGTGGCGGGGTCGGCGTAGCTGGTCGAGTCCACGATCACGCCGCAGACCGCCTTGGCCTCCGTCCCGCACGCCGCCACGGTGGCGGCCACCAGCAGGATCACCCCCAGCACCGCCCCAACCCCACGCGCCCTCGCCACCGCCTCCGGCCTGCACGCCTCCGACGCCGCGACGGGGTCGGGCGCTCCTCGAGCCGCCACCGGCCTGCGCGCCGGGATGCGCCGTTCCCGAGCCCCGTCGTCGTCGCCGTCACGCTCCTCGGCCCTCACATGCCCTCCTGCTCACTCCCTGAAGCGCGATCGTCCCCGGCGTCCCCCGCGTCGCGGTCCTCCGGGACGCCGGCATCGGCTGGCGGCGGCGGGGAGAGCTGGCGGCGCGCCCCTCCCGGCAACTCGCGGGGCATCACCTCGGCGTGCCACACCTCGATGCGGTCCTCGACCTCCCGCAGGATCCGCGCGATCTCCACCCGCCCGGAGACCGCCGTGGCGGTCTCACCCGTGGCGCCCATCGCGATGACCTCGCCCTTCCATAAGGACGGGATCTCCTCCCTGCGCGGATGGGCCCGCAGTACCCCGCCCTTGTACGCGGCGATGAGCTGCTCGGCCCTGGCGTGCACCGTCTCCACCTCGTGGTCGCGCTCGATCAGCGCGCTCTCCCACTCCTGGGTGAGGTGCTCGATGCGGGCCCTGGCCCGCTGCACGCCGACGTTCGCCTCCTCCACCACGGCCCGCCGCCGCGCCTCCGCCCGCCGCGCTCTCGCCTCCGCGATCGAGATGAACGCGTCAGGCTGCTGCTCGTCGACTTCGTCAGAGACGTGACCGTTGGCGAGGGACGGCTCCGGGTGGGTGTCACTCCTGGCCAGCTCCTGCAAGATCACCTCGCGCGCCCCCAGCGCCCGCTCCAGGATCGCGGTACGGGTGGCCGCCAGCCGCCGATCGACCTCGGTGACCTGCTCACGGGCCAGGGCCCGGACCTCGGTGACGTAGGCGGGCTGGAACTCCGGATCGGTGAACTCGCCCAAAGGATGCTCCCGGGCGTCCCGCATCCCCCGCCGACGCGCTTCCTCCCGCTCGGCCGGCGGATCGCCCCGCTTGAACAGCCGCGACAAGAACGCCATCCGCGTCTCCTGGCTTCAGCCGGACCCGTGTCCCTGCCCCCCCAGGCTAAACGGCCACTATCCGGAATGGCGGCGATGTCACCGTCACACGCATCGCTCGTGGCCCGAGAACGAGAGCTTATTAACTTACAGTAAAGACTTGAACTCCTACGGTTATAGTCGGCGCCGTGCAGGGCTGTAGGCGGCAGGCGGGACCAGCACGTCACCGAAGAAGTCGAACGGGTCCTCGGGTTCAACGGCGAACTGCTGGAGCTGCTTCCGGAGATCCACGTCGACCCGGGGCCCGATTGGTTCCGCGACTGGCCCGGCATCGAGGCGGCCGCGCACACCATCCGGGCATACCAGCTCGCGCTCATCCCGGGGCTCCTCTGTGTTCACCGGTTCCGAGTGGACGGCCTTCAGGGACGGGATGAGCAAGGGAGAGTTCGACTTCTAGCCGGATCACACAAGGAGCAGGGCGCCTGCCGGTTGACCACGCCATCGGCCCACGTGGGGCCGCGACGGAGGGAAGGTGCGGAACCCTCGTGGGCGCTTCCCGATCGGCTGGAGGCCGGCCAAGGCGACGAGCGCGCGCACCTGCTCGACCGTCATCTCAGGATGGAGCTCGCGGGCCGCATCCTCCGCAGTCCACAGTTCGGCAGGCAGGTCGAGAGCCACGCCTCCATGATGCCTGCCCCAGGCGCCAGTAGGGCGGCGCCCGGGGAAACCCGACAAAGGCTCGTTGTGCCGCCGCACGACGACGGGATCAGCGTGCGAAGGGGAGCCACTCCGGCCGCAGGTCGGCGAGCTCGAACACGCCTGACCCGTGTTCGGCCAGTAGCTCGGCCACTTGCTCGGGCTTCAGATCGATCGACGCGATCCCCGCAGCCGAAAGCGGCACCTCCTGCACGAGGTACTCGCCTCTGGCCGGCTCGGCAAACTCCGGGCCTGTCCGCTTCGCCGGATCCCAGGACTCGATGGTGGCAAGGAAGAAGAGCTGACGTTCCTCTGCACCGTCGATCACGTGGATCAGCGAGTGGATGCGCGCCTTGCCCGCCAGTTCCTCGCGTATCTCCCGCAGCAGCGCCTCCTCCAGGCTGGCATCGCTGTCCTCCACGCCACCTCCGGGAAGCACCCAGTACGGCGCCATTGCGGGCCGCACCCGTTTAATGGTCAACACGCCGTTGCCCGGCGTGACGAGAACGCCCCGAACGCGTGTCTTCATGAACGTCCCTCCGATCGGGCTGGCTGTATGCCGTTCACCGCCACCGGGCCGGGCTCGACGCGGGCGAGGTCCTTCAGCAGGATGCGCTCGCACAGCACCTGGGCCAGTAACGCCAGACAGAACGCCCGGTCCGCCTGGGCCATGGCAGTGAGAGGCAGGACGCCCAGGATACGCAGCACCAGCCATGGGCGGAGGGCGCTCAGCGGATCGTCGCCGGCCGCGACGAGTGCACCAAGGTCGCCGTGCAGGCGCCGCGTCAGGGTGGCGATTGCCGCGTGGCGTCCCGCGCTCACCTGCAGGTTGCCGCTGACCTCCAGTCGGCCTTGTCCGGTGCGCAAGTGGGTCAGCGCTGGGGGCCATGCCGGGCCGGGCGTGCGGACGGTCCGCCAGTAGGTCAGCGGCTTGTACCTCGGCACGAGCCAGCCGCCCATTGCCAGGAGGTACCACAGCAGGATGGCCGCCTCTCCGGCCAAGGCATTGCGGCCTGCGTGTTCGCAGTCCAGCCAGCACAACGGCGCGGCGAGGTTCGGCTCAGTCGGGTCGCCTTGAGTGAGCGCCGTAGCTGTCACCGTGGCCGGGGCCAGTTGCTCGCGGAGCTGGGCGAACAGGCGGAGGAAGTCGATGTCGACGGTCGACTCGCCGGTGACGACGGTCAGCGGGGGCTCCGCACCGTACCAGCGGTCCAGCCGTCCGCCTGGGCGTAGCCGTCTGGCATACAGGCCGGGTTGGCACGAGCCGATCGGAGCTGGTTCGCCGGTGCGCTCGGCGGCCAGCAGGATGCTGTCACAGGCCGCGTCCATGAGGGCGGTGACGGCGGGAACCTGACTGGGGTCGGCGTCGGCGCGGGTGATGAGGTCGGCAAGGAGAGCGGTGCAGCGGCCGTCGGCGAACACGTCCTGATAGATCAGGGTGTGCCGGCCGTCGGGGTCTACGGTGGTGCCGAGAAGGACGGCGGCCGGAAGATGGCCGCGTACTGCCGCATGGCCGCGCGCCTCAGCTTGGGCCAGCGCCGCTGGCATGCTCTTGCGGAAGGTGCCGTCATCGTGGTGGTGGAAGCTGCCGGGCGCGTCCTGGATCATCGCGGTCATACTGCCGACTCCAGGCTGGCCAGCCACCACGCCAGCACCTGTTCGGCCATCGCGGTGACCTGCTCGGCCGCGCCGAACCGCGGGTCGGATGGGGCCTCGGGCAGGTCGCCGGCGAGTTTGGCGAACGCGACCAGGGCGTCGCTGTCGGCGGCGTGCAGCTCCCCCTCGCACCGCAGCACGATCTTCGCCAGCAGCGCGGCCACCTTGTACACCGCGCGCACGTCGATGGGTTCGCGCAGAAGGAGCCGCCGCAGGTCCATAGCCGCCGTCGCCCCGTCCCGCCAGGTGCGCGCCGTCACGGTGGCCGGGTCCGGATGCGGCACGGTGAACCCGGGGGCGGCCCAGATCGCGGGGAGCGCGCCGTCGGCGATCTGGGCGAGCGTGTACAGCAGGCGGGACGTGAGCGCGCCGGCCTGGCATTCAGCGGGAGCGAGCACGGTCAGCCCCAGCTTGACGCCAGCGAGGCGCCCACGGGCCTGCCGGAGAGCCGCGCCGATGGCGGGCAGTGCCGGCGGGTCGGCCACGATGAGCACGTCCAGATCGGACCAGCCGTCCAGATACTTTCCGCGGGCACCAGAGCCGGTGACCGCGATCAGGCGGACTGTGTCGTCTGGCCGGGTGAGTGCGGCCACTATGTAGTCGAGGAAGCCGGTGAGGTGATCGGGCAGGCCGAGCTCGGCCGGGAGCACCACCCGCGGGGAGCGGCGTGGCCAGAGCCGATCGCGTATCAGCCGGTCCAGGGCGTGCCCGAGTTCGGTGACCGACCGGTTGTTGTCGATCACGTGCTGGGCGATGTCGCGGACGCGGTCGGCGCCGCGGGCGCGTTTGATGCGGTCGCGTTCGGTGACGTCGTCTGGGCCGAGGGTGCCGCGTGTGGCGCGCACAGTCGGGTCGGCGTCGAGGTAGACCGTGGTGAGGCTGTCGCCGAGGAGCTTGCGCAGTTCGGTGGCCAGGTCGTGGCTGTGGAGGCTTTCGATGCTGAACGTCTGCTGGTAGTGGTGGGCGTGCGCGTAGGCGTCGAGTTCCAGCGCCAGCAGTTCGGCTTGCTCGGCGATGGGGAGGGCGTAGATGTCGGTGAGCCGGTGGCGGGCGGCGGCGAGGTCGAGCAGGTAGCCGATCTTCAGGCGGCTGACGCCGTGCTCGTGCTGGAGATGGCGGCCTGCGGTGGACTTGCCGCATTCCGACAGGCCGCCGAGCGCGATGATCCACCGATCATTGATCGTGGGTGCCAGGACGGCCGGGCGGGTGAGCGTGGTACAGATGTCTGCGTGCACGGCGAGGATGGGGTGTACACCGGTCACGATTGCGTCGCCCGGGGGGAGTTTGGCGAGGTGCTCGTTGAGGGCGTGCTGGTAGCGGCGGTAGACGGGGGTGATCGCGGGCTCCCGTGACAGTGCCATCCGGGCGCCTTCGCGGGGGGCGGCGTGGTGCAGAAGCAGGATTTCGTGCTCGGCTTGCTGGGCGTGGGCGATGGCCGACGCGTAAGGGGCGAGCAGGAGGTGAGCGCGCTCGGCGGCGAGTTCGGTGCGCGTGTGTTCGCGGACGGCGATGGTGGCAGCGACAGAGGCCACGAGCATGGTCATGCCGCGGTCGATGAGGATCAGCGGGGCGGGCGGACCGCTCTGGGCGGCGGCGGAGCGGGCGAGGTAGGAGCAGGCCAGCACGTCTGTGACCTCTTCGATCGGCGCGGTGCCGAACCACCAATCGGGCAGGCCGTTGCGTTTGGCGTGCTGCCAGCGGCGGTCGTAGTCGTCCAGCGGGCCGAGGCTGCGGGCGCCGGTCCGGTGTTGCAGGAGGCGGGCGTGTGTGGTCTTGCCGACGTTGTCGGGCCCACTCAGGGCCACGACGGCAAGGTGGCCGGGGGTGAAGCCGCTGGTCGGCTCGGACTGGCCGATTGGGTACGCGCCGAGCGGCACGGCTGCGCCGGATCTGAGGACGTGCATGGTGTCGGCCCTCCGTTGCTGGGTGATTGAGTGCCGCCACACTCCGCTGAGCCGATGGCAGGCATCAATGCCGCCCTGACCGGAACATTGCCTCGGCGGCAATGTTCGTTCCGTGCTCGTGGCGCTACGGTCTGCACAGGATGGGCGCGCTGGAGGTCGCCATGGCCATGAGCCGAGCACGACGGGCAGAGCTGCAGCGCCGCGCCCGGGAAACCCGTCTGGACTGCCAGCGCCGCGCTGCTCCCGCAGAGCAGATCGCGCAGGAGATTCTGACCGCCGTACCGGAGTTGCGGCCTCTGGAGGCGTACCGGCTGGCCTACGGCTGGTCGCGGCCGACGGCGCTGGAGGCCCTCGCCGCCCTGTACCGCGCGGCCGGCCTGCCCGAGCCGCCGACGACACCGGCGATGCTGTGCCGGTGGGAACACGGCACCGCCACGCCCAGCCCGGAGTACGCCGCGGCACTGTGCCGCCTGTATCGAGTACCACCCGAGCGGCTGGGGCTTCGGCCTGACCTGTACGCCACATCGGCGTGTGGCCACTGCATCCGCAGGCAGCCGGAAATTACAGTTAGTGAGCAAGGCGATACAGAGGGAGATTCGATGCGGCGACGCACACTACTGGCCGCGGTGGGACTGAGCATTCCCATCCAGCTGATCCAGAAAGTGGATGACGTGCTCGCCGTACCGCTCGAGCCGGAGGCCCCGACAGATCAAACGGAGATCACGCAGCGGCTCCAGGTGGCGCGGCGCCAGTACGGCACGAGCGCGCTGTCCGCGCTGGTGGCAGGACTGCCGACCCTGCTCACTGCGGCACGGGACATGGCGGAGCGATCGGGTACGCCTGGCGGTTGGGCGCTGCTGGCCTCCTGCCATGACCTGGCGACGGACACGATGAACAAGGTCGGGAGGCCGGCGACGGCCCGGCTCACCGCCGATCGCGCCGTGCTGTATGCGGACCGCTCGGAGGACCCAGTGGCGATGGGCGCCAGTGCGCGCGCTTGGCATGGTGTTGCGGACGGAGGGCCGCCACCAGACAGCCGCCGCCGTGATCCAGCGGGCCATAGACCGGCTCGACGCAGCCGGGCTGCGCACGCCGACGCAGGCCAACACCTACATGCGACTGGTGTGCGCCTCGGCATACACGGCGAGCTGGGCCGGTGACAGGGCCAGTGCGCTGGACCAGGTGGGGGACGCGCATCGGGCCGCCGACCGTCTCGCACGCGTCGCCGGCCGCCCGGGGGCCGGCCGGGCGTTCGTCCGCCTGTACGAGGTGGACATCCACTACGCACTGAAGGACACAGGCGCAGCGCTACGCGTGGGGCGCGGCCTGCATCCGGGCATGTTCCCTACGCCCGAACGACGCGGACGGCTGCACACGGACATGGCCCGCGTCTGGTGGCAGGCAGGTCAGCCGGAGGAGACCGCCGCCGCGTTGCTGACTGCGCACAAGGAAGCGCCGGCCGAGGTCCGAGATCGACCGT
Organism: Nonomuraea sp. NPDC051941; assembly: GCF_044593615.1. NCBI lineage: Bacteria > Bacillati > Actinomycetota > Actinomycetes > Streptosporangiales > Streptosporangiaceae > Nonomuraea > Nonomuraea sp. NPDC051941. Next base: position 148,501 of record NZ_JBIUCF010000006.1, read on the forward strand.
CTATCCGAGCGATTGCTGACAACCTCGCCGCGCATCATCCGCGAGTGCCTGGAGTACGGCAACTCACTGCCGCCGTACGTGCGTAGCCTTGCCGCACCCCATCTCGGAGCAGGGGTCTCAGTCGGGTTGCCGTTCAGCGGTGTTGCGTCCTGGCCGATGGGTGGCCGGAGGCGGGTTGGTCTGGGTGGGTGTCAGTCGGCCCACCGCCTCGTCAGTCAAGGGGCGGGCTGCGCGATGGCGCCGTAGGCGCGGGGGTTGCGCCGGAAGGCGCCTGGATGGGGACGCCTGAGCCCCGAGCGCGAAGCGCTCCCTCGGGAGGCCCTTTGCGCTCGGGGCGGGCGTCGGCAAGCCGGACCGCGTGTGGGGTCAGCCCTTGTCGGCCTCGCCGGTGGCCTGTTCGAGCTGGTCCTCGGGGGAGGCCTCGAGGTCCTGCTCGGCGTCGGCGCCCGCCTGGGCGGAGGCCTTGTCGAGGCGGACCCAGCTCGTCACGCTCTCCACCGCGAACAGCACGAAGAGGTACGCCGTAAGCACCGCCAGCACCGGCGTCAGGATGCCGAGCGCGGCGCCCAGGCCGATGACCAGCAGGCGCAGCTCCCAGCCCAGCCCCGCGTGGAACACCCAGGTGGGCGGCCAGATGCTCTGCCGGGTCCGGTAGACGGTGTCGTACGTGTGGTAGCCCACGACGTAGACGAGCACGAACAGCAGCCACTTGGGCGCTTCGGCGGCCAGGCCGATCGAGATCACGGCGAGGAACTCGGCGCCGCGCAGCAGCGGCGGGGTGAGCCAGTCGAAGCGGCCCAGGTGGTCGCGCGGCGTGGTCGGCAGCACGAGCAGCAGCGTGGTCGCGACGGGCAGGAGCAGGATCGGGCCGCCCTGGTCGAGCAGGCCGGTGACCAGGAAGGCCAGCACGGCCAGGAGGGCCACGAGCGTGGCGGGCACGGGCGGCAGGCCCTTGCCGAGCTTGCCGGCGAGGGCGTGGGCGAGCGGGCCGTCGTCACGGTAGGCGAGCAGGCGGGCGGTCTGGATGCGACGGCGTTCCTCGTCGGGGTCCGGCGTGGGGGTGGCCATGGCCTGCGGTTGGGTGATCATACGAGCGACCTCATGAGGCGTCCGGTGAGAGTGTAGGCGGCGGCGACGGAGCCCCAGATCACCAGGGTGATGAAGGTGATCCGGGCGTCGAAGAGGGCGGCGGTGATCGCGATGGCCGCGAACCGCTCGCCGATGGGGAAGACGATCATCTTGCGGGCCCAGTGGACGGCGCGGAACTTGCCGGCCTTGGTCCACATCTTGAGCACGCCTCGCAGACCCTGGCTGCGCTCGACCTTGCGGCGCGTGAGGGCCTGACGCAGGTCGCGGTCGTCGGGCGCGTCCAGTGCCAGCGTGGGCAGCGGGGACGGGGCTTTGCGGCGGTTGGAGACGCCGAAGGAGAAGTCGAGCAGGTGGCGTACGGACTGCAGGCCGATCGCGGCCAGCGCCAGGATCCAGATGTCGTCACTGTTGCCCGAGACGACCCAGCCGACGGCGAGCCCGGCGAAGACCACGTACTCCTTGAACCGGTCGAACGTGGCGTCCAGCCAGGCCCCCAGCACGCCGAACTTACGTGCGTAGCGGGCGACCTGCCCGTCCACGCAGTCGAACACGAACGCGAAGTAGATCAGCACACCGCCCAGCACCATCCACGGCCGGTCGCCGGTGGCGAAGCAGGCTGCGGCGGCCACGCCGAGCGTGATCGAGATCAGCGTCACCTGGTTGGGCGTCAGCCCGCGCCGGGCCGCCCAGCGGGCGATGAAGCGGGAGTAGGTGGAGACGAAGTACGTGGTGAAGAAGCCGTCGGCGCCCTTGACCGCGTTGTTGAGCCTGGCCCGGTCCTCGTTCATGCCGGCCATCTCGGTGCCGGCCTCGTTGACCTCTTCCTGGGTCGTGACCCGGCGGTAGAACAGGTCGCGCCGGCCCCTGATGCCGACCGACACGCCGTTGCGCACCAGGCCGAACACGATCAGCTGCAGCAGGTCGTCGTCCTCGCCGAACGTGTCGGCCATCGCGGCCAGCTCGCGGCAGGTCTGCGCCAGCATCGGCGCGTTGCGCGCGCTCAGGTGCAGCGGGCCGAGCAGGACGGCGTTGGGCCTGGTCACGGCGTGGCGCGCGGTGCCCACCGAGACCACGCGCGACTTGCCGACGCGCGAGCGGATGGGCAGCCCTTCGAGGCGGCCGAGGCCGATCTCGGGCTCTGCCTCGTCGATCGGGACGATGTCCTCCTGCGGCTCCTCCTCTGTCACGTCCGGCCGGGGCTCTTTGGCGACGAGCGCCAGCGCGCCGCGCTTGGCCTTGGTGATCTGGTAGATCAGCTCGTCGTGGATGACAGAGTTTTCCGGGATGATGAAGAGGTTCTCCGTCGCGGTCTCCGCGACGTCGGCCAGCGCGCGCAGGGCGGCGGCCACGTCGCCTGACTCGATCGTGGCGAGCCGCGGATCCAGGGAAGTGAGCTGGCTGCGCAGGCGCTCGGCCACGGTGGGCGTGCCGGGCAGCGCGGCCAGCCTCAGGCCGGTCGGAGAGGTGTCGGGGCCGGGCGAGGCGCCCAGCAGGACCACGCGGGTCATGACTCCCTTTCGAGGCGGTAGCGGGGGGTTGAACAACGGGTAATCCGGGGACAGACGTCAAAGTCTAGTGAGGGTGACGTAAAGTCGCGTCACCAGAGCATGCCCGTAACGTCGCTTCGGTGCGGCCGTAAGATGTCCGAGTGAGTCTCTACCGTGACGAAGGCGTAGTTCTACGCACACAGAAGCTCGGTGAGGCCGACCGCATCGTCACCATCCTGGCGAAGCGCACCGGCAAGATCAGGGCCGTGGCGAGGGGCGTGCGCCGCACGAAGTCCCGCTTCGGCGCCAGGCTGGAGCCGTTCACGCATGTCGACCTGCAGCTCCACGTCGGCCGTACGCTCGACGTCGTCACGCAGGCCGAGACGATCAGACCCTACGGCGAGGCGCTGGCCGTCGACTATCCCCGCTACACCGCGGGCAGCGCGATGCTGGAGACCGCCGACCGGCTGACGCACGGGGAGAAGGAGCCGGCGCTGCGGCAGTTCCTGCTGCTGGTGGGCGGGCTGCGCACGCTGGCCGAACGCGTCCACGAGGCCCGGCTGGTCCTGGACGCGTACTTCCTGCGCTCGCTGGCCGTGGCCGGCTACGCCCCCGCGCTCGAGGCGTGCGCCAAGTGCCAGGCACCGGCGATCAGGGCGTTCGCCATCGTCGCGGGGGGTGTGGTGTGCGGGGCGTGCCGCCCGGCCGGCTCGGCCGTGCCCGCCGGGGAGACGATCGGGCTCATGACGGCGCTGCTGCGGGGCGACTGGGCCACCGCCGACGCCTCGGAGTCGCGCCACCGGAGTGAGTGCAGCGGGCTCGTTGCCGCATATCTGCAATGGCACCTCGAACACGGAATACGCTCTCTCCGACACGTCGAAAGGGAGCCTGTGTGAACGTACGACCTCCGACCCCGCATCCGTCGGGCGCGACGCCCCCGCCGATCCCGCGCGACCTGGTGCCCAAGCACGTCGCGATCATCATGGACGGCAACGGCCGCTGGGCCAAGTCTCGTGGCCTGCCCCGCATCGAGGGGCACAAAGCGGGGGAGTCCTCGCTGTTCGACGTCATCGAGGGGGCGCTCGAGCTGGGCATCCCCTATCTGAGCGCGTTCGCGTTCTCCACGGAGAACTGGCGGCGCTCGCCCGACGAGGTCCGCTTCCTCATGGGGTTCAACCGTGACGTGATCCGGCGGCGGCGCGACGAGCTCAACGCCATGGGCGTGCGCGTCCGGTGGGCGGGCAAGCCGGGGCGGCTGTGGAAGAGCGTCATCTCGGAGTTGCAGGCGGCCGAGGAGATGACGGTCGGCAACAGCAAGCTGACGTTGCAGTTCTGCGTCAACTACGGCGGGCAGGCCGAGATCGTCGAGGCGGCGGTCAGGCTGGCCGAGGACATCGCGGCCGGGCGGGTCAAGCCGTCCAAGGTCAACGAGAAGGTGTTCGCGCGTTACCTGGACGAGCCGGAGATCCCCGCGGTGGATCTGTTCGTGCGGTCGTCGGGGGAGCAGCGCTTCTCGAACTTCCTGCTGTGGCAGTCGGCCTACGCCGAGATGGTCTTCCTCGACCGGCTGTGGCCCGACTTCGACCGCAGGGATCTGTGGGAGGCCTGCGAGGTCTTCGCCAAGCGCGACAGGCGCTACGGCGGGGCGCTCCCCAACCCGGTCTGACCGGCCCCAACCTCTGGATCGGGGCCCAGGGCTGGCTGTCGCCTATACGCGGGTATAGCCTGCTGTTCATCGGAACAGTTGGCTGTACTCGTGAGTAGGAGCTGATGCCGAATGGCTGACGCACGACAAGGCCGGGCCGGCGCCCTGGCAGGCACCGGCCACCTCGTCCGCCTGGCGCTGCGCCGCGAGCGGGGCATCGCGCCCTGGTGGATCCTCCTGATCGTGGCCCTGGCCCTGGCGCTGGTGTCCTACGTCAACCGGGCCATGGGCACGTACGAGCTGAAGCTCACCTATGTCGAGCTCGCCGCCAGGAACGTCTTCCTGCGCGCGCTCGGCGGCGGCCTCATCGAGCCGCGGCTGGAGGTGATCGCGACGTGGCGCAGCGGCGGGTTCCTGTACGTGGCGAGCGCGCTCGCGGCCCTCATGTCGGTCGTCCGCCACACGCGCAGGGAGGAGGACGAGGGGAGGGCCGAGCTGGTCCGCTCCGGCATGGTGAGCCGCCACGCGCCGCTGACCGCCGCCCTGCTGGTCGCCGGCGGGGTCAGCCTGGCCGGCGGGGTGCTGACCGGGGCCGTGCTCGTCGGGCTCGGGTTCGAGCCCGTCGGGACCGTCGCCTACGGGGCCGCGATCACGGTCGCGGGCTGGGTGTTCGGCGCCGTCGCGGCGGTGGCCGCGCAGCTCGCGCGCAGCGCCCGCACGGCCACCGCGATCAGCCTGGCCGCGCTCGGCGCCGCCTACGTGATGCGCTACGCCGGTGACGCGACCGGACAGTACTGGCTGAAGGCGCTGTCGCCGATCGGCTGGAGCCATCTGGTGCGGGCGTACCAGGACGAGCGGTGGTGGCTGCTCGGGGTGTCGGTGCTGGTCAGCGTGGCCCTGTGCGCAGTCGCGTACCGGCTGCTCGGCCGCCGCGATCTCGGCGAGGGCCTGCTGCCCGAGCGCCTGGGCCGGGAGTCGGCGCCGGAGCTGCGCGGCCCGATCAGCCTGGCCTGGCGGCTGCACCGCGCTCTGCTGGCCAAGTGGGCGGCCGGGGTCGCGTGCTTCGCCATGGCCGGAGCCGGGCTCAGCCCGCTCGCGCAGGACCTGCTCTCGCGGCCGAGCGTCGTGGTGCAGAGCATCATGAGCCTCCTCGGCGTGTCCGACACGGGCACCGCGCTGGGCGCGTACTCGTGGTACCTGATCCTCATCATCGCGTACGCCGTCGCGCTCTACCCGGTGCTCATGACGTTGCGGCTGCGTTCGGAGGAGACCTCGGGCCGCGCGGAGACCGTACAGTCCACCCCGATGACCCGCCTGCGCTGGGCGGCCGGCCACCTGGTCGTGACCGGGCTCGGCACGGCGGCGCTGATGGCCGTCGCCGGGCTCGTGTTCGGCACGCTGTACTCGCTGCTCGTCGGCGATCTCGCCCGCGACCTGCCCCGCTTCCTGGCGGGGGCGCTGAGCGCCGTGCCGGCGGCCTGGTGCGTGGGGGCGGTCTGCGTGCTCGCGTACGGGCTGGCGCCGAGGGCGAGCGTGGCGATCTCCTGGATCGTCTGGCTCCTGACCGCCGGGCTCGGCAAGATCGTCAGCCCCCTGTACGGGCTGTGGCAGGGGACCCCGCTGGAGCCGTTCCACTACATCCCCAACCCGATGCTCGGAACGACCTTCGACGTCCGCCCCGCCCTCGCGCTGACGGCCCTCACGGCCATGCTCCTCGGCGGCGCCCTCGCGGCTCTGCGCCGCCGCGACTTCGGGTGATTGGTCTAGCATGTCCTCCCATTCGACAAGATCGGAGGGCGGATGGGCGGCCATTCCATCGAGGTGCGGTCCGACGTGGTGATCAAGCGATACCGGTCGTCGGACTACGGTGAGCCCGAACGCGAATGGCGTGCCCTGGAGCTGCTGGGCGAACACGATCCCGGCCTGGCCCCGGCGCCGGTGACCGCCGAGCTGGAGGCCGACCCGCCGACCGTGGTGATGACCCGCCTGGACGGCACGACGGTGAGCGGGGAGATCGCGGGGAAACTCGTCGATGCCCTGGCCGAGGCCATCACCGGCGTCCAGCGCTCGATCCCGTCCCGGCTGCTCGACCGGGTGCCGGCGCGTGCCGGGCACCCGGTCTATCTCCTGCAGAAGGTACGCGACTGGGCGGCGGCGGCCACGCCCGAACCCGCGACCGCCGAAGCCCTCCGCGCGGCCACGGACTGGGTGTCCGGGCCGGGCCTGGAGGCGATGTTCGCGCAGCCGGGCACCCCGGTGTTCGGCACCGGCGACGGGAACCTGGCCAACTACCTGTGGGACGGCACCAGGGTCCGGGTCATCGACTTCGAGTACTCCGGGCGCAGCGACCGCGCGTTCGAGCTGGCCGAGGTCACCGAGCACATCTCGGTCTGGGAGAACGATCCGGCCGGGCTGACCGCCGTGCTCGACCGGTTCGAGCTGACCGCCGAGGAGGCGGCCAGGCTCACGGAGTGCCGGCGGCTGCTCGCGCTGTTCTGGCTGCTGCGCTGCCGCCGGGAGATCCGGCCCGCGCAGGCGGACCGGATGCTGGCCCTGCTGTAGGACTTCTCTTGATCAAAGGGTGCTGACCACGTCCGCCAGCCGGTCCATCTGGCCCGGATCGCCGCCGTAGCAGTAGAGGCATTCAGCGCGCCCGGCCCAGTCGAGCAGGGCCGCCGGAGTCGCTGATGGGCACCCCGCCGCCCGAGCGAAGCCGCACCCACCCGCCCTCACCCGCTCACTCGCCCGCGCTCAGTTGTGATCGCTCTCGGCCGTGGCGGCCAGACCCGACTGGACCTCCTGCCCATGGCGGCCTTCAACCTGGGCGCCCCAATCCCAGAGCGCCTGGAGGACGGGCCCGAGGCGGCGCCCGTGCGGGGTGAGCCGATAGTGCGTACGCGGCGGCCATCCGGACCTCCGGCGACGTTCGAGCACCCCGGCCTCGGCGAGCTGCGCCAGCCGATCGGACAGCACCTTGTCCGACAACTCGGGCAGCGCCTGCCGGAGCTCCGTGAACCCACGCTCACCCCGCAGCAACTCGCGGATCACGAGAGTCGTCCACCGCCCGCGCAGCGCCGCGAGCGCGATCTCCACCGGACACGACGGAGTACCCGAGCCCGGCTCCCCGCTGACGGGCCCGCAGGCCCAAGCCGCCAACGCCCGCTTCATGGCCCTGGGGCTGCCGATCACGGTCCGGCCGCGGCACGTCTACGCCGCTGGCGACACGGCCCTGCTGATCGTGGACTGGGCCATCGACGGTGTGGACCGGGACGGGCAGCAGGTCCACATCGAGGGCACCGCCACCGACGTCGCCCGCCGCGGAAGGGACGGGCACTGGCGGTACGTCATCGACAACCTTTTCGGCGTGCGCTCGACAATCGATGGCTGAGGCTGATTTGCGTGGATCGGCCGAAACGCCGACGCCTCGGTGATCAAAGACGCGTTTGATTCGGCGGGATACGAAGGTTGCGGCCGGTCCTGAGCACTTCCCGGTCGGGCAGGCCCACCTGCTGCTCGTGGACGACCTGCAATGGATAGCACTCCCGGCCTGAGGCGGCCGGTGCCGGCGCCACGGCGGCCTGGAGTGATCGATCTTCACCAGCAGTTCATCGCATGGTTTCGGGTAGTTCTTATCGAATTAGCTAGGCTCCCGAGGGCACTATCCTCCGCAATCAATCAATCACACCGTGAGAAGGCGATTCGCGTGACTTTGAGAACGGATCCGCAAGAGGATGGAGCGGGTGCGGACAGTGTACCCAGGCCCAGTGACGATTGGCCTGGACTCGGCGACCTGGTCAGAGATGGCATTGACGTCGATCGCAGGGCGCTGCGGGAGACGGCCGAGCAGCTCGTGGTCGATCTCAACGATGTCGAAATCCCCGACTGGTGGGGCGGGAAGAGCTTCAATGCCGGAGATTGGGGCAGGGCCGACGACGTCTCGAGGATCTTCCGATCTTTCACGGATAGCTTGTACTGCATTACCAGTGATGCGGTGGTCGAGTGCGTCGTGGCCGCGTGCGGCATTGCCACCGCCGGCCAGAATTACAATATCGCCGAAGAGAACAGTTGGCTCAACAGACAGTCCTTCTGGAACAGATATCATGACTCCACCTCCACGGTGAGTCCTTATTCGGACACTCCGAGAAGCAGCTGGAGCAGTGTCGAAAAAGGCTATGCCGTCAGCAACCAATATCCGTCGGGATACATCGTCGTCGACTGGAACGGCATCGAGCTGCGTCATGACTACGACAGCCTTGACAAGGAACAGATCAGGGAGCTGTTGATGACCGGCGACGAGCAGTCGATGAGAAACTTTTCCAGTTCCATGACGGCGATTTCCGACGACCTGGGGACGATCGCCGGCAGGCTGCGGTTTCATGCGAATGACGTCAGCTACCATTGGGCCGGTGCTGCGGCGGAGAAGGCGCAGCAGGCGCTGAAGGCGATCCACGACACCGTCCGCCCGCTGGCCGAGGTCTACAGCACCATCGGTTCGCTCGCCCGCACGTGCGCGGATGACATCGTGGCACCCGCCAAGGCACGCTTCGATCACGCGGTGGCCGACGAAAACTGGTTCACCGACATCTTTCAGAACGACGACGACGTGTCCGCTCGCAACTACCTGAAAAAAATCGACCAACAATTCTGCGACGAAGTGATTCCACGCTTCCCACAGTCCGCCCAGCTCGGCCTTCCAGGCCTGATCCGCTCAGAGGACCGGCTCATATACTTCACCTAGCTCGGCGGCCGCCCATGCGTTGGCTGACCTCAATGCCGTTCAGACAGCGATCTTGCTGGTGGCTTCAAGGCCGAAGCGTTCTCATGTTGTGGCACCGAGTAGCCGAAGGCCGTCGGCGGGGTGGTTGCGGCAATGTCGGTCCAGCCGATCAGGCGTGCCGGTCCGATGGCCAGGTTGCGGAGGCGGGCCATGATCCGGGGTGCGGTGCCGATCCGGACTCGGCAGGCGTCCTCGCGGTAGGTGACGTCGCGGACGTGGTGCAGGGCCTCGACGGTGACGTGCTCCAGGTGGCCCTCAGCCACCCAGCCACGCCATGCCCGCAGGCGCCCGCCAGCCGAGAACGCTTCGGCCCTGCCTGCCGTGCCCTTCGGGATATCGAGCCTCGGTGGGGTGGTCGGGGTCGCGTCCGAGGGGTGCGGGGGCCGGCGGGTCCCCGCCTGGGGGTGTGAGGGCTTGCCCCCACAGCGAGGGTTAGGCGCGGCGGCGGGCGCGGTAGGCGGCCACGTGCATGCGGTTGCCGCACGTGCGGCTGTCGCAGTAGACGCGGGACCGGTTGCGGGACTCGTCGACGAAGACGCGGTCGCAGTCCGGGGCCGAGCAGGTGCGCAGGCGTTCGACCTCGCCCTCCACCAGCAGGTGGGCCAGGGCGACGCCGCAATCGGCCGCCACGTGCTCCGCCAGGGTGGAGTCCGCGGCGAAATAGTGCATGTGCAGCGGGTGGCCGTCGTGCTCGGTCAGCCGGGGGGTGATGCGCGTCTCGGCGAGCAGGACGTTCAGGGTGCGGACCGCCGTGGGCTGGTCCGGGGAGATGAAGACGCGGTAGAACACCTCTCGTACCATCCGCACCTGGCCCAGGTCGCGGGGCGTCAGCTTGGTGACGCCGCTGATCTGGCGGGACTCCACGAACGCCTGCAATTCAGCCAGGCCCGCCAGGCCCTCGTCGCCCCCGGTGGAGGGCGAGGTGTTGACCAGCTCGACAACGGTGGCCAAAGAATGCACCATGTCATGGCCAAACGGCATGTTGACTCCTGTCCGCGCCGGGTTCTAGCGTGGTCGCACTGTATCTCCTGCATGGCCGTACGGGGGTTTCTATGAGTGCACATCGCCGTATCGTGCTGATCGCGATCGTCGGTGCGCTGATCATCTCCACCTCCGCCCCTTTGGTTCGGCTCTCAGGTGTATCGCCTGCCACGTCCGCGTTGTTCCGTTGCGCGTACGCCGTGCCGCCCATGATCGTGCTGGCCTGGCTGGAGCGGCGCAGGCTGGGGCCGCTGCCGTGGAAAGGGGTGGTGCTGGCCTGGCTGGCGGGCGTGGTGTTCGCGCTCGACCTGCTGTTCTGGCATCACGCGATCGACTACGTGGGCGCGGGGCTGGCCACCGTGCTGGGGAATCTGCAGGTGTTCCTGGTGGCGTTCGCGGCCTGGGCGCTGTTCGGGGAGCGGCCGTCGTCCCGGTTGATGGTCGCGACGCCGATCGTGTTCGCGGGGGTGGTGCTCATCTCCGGGGTGTTCGACAGCGCCGCCTACGGGCGCGATCCGATCATGGGGGTGCTGGCCGGGGTCGCCACGTCCATCTCGTACGCGGCGTTCCTGCTGCTCATGAAGGCCGGGCCGGCGCGGGCCGTGGGGCCGCTGGCGCACGCCACGGTGGTCGCCACCGTGGCCATCGCCCTGCTGAGCCCGCTCTTCGGGGGCGCCGACCTCATGCCGAGCTGGCCGGCGCACGGGTGGCTGCTGCTGCTCGCGCTGGGGCCGCAGGTGCTGGGGTGGTCGCTGATCACGTTCTCGCTGCCGCGCCAGCCGGCCGCGCTCACCGCGTTGCTGCTGCTGGTCCAGCCCATGACGACCGTCGCGCTGTCCGCGGTGGCGCTGGGCGAGCGGCCGTCGGCGCTGCAGCTCGCCGGGTGCGCGGTGATCGTCCTCGGAGTCCTGTACGGCTCCCGCACCCGCACCCGCTCGCCGCGGCCCGGCGAGACACGCCGGAAAGAGCCGCGCGAGCAGCAGGTGCCGAAGGCCGGCTGACGCCGGTCAGCCCTTGGAGCAGGCGGCGCAGGTGCCGAAGACCTCGACCGTATGGGTGATCTCGGTGAAGCCGTACTCGCCGCCCACCGCCTCGGCCCACCGCTCGACCGCGGGACCGGCCACCTCCACCGTGTGGCCGCAGCGGCGGCAGACCAGGTGGTGGTGATGGACGTCGCTGGCGCACGCCCGGTAGACGGACTCGCCCTCGTCCGTACGCAGCACGTCGACCTGCCCGCCGTCGGCCAGCGCCTGCAGGGCGCGGTAGACGGTGGTCAGGCCGATCTTCGCCCCGTGCAGGCGCATCTCGGCATAGACGTCCTGCGCGCTGCGGAACCCCTCGCTCCTGCGGAGGGTGTCGTGCACGGCGTCGCGTCTCGTCGTCATGCGACCTCCTCCACGCGCATCTTCGGTCGCTCGCTCACTGTCGACTCCTGGGTACGGCCTCGGCGTACGAATTTACCGACACCGAGGGCCAGGACGAAGCCGGCGAGAGCAAGAAGCACGATCGCCGCGCCGGGAGGCACCTTGGCCGAGTAGGTGGAGGCGAGCAGGCCGCCCACCGAGGCGAGCACCCCGAACAGCATGGCCAGCCCCATCGTCGTGCGGAAACCCCGGGTGAGCTGCTGGCTGGTGGCCACCGGGATCACCATCAGCGCGCTGACCAGCAGCAGACCCACCACGCGCATCGCGATCACGACGGTGAGCGCGGCGGTGACCGCGATCAGCAGGCTGAGGAAGCGGACCGGCAGGCCGCTCGCCCTGGCCATCTCCTCGTCCTGGCAGAGCACGAACAGCTCCCTGCCGAAGACCACGACCACGCCGATCACGGCCACGGCCAGCGCGGCGATGACCCAGATGTCCTGGACCGTGACGCTGGCGATGGCGCCGAACAGGTAGGAGTTGAGCTTGGCGTTGCTGCCGCCCGGCGCGATGCCCATGAGCATGACGCCGCCCGCGATCCCGCCGTAGAACAGCAGCGCCAGCGCCACGTCGCCGCTCGTCCGCCCGCGCGCCCTGACCAGCTCGATGGCCACCGCCCCGACGACGGAGACGATCACGGCGGTGAGCACGGGCGTGGTGCCGGTCAGGAAGCCGAGGGCGACGCCGGTCAGCGCCACGTGGCCGATGCCGTCACCCAGCAGCGCCAGCCTGCGCTGCACGATGAACGTCCCCACGGCGGGCGCGCACAGGCCCACCAGCAGCGCGGCCACCAGGGCGAGCTGGAAGAGCTGCTCCTGGAGCAGGTCCATGATCATCGCGGTTCCCTCCGTCGGCCGCCGTTCACGGCGCCTCCCCCTGCCAGCCGGTCAACGGCCCCGCGGCCGGCGTGGCCGCGTGCGGATGCTGATGTTCGTGGCCCGGCCGGGCGCAGTCGCCCTCCGGGCGCGGCGGCCTGCCGTCGTGCGCGACGCGGCCCTCGCGGATCACCACGCCGCGCGTGATGATCGGCTCCAGCGGCCCCAGCTCGTGCGCGACCAGCACCACCGTCTTGCCGTCGCGCACCAGCCCGGCCAGCGTGTCGGCCAGCAACTGCTGCGTGTCGGCGTCCACGCCCGCCGTCGGCTCGTCCATCACGTACGTGTCCGGCTCCCCGGCCAGCGCCCGGGCGATGAGCACCCGCTGCTGCTGGCCGCCGGACAGCGACTGGACGGGGTCGTTCGCGCGGTCGGTCAGCCGGACGGCCTCCAGCGCGCCGGCCACGGCGGCCTTGTCGGCCGGGCTGGTCCTGCGCAGCCGGCTCTGCCTGGCGATCCGGCCCGAGGCCACGACCTCGCGTACGGTGGCGGGCACGCCGCCCCCGACCTGGAGCCGCTGCGGCACGTAGCCGATGCGCCACCAGTCGCGGAACCTGCCCGGCGGGGACCCGTACATCAGCGTCGAGCCGCCGGTGAGCGGCGTGAGGCCGAGCAGTGCGCGGACCAGCGTCGACTTGCCCGAGCCGTTGGCCCCCAGGAGGGCGACGACCTCCCCCGGGCAGACGGTCAGGTCGATCCCCCGGAGGACGGGCTTGCCATCGAAGGAGACCCGGCCGTCGGTCATCGCGAAGGCCGTTTCGCTCATGCCGTACACCCCAGTGCTGTTTGTAGGGTTTTGAGGTTATCGCGCATGGCCGACAGGTAATCGCCGGAGGGCCGGCTCTCCAGCGGGTCGAGCACGGCGGTCTTCGCGCCCACCTCGTTCGCGAGCACCTCGGCCACCTTGGGGCTGACCAGGGACTCGGTGAAGATCGTGGTCACACCCTCGGCCTTGGCCAGCTTGGCCACCTCGGAGATGCGCGCGGGCGACGGCTCGGTCTCGGGGTCGAGCGTGATGCCGACCTGCTTGAGTTTGTAACGGTCCGCCAGGTAGCCGAACGCCTCGTGCGCCGTGACCAGCGACTTGGTCCTGCACGTGCTCAGGCCCTTGGCGAACTCCTGGTCGAGCGTTCCAAGCGCGCCCGCTGTCTTGGCGGCGCGGTCCTTGTACGCCTGCGCGTGCGCCGGGTCGGCGGTGGCCAGGCGCTCGCCGAGCTTGGTGGCGATGGTGGCCAGGCGGGCGGGGTCCAGCCAGAGGTGCGGGTCGTACGAGACCTCGTGGCCGTGCTCCTCCTCGCCCTCCTCGTGCCCGCTCGCGGGCAGGGTCGTGACGGCCGTGGCGGCGTCGAAGCTCTTGTCGGCGTCGACCGCGTCGTCCACGGCGGGCTGCACGCCCTTGATGTAGACCGTGAGCGCCGCCTTCTGGATCTCGGTCACCTGCTGGATGCTCAGCTCGAGGTCGTGCGGCTCGACGCCGGGGGCGGTCAGAACGGTCACGTGCGCGTCGGATCCTCCCACCTGCTCGGTCAGCCATTGGAGCGGATAGAACGCGGCGACCACCTCCGGCCTGCCCCCTGCGGCGGTCTCGGCGGAGCCGGATCCGCAGGCGGCGGTGGTGAGGAGGGTGGCCCCGGCCAGCAATCCGACGGCGTACGACCGGGAAAATCCTGACATCATGTGAGTCAGTATGCGCCAAAATGAAAATGGTTGTCAAAATCCCGGCGAGGGAGCGCCGTGCCTGGACTGAGGAGCGCAGGGAGCGTAGCGACCGGAGTGACGAGGGAAGGCGACGGCTCGCAGCGACCGAGCCCGCCTCCGCGAAGCGGAGGCAATAAGCAGGGAGGGGATGCCGACGGCACGCTGGGGGCCAGGGGTGCCGTGCGGCATCCCGCCATCACCCCGGTGAGTGTGCGCCGGCCGAGCCATAGCCGGCGCTCGGGGTGATGCTCAGGCGGCGCTCGCCCGTATAGACGTTCATCGAGTTTCCGCGCAGGAACCCGATGAGCGTCAGCCCCTCCTCCGCGGCCAGTTCGACCGCGAGCGACGACGGCGCCGAGACAGCGGCGAGCACCGGGATGCCCCCCATGACCGCTTTCTGCACCAGCTCGAACGAGGCCCGGCCCGACACCATCAGGACGGTCCCGCGCAAAGGGAGCCGGTCGTTGCGCAGGGCCCAGCCGAGCAGCTTGTCCACCGCGTTGTGCCGGCCCACGTCCTCGCGCACGCACAGCGGCTCGCCGTCGGACGTGAACAGGCCGGCCGCGTGCAGGCCCCCGGTCCGGTCGAACACCCGCTGGGCCGCGCGCAGCCGGTCCGGCAGGGCGGCGACGGTCGGCTGCGCCAGCTCGACCGGGTCGTCCCCGGCGCTCCAGCGAGCCACCGTGCGTACCGCCTCCAGCGACGCCTTGCCGCAGACGCCGCAGGAGGACGTGGTGTAGAAGTTGCGCGGCGCGGGCGCCGTCACACCGGGCGCCAGCCGCACGTCGAGCACGTTGTACGTGTTCCCGCCGTCCACCGTCGCGCCCGCGCAGTAGCGGATCGTGGCGATGTCGTCGGCCGCGCCCACGGCCCCCTCGCTGACCAGGAACCCGGCGGCCAGGTCGAAGTCGTCGCCGGGCGTGCGCATGGTGACCGTCAGCGGCGTCCCGTCGAGGCGGATCTCCAGCGGCTCCTCGGCGGCCAGCGAGTCGACCTTGGGGATGCGGGCGGTGTCCTTGACCCGCAGGATCCGCCGTTTCACCGCGACCCTAGACATGAGCGCTCCCCTCGGCTCGCGTGAGCGCCCTAGACATGAGCGCTCCCCTCGGCCCGGATGAGCGCCCTAGACATAGCCGTACCCGAAGCGGCCCTTGACGCAGAGGTTGCCCTTGGTCACCGGATTGTCGTGCGGCGAGCTCACCTTGACGATCTTGTTGTCCTGCACGTGCAGGGTCAGGTTGCAGCCGACCCCGCAGTAGCTGCAGACCGTCGTGGTCTCGCTCTGCCGCGACTCGTCCCAGGTGCCCTCGGCCCGCATGTCGAACTCGGTCTTGAACGACAGCGCGCCCGTCGGGCACACCTCTACGCAGTTGCCGCAGTAGACGCAGGCCGAGTCGGTGAGCGGCGCCTCGAACTCCGTGGAGATCGTCGCGTCGAACCCACGGCCCGCGACGGCGATGGCGAAGGTGTTCTGCCACTGGTCGCCGCAGGCGTCCACGCACCTGTAGCACAGGATGCACTTGCTGTAGTCGCGCACGTAGAGGTCGTTGTCCACCTTGGCGGGCTGCTCGACCGTGGCCGCGTCGTCGCCGAACCGCGTGGGGTCGGCGCCGTACTCCTCGGCCCACTCGGCGGCGCGAGGCGTGGTCGACAGGTCCACGGAGGAGCCGAGCAGCTCCAGCACCACCTTGCGGCTCTGCCGGGCCCGCTCGGTGTCGGTGCCGACCTTCATGCCGGCCTCGGCCTTGCGGGAGCAGGCGGGCGCCAGCGTCCTGGCGCCCTCCACCTCCACGACGCAGACGCGGCAGGCGTTCTTCGGGGTCAGCGTGTCGCCGTAGCAGAGGGTGGGGATGTCCTTGCCCGCCGCGTGGCAGGCGTCGAGGATCGTCGAGCCCTCCGGCACCCGTACGTCCTCGCCGTCGATCTGGACGTCGATGAGCCGCCGGGGCGGCTGGAGCGGGATCATTTGAACACTCCCAGACGGTCGATGGCCGATTCGACGGCGTTCCAGGCGGTCTGTCCGAGGCCGCAGATCGAGGCGTCCCGCATGGTCTGGCCGACCTCGCGCAGCAGCACGAGATCATCGTCGGAGACCCGGCGCGACAGCCGGTGCAGGGCCTCCTCCTGCCGTACGGTGCCGACCCGGCAGGGCACGCACTGGCCGCAGGACTCGTCGCGGAAGAACTCCGCGATGCGCAGCAGCAGCCGTTTCATGTCCACGGTGTCGTCGATGACGAGCACCACGCCGGAGCCGAGCGTCGCCCCCGCGTTCCTGGTGCCTTCGAAGGTGAGCGGGATGTCCAGGTCGGTGACGAACGCGCCGGCCGCGCCGCCGAGCAGCACCGCTCTCGTCGTGCCGGTGGTGCCGGTCATGTCCAGCAGCTCGCGCAACGTCGTCCCGAACGTGAGCTCGTACACGCCGGGCCGCTCGACCGCGCCCGAGACGCAGAACAGCTTGGGCTCGGCCGCCGTGTACGCCCGGGCGCCGCGCTCCAGGATCGGCAGCACGTTGACCAGCGTCTCGACGTTGTTGACCACGGTCGGCTTGCCGAACAGCCCCTTCTCCACGGGGAACGGCGGCTTGCTGCGCGGCTCGCCCCGCTGCCCCTCGATGGAGTTGAAGATCGCGGTCTCCTCGCCGCAGATGTACGCGCCCGCGCCCCTGCGCAGCTCGATGTCGAACGACAGGCCCTTGCCAAGGATGTCGTCGCCGAGCAGGCCCCGCGCGCGGGCGGTCGCGATGGCGTGCTGGAGCCGCGCGGTCGCTCTGGGGTATTCGCCCCTGATGTAGAGGTATCCCTTGGCGCAGCCGGTGGCGTAGGCGGCGATCGTCATCGCCTCCACCAGCGCGTACGGGTCGCCCTCCATGATCACGCGATCCTTGAACGTGCCCGGCTCGCTCTCGTCGGCGTTGCAGACCAGGTAGTGCGGGTGGTCGGGCTGGCGCGCGGTGGCGTCCCACTTGCGGCCGGTCGGGAACGCGGCGCCGCCCCTGCCGACCAGCCCCGACTCCAGGACCTCCCGGATGACCCCGGCGGGCCCCAGCTCGAAGGCTCTCCTGAGCGCGCTGTAGCCGCCGGCCGCCCGGTAGTCGTCCAGGCTCGCGGGATCGGTCGTGCCGACCCTCCTGAGCAGGGTCAGCCCGTCCTGCCCGGCCTGCGGCACGGCCGCCGCCACCGGGGCGTCACCGGCGACGTCGAGGCTGGGGGTGGTGCCGTTGGGGATGGGGGAGTCCAGGGTCAGGGAGGCGTTCGCGGGCGCGTACACCTGGGCCTTGGGAGGCGTGCCCGCCTCCAGGGCGAGCGCGGCGGGGGCCCGCTCGCACAGGCCCAGGCAGGGGCTCTCGTGCCACGCCTTGCCGGGCGGGCCGAGCCGCTCCTCCACCCGCCTGCGTACGTCCTCGCCACCCTTGGCCTGGCAGGCCAGGTCGGTGCAGACGTGCAGCACCCGCTTCGGCCGCGGCTCCATGGAGAACAGCGAGTAGAACGTCGCCACCCCGTACGCCTCGGCGGGCGGCACGGTCAGGCGGCGGCAGATGTAGTCGAGCGCGCCCTCGCTGATCCACCCGACCCGGTCGTTGACCGCGTGCAGCGCGGGCAGCAGCATGTCGCGCTGCGACTCGGCGCGGGCGGCCACCCGCAGGTCGGCCTCGGTCCTCCCGCCGCCGTCCCACGCCGACGCGGGCGGCCCGAGCAGGGCGTCGACGGCCGCGCGCTCCTCGTCGGACGGCTCTGCGCCACGGAACCTCAGATCCATCTGATCACCCGGCCTTCACGAGCTTCTCGACGCGTACGGCCGCCGCCTTGAACTCGGCGGTGCCCGCGATCGGGCAGGTGGCCTCGATGGTGAGCGAGTTGGTGTCCACCTCGTCCGGGAAGTGCATGGTCATGAACACCAGCCCCGGCCGCAGGGCGGGGTCGATGAACACCGGCGCGACCACCGACCCGCGCCGCGAGCTGATCCGCACCTCCTCGCCCGCGACGACGCCGAGCCGGTCGGCGTCCTCGGGGCAGAGCTCCACCGTCTCGCCCCGGCGCAGGGGAGAGGCGAACCCGGAGGACTGCACGCCCGTGTTGTACGAGTCGAGCCGCCGCCCGGTCGTCAGCCGCAGCGGATACTCCTCGTCCAGCAGGTCCACCGGAGGCGAGTGGCGCAGCACCGCGAACGGCGCCGGCACGCCCCGCCTGACCGGGTCGCTCTCCCACAGCCTGCCGTGCAGGTAGGGCGGCTCCAGCGAGTCCTCCGACGGGCAGGGCCACTGGATGCCCTGCAGGTCGGCCAGCCGCTGGTAGCTCATGCCGTGGTGCTGGGGCGACATGGCGCGCAGCTCGTTCCAGACCTCTTCGGCGCCGTCGTAGTGCCAGTCGTGGCCCAGCCTGCGGGCCAGCTCGCACATGATCCAGATGTCGTCGCGCGCCTCGCCCGGCGGATCCAGGGCCTTGCGCACCCGCTGGACCCGGCGCTCGCTGTTGGTGAACGTGCCGTCCGCCTCGCACCAGGCGGCGCTGGCGGGCAGCACGACGTCGGCCATCTGGGCGGTCTTGGTGAGGAAGATGTCCTGCACGACCAGGTGGTCGAGCATGGACAGGCGCTTGATGCAGGCCAGCGAGTCGGCCTCGGACTGCACGGGGTTCTCACCGATGAGATAGCAGGTGGTCACCTCGCCGTCGGCCATGGCCTCCAGCATCTGGGTGAGGTTGAGGCCGTAGCGGGGCTGGATCTCCCTGCCCCACGCGCTCTCGAAACGCGCCCGGATACCGGGGTCGAGGATGTCCTGGAAGCCGGGCAGCCGGTTGGGGATGGCGCCCATGTCGCCGCCGCCCTGCACGTTGTTCTGGCCGCGCAGCGGCGACAGGCCGGAGCCGTAGCGGCCGACGTGGCCGGTGAGCAGGGACAGATTGATCAGGGCCCGTACGTTGTCCGTCGCGTTGTGGTGCTCGGTGATGCCGAGCGTCCAGCACAGCTGGGCGCGGTCGGCGCGGGCGTAGGCGTGGGCCAGCTCGCGGATGGCGTGCGCGGGCACACCGGTGACCTGCTCGGCGGTGGTGAGCGTCCAGGGCTCGACCGACTCCTTGAACTCCTCGAACCCGATCGTGGCCCGCTCGATGAACGCCTCGTTGTGCAGCCCGGCGTGGATGATCTCCCTGGCCACCGCGTGGGCGAGGGGGATGTCCGTGCCCACGTTCAGTCCCAGCCACAGGTCGGCCCACTGGGCGGTGCCGGTGCGGCGCGGGTCCACCGCGAACATCCGCGCGCCGTTGTGGATGCCCTTCAGCACGTGCTGGAAGAAGATGGGGTGGGCGTTACGCGCCGCCGAACCCCACATCACGATCACATCGGTGTCCTCCACCTCCTGGTAGGAGGACGTGCCGCCACCACTGCCGAACACCGCCGACAGCCCCGCCACGCTCGGCGCGTGGCAGGTGCGGTTGCAGGAGTCCACGTTGTTGGTGCCGATCACCACGCGGGTGAACTTCTGCCCGACGTAGTTCATCTCGTTGGTGGAACGGGCGCACGACAACATGGCGAAGCAGTCGGGCCCATGCGCGGCGAGGTTGCGGCGGAAGCCCTCCGCCGCCCGCTCCAGGGCCTCCTCCCAGGTCGCCCTGCGCAGCACGCCGTTCTCACGCACCAGTGGATGGGTCAGGCGGTCATAGCTCATGATCCCTCCATTCTGTATACAGGCTACGGTATTCCCCGCTAGACCGCGCGGACAAGGTTCGCGTTGAGGAGGTCGCTCACCGCGTGGATGGCACGCAGCGTCGGCACCTCGGCGCCGGTGAGGTCGGCCAGCTCGACCACCGCCGCGAGCAGCACGTCCAACTCCAGCGGCTTGCCCTTCTCCAGGTCCTGCAGCGTGGAGGTCTTGTGCTCGCCCGCCTTCTCCGCCCCCTTCAGGCGGCGCTCGATGGAGATCCCCGGGTCGCAGCCGACCCGCCCGGCCACCTCGACGGTCTCCCGCATCATGGCCACGACCAGCTCCCTGGCGCCGTCGTGGCGGCAGATCCCGGCCATCGTCGCCCTGGCCAGCGCGCTGATCGGGTTGAAGGCGATGTTGCCCATGAGCTTGACCCACACGTCTTTGCGCAGGTCGCGCTCCACCGGGCACTTGAGCCCGCCGGCTATCGCGGCCTGGCTGAAGGCGGCGCACCGCTCGGTCAGCTCGCCGTCCGGCTCGCCGATGGAGAAGCGGGTGCCCTCAAGATGGCGGATCACGCCGGGCCGCTCGATCTCGGTGGCGGCGTACACGACGCAGCCGACGGCACGGTGCAGGGGCAGCGCGGTCGTGACCGCGCCGCCCGGGTCGACGCTCTCGATGCGGTAGCCCTCGTAGGGGCCCTTGAGCCCGTGGAAGTACCACCACGGGATGCCGTTCTGCGCGGCGATGATGCTCGTGGCCTCGTGCAGGAGCGGCCTGATCATGGGGCCCGCGGAGGCGTAGCTGTTCGCCTTGAGGCCCAGGAAGACGTGGTCCACCGGGCCGACCTGGGTGGTGTCGTCGGTGGCATGGGGATGGGCGGTGAAGTCGCCTCTGGGGGTGAGCACCCGCACACCGGCGCGCCGGATCGCCTGCAGGTGCTCGCCTCTCGCGATGAGGTGCACCTCGACTCCCGCCCGGTGGAGGGCGGCCCCCACGTATGCGCCGATGGCGCCGGCGCCAAGAACAGCGACCTTCATCAGATCTCCTTAAGGCCGGAGGGCCCCCTCCTCCAAGGTGGGGGAAAGTCGGAACAATGCCGCTATATCGAACATGCTCTCGAATCTCGCATGATCACGCAGTAGACTGTGCGGCATGGGGCAGATCGTGAAGCGGGCCTACAAGTACCGCTTCCACCCGACCGCCGAGCAGGCCCAAGAGCTTGCCCGCACGTTCGGCTGCGTGCGCCTCGTCTACAACAAAGCCCTGGAAGAGCGCACCCGCGCATATGCCGAAGCAGGCCGTCGTATCTCCTATGTTGAGTCCTCGGCCATGTTGACGGCATGGAAACGCAGCGGCGCATACGACTTCCTGCACGAGGTGTCGTCGGTGCCGTTGCAGCAGGCGCTGCGCCACCTGCAGGCGGCGTTTGTGAATTTCTTTGCCAGGCGGGCCAGATACCCGGCGTTCAAATCGCGCAAGAAGTCGCGGGCGAGTGCCGAGTACACCCGATCGGCGTTTCGCTGGCGGGACGGCCGATTGACCTTGGCGAAGATGGATGATCCGCTGCGCATCGTATGGTCGCGTCCGCTGCCCGAAGGGGCGCAACCATCCACGATCACGGTGTCGCACGATGCGGCCGGGCGTTGGTTCGTGTCCATCGTGGTGGAGGAGGAGGTTCGACCTCTCGCCCCTGTGGAGGCCGCGGTGGGCGTGGACGCGGGCATCACCTCGCTGGTGGCCTTGTCCACCGGGGAGAAGATCGTCAACCCGAAACATGAGCGGGCGGATCGGCGCAAGCTGGCCCGTGCTCAGCAGAAGCTGGCTCGTAAGGAAAAGGGCTCGGCCAACCGGGTAAAGGCCCGTCTGCGCGTGGCGCGAGTGTATGCGCGGATTGTCGACCGGCGTCGTGACTTCCTGCACAAGTTGTCGACTCGGCTCGTCCGTGAGAACCAAACGGTCGTGATCGAGGACCTGGCCGTCCGAAACATGGTCAAGAACCACTCGCTGGCGCGCGCCATCTCGGACGCGTCCTGGCGGGAGTTGCGGTCCCTGCTGGAGTACAAGAGCGCCTGGTATGGGCGCAACCTCGTGGTCGTGGACCGCTGGTTGCCTTCTTCTAAGCTCTGCTCGGCATGCGGGAAGCTCCGGCAGCAGATACCCCTGCAGATTCGGAGCTGGGGCTGCCCGCACTGCGGAGTGGTCCATGATCGAGATGTGAACGCTGCCGTGAACCTCCTCGCCGCCGGGCTGGCGGAGAGCTGAAACGCCTGTGGAGCTGGTGTAAGGCCTCAAGGAAGTCCTTCCTGACGGGCGACCGGCGGTGAAGCAGGAAACCTCACCCGTGAGAGTGGGAGTCCCCTTGTTAGCAAGGGGAGGATGCCAAGCCGCGCTCCGTTCTCGCCTTCGCCTCATACTTGCATTCGGTATACAGTATGGAAAAACGTGGGTCAAGGAGCATGCCTGTGACCGTTCTTCGGCATGATCTAGTGGTGGAATCAACGACCTGGGTGACCGCGCGGGCCCTCGCGAAGGGGGCCGCGACGCCCCTCGAACCCGCGTCCGTGCTGCTCGCCGATGCTCTCGGCGGCCGCCTCGCCGCGCCGTTGACGGCGCTGGTGGCGGTGCCCGGGGTGGACGTTTCGGCGATGGACGGCTACGCGGTGGCCGGTGCCGGTCCGTGGCGGGTGGTCGGCCGGGTTCTGGCCGGCGGCGCCTGCTACGGGGAGGAGCTGCGGCCGGGGGAGGCGGTCGAGATCGCCACCGGCGCTCCGACGCCCGCGGGGGCGTCGGCGGTGCTGCCGTACGAGCAGGCCGCGGTGGACGGGGCGCGGGTGAACGGTGCCGCCGAGCTCGGGCGGCACATCCGGCGGCGGGGCGAGGACATCGCCGAGGGCGCGGTCGTGCTGGGCGCGGGCGCGGTGGTGACCCCGGTGGCGCTCGGGCTGGCCGCCGCGCTGGGCCACGACGAGCTGCCGGTACGGCTCCGCCCGCGGGTCGCGGTGCTGATCACCGGGGACGAGGTCGTGCACGAGGGCCTGCCCGCGCCGGGCCGGGTGCGCGACGCCATCGGCCCGTTCCTGCCGGGGCTGGTGGCGTGGGCCGGCGGCCGGGTGGCGAGCACCGACGTGCTGCCCGACGGCCGGGAAGCGCTCCACGCCGCACTCAAGACCGGGGCGGCGGACGTGGTCGCCGTGTGCGGCGCGTCGTCCAAGGGGCCCGCCGACCACCTCCGGGCCGTGCTCGGCGACCTCGGCGCCGACGTGATCGTCGACGGTGTCGCGGTGCGGCCCGGGCACCCGCAGCTCCTGGCCCGGCTGCCGGGAGGGGCGCTGGTCGTCGGCCTGCCGGGAAACCCGTTCGCGGCCCTCGGCGCGGCCCTCACGCTGCTCGCGCCCATCCTGCGCGAGCTGGCCGGGATCCCCGTCCGCACGGAGACGTCGGCGCTGGCCGGAGCGGTGCGGGCGCACCCGCGCGACACGCGGCTCGTGCCGGTCCGGAGGTCGGGCCGGGGCGCGGTGCCGGTGGGGCACGACCGGCCGGGTTCGCTGTGGGGGGCGGCGCTGGCGGACGCGCTGGCCGTCGTCCCTCCGGGGTGGGCCGGTGAGCAGGTCGAGCTGATCGAGTTGCCCCCTGGGGGCTAGACAGGCCGAACGGGAGGGAGTAACCATTGCGGTCATACGGTATGCAGTATGCGGAAGACAGCCGACGCCGGAAAGGGTGGCATGATGTCGGAAACGATCTCTGGTGGTCATCTCGTAGCCAAGGCACTCAAGGCCGAGGGTGTGGACGTGATCTACACGCTCTGCGGCGGCCACATCATCGATATCTATGACGGCTGCGTCGATGAGGGCATCGAGGTCATCGACGTACGCCACGAGCAGGTGGCGGCACACGCGGCCGACGGGTACGCGCGCATCACCGGCAAGCCCGGCTGCGCGGTGGTCACCGCCGGGCCGGGCACGACCGACGCGGTCACCGGCGTGGCCAACGCCTTCCGCGCGGAGAGCCCCATGTTGCTCATCGGCGGCCAGGGAGCGCTGAGCCAGCACAAGATGGGCTCGCTGCAGGACCTGCCGCACGTGGACATGATGAGCCCGATCACCAAGTTCGCGGCCACGGTGCCGAGCACGGAGCGGGTGGCGGACATCGTGTCGATGGCCTTCCGCGAGTGCTACCACGGCGCTCCGGGCCCGTCGTTCCTGGAGATCCCGCGCGACGTGCTCGACGCGAAGGTCCCCTTGGAGAAGGCGCGCATCCCCAAGACCGGGCACTACCGGGCCTCGACCCGCCAGCAGGGCGACCCCGAGGCGATCGAGCGGCTGGCCGACATGCTGGCGCACGCGGAAAAGCCGTGCATCCTGCTCGGGAGCCAGGTGTGGACGTGCCGGGCCACGGACGCCGCGATCGACTTCGTCCGGGCCCTGAACGTGCCCGCGTACATGAACGGCTCGGGCCGCGGCACGCTCCCGCCCGGCGACCCGCACCACTTCCAGCTCAGCCGCAGGTACGCCTTCACCAACGCCGACCTGATCATCATCGTCGGCACCCCGTTCGACTTCCGGATGGGCTACGGCAAGCGCCTGTCGCCGACCGCCGCTGTGGTCCAGATCGACCTCGACTACCGCACGGTCGGCAAGAACCGCGACATTGACCTGGGGATCGTCGGCGACGCCGGCCTCGTCCTAGCGGCGGCGGCCCAGGCCGCCAGCGGCCGCATCGAGAACGCGGTCACCAAGCGCAAGGAGTGGATGGACGAGCTGCGCGCGGTCGAGACCCAGGCGTACGAGAAGCGCCTGCCCCGCCAGCTCTCCGGCGCCCAGCCCATCGACCCCTACCGCCTGGTCCACGAGATCAACGAGTTCCTCACCGAGGACACGATCTACATCGGCGACGGCGGCGACATCGTCACCTTCTCGGGCCAGGTCGTGCAGCCCAAGTCGCCCGGCCACTGGATGGACCCGGGACCGCTCGGCACGCTCGGCGTCGGCATGGCCTTCGCGATGGCGGCCAAGCAGGCGCGGCGCGACAAGGAGGTGCTCTGCCTGTTCGGCGACGGCGCCTTCAGCCTGACCGGCTGGGACTTCGAGACCATGGTCCGCTTCGACCTGCCGTTCATCGGGGTCATCGGCAACAACTCGTCCATGAACCAGATCAGGTACGGCCAGGCCGCCAAGTACGGCGAGGACCGCGCCCGCGTCGGCAACACCCTCGGCGACATCCGCTACGGCGACTTCGCCAAGCTGCTCGGCGGCCACGGCGAGGAGGTGCGCGACCCGGCCGAGATCCGCCCCGCGCTGGAGCGGGCCAGGGAGTCGGGCAAGCCCTCGCTGATCAACGTGTGGGTCGATCCAGAGGTCTACGCCCCGGGAACCATGAACCAGACGATGTACAAGTAGGGGAGCGCCCAGATGAAGGCTCTCGAAGGTGTCCGCGTCCTCGACATGACCCACGTCCAGTCGGGCCCGTCCTGCACCCAGCTGCTCGCCTGGCTGGGCGCGGACGTCGTCAAGCTGGAGGCCCCGACCGGCGACATCACCCGGCAGCAGCTCCGCGATCTCCCGGACGTCGACAGCCTCTATTTCACGATGCTCAACTGCAACAAGCGCAGTATCACCCTCAACATGAAGAGCGAGCGCGGCAAGGAGATCTTCACCGACCTGGTGAGGAGCGCCGACATCCTGGTCGAGAACTTCGGCCCGGGCGCGGTCGACCGCATGGGCTTCACCTGGGACCGCCTCCAGGAGCTCAACCCGCGCCTGATCTACGCCTCGATCAAGGGCTTCGGCACCGGCAGGTACGCCAAGTTCAAGGCGTACGAGGTGATCGCCCAGGCCATGGGCGGCTCGATGACCTCCACCGGCTTCGAGGAGGGCCCGCCGCTGGCCACCGGGGCGCAGATCGGCGACTCGGGCACCGGCATCCACGCGGTCGCCGGCATCCTGGCCGCCCTCTACCAGCGCCAGCAGACCGGCCGCGGGCAGCGCGTACAGGTGGCCATGCAGCACGCCGTGCTGAACCTGTGCCGCGTCAAGCTCCGCGACCAGCAGCGCCTGGCGCACGGCCCGCTGCGCGAGTACCCGAACAAGACGTTCGGCGACGAGGTGCCCCGCTCGGGCAACGCCAGCGGCGGCGGCCAGCCCGGCTGGGCGGTGCGCTGCGCGCCCGGCGGACCCAACGACTACATCTACGTGATCGTGCAGCCGGTCGGCTGGAAGCCCATCTCGAACATCATCGGCCGCCCCGAACTGGCCGAGGACCCCGAGTGGGCGACGCCCGAGGCGCGGCTGCCGAAGCTGGACAAGATGTTCCAGCTCATCGAGGAGTGGACGATCCGCCACGACAAGTGGACGGTCCTCGACCAGCTCAACGCCGAGAACATCCCGTGCGGGCCGATCCTGTCCACCAAGGAGCTGGTCCAGGACGAGAGCCTGCGCGAGGAGGGCATCGTCGTCACGGTCGACCACCCGGAGCGCGGCGAGTTCGTGACCGTCGGCAGCCCGCTGCAGCTGTCGGACTCCCCGGTCGACGTCCGCACCCCGCCCCTGCTCGGCGAGCACAACCAGGAGATCTACGGCGAGCTCGGCGTCAGCGCGGACGAGCTGGCCCAACTGAAGACGAACGGAGTCATCTAGTGGAGCGGCGAGTAGGGTCCGACAGCGGCAGCTTGCGTAACCAGGGAGGACCCGTAGGGAGCGCGACCATGGGCGCAGTCAGGGAAGTCATCGAGAAGGCGCTCGCCGAGGGCCGCACGGCCCTGACCGCCCCCGCGGGGCGCAAGATCTGCGAGGAGTACGGCATCGCCACCCCGGGCGAGGGCCTGGCCACCTCCGCCGACGAGGCGGTCTCCATCGCCGAGCGCATCGGCCTCCCGGTCGTCCTGAAGATCGTCTCCCCGGACATCCTGCACAAGACGGACGCGGGCGGCGTGCTGGTCGGCCTGAAGAGCGCGGAGGAGGTCCGCGCGGGCTACGACACGATCCTCGCCAACGCCCGCGCGTACAACGCCGACGCCGCCATCGACGGCGTCCAGGTGCAGCAGCTCGTCGGCGGCGGCCACGAGGTCATCGTCGGCGCCGTCACCGATCCCACGTTCGGCAAGGTCATCGCGTTCGGGCTGGGCGGCGTCCTGGTCGAGGTGCTCAAGGATGTGACCTTCCGGCTCGCCCCCGTCTCGGGAGAAGATGCGCTTGGGATGCTGGACGACATCAGGGCGGCAGAAGTGCTCCGTGGTGCCCGGGGGGCCGAGCCCGCCGACCGCCAGGCGCTGGCGGAGCTGATCGAGCGTGTCGGCCGGCTGGTCTCCGACTTCCCCGAGATCGTCGAGGTGGACCTCAACCCCGTCTTCGCCGACGCCAACGGCGCGGTCGCCGCCGACGTACGCATCCTCATCGGTGACAAGCCCGCCGAGGTCGCCCGCCTGTCGCGGGAGGAGATCCTCCGGCAGATGACGCGGATCTTCAAGCCGCGCTCGGTGGCCGTGATCGGCGCCTCCGCCGAGACCGGCAAGATCGGCAACTCGGTCATGCGCAACCTCATCAACGGCGGCTACCAGGGGCAGATCTTCCCGATCAACCCCAAGGCCGACGAGATCATGGGGCTGACCGCGTACAAGAGCATCTCGGACGTGCCCGGCGACGTGGACGTGGCCGTGTTCGCGATCCCCGCCAAGTTCGTGGCGCCGGCGCTGGAGGAGACCGGGCGCAAGGGCGTGGCGGGCGCGATCATGATCCCGTCGGGGTTCGCCGAGACGGGGAACGTCGAGGGGCAGAAGGAGATCGTCGAGATCGCGCGCAGGCACGGCGTGCGCATGCTCGGACCCAACATCTACGGCTACTACTACACCCCGGAGAACCTCTGCGCGACGTTCTGCACCCCGTACGACGTCAAGGGCAGCGTGGCGCTGACCTCGCAGAGCGGCGGCATCGGCATGGCCATCCTGGGCTTCAGCCGCACCACCAAGATGGGCGTCTCGGCCATCGTCGGCGTCGGCAACAAGGCCGACGTGGACGAGGACGACCTGCTGACCTTCTTCGAGCAGGACGACAACACCAAGGCCGTCGCCATGCACCTGGAGGACCTCAAGGACGGCCGCGGCTTCGTCGAGGCCGCGCGCCGGGTCGTCAGGCAGAAGCCGGTCATCGTACTCAAGGCCGGCCGCACCGCGATGGGCGCGCGGGCGGCGGGCTCGCACACGGGCGCGCTGGCGGGCGACGACAAGGTCTACGACGACATCCTGCGGCAGGCCGGGGTCGTGCGCGCGCCGGGCCTCAACGACATGCTCGAATACGCCCGAGCGCTGCCGATCCTGCCCGCGCCCAAGGGCGAGAACGTCGTCATCATCACCGGGGCGGGCGGCTCCGGCGTGCTGCTGTCGGACGCCATCGTGGACGCCGGCCTGACGCTCATGGACATCCCGCCCGACCTGGACGCGGCCTTCCGCGCCTACATCCCGCCGTTCGGCGCGGCGGGCAACCCCATCGACATCACCGGCGGCGAACCCCCCTCGACCTACGAGAACACGGTCCGCCTCGGCCTGGCCGACGAGCGCATCCACGCGCTCGTCCTGGGCTACTGGCACACGATCGTGACGCCGCCGATGGTCTTCGCCGAGCTCATCGCCCGCGTCGTGGCGGAGGAGCGGGCGAAGGGCAACGTCAAGCCGGTCGTCGCGTCGCTCGCCGGCGACACCGAGGTAGAGGAGGCCAGCGAGTACCTGTTCGAGCACGGCGTGGTCGCGTACCCGTACACGACGGAGAAGCCCGTGGCGGTCCTCGGCGCGAAATACCGCTGGGCCAGGGCTGCCGGCTTGTTGCGCTAAGAGCCGAGCGCAACAAGCCGGGTGAGGGGGCTAATCGGGGCGCACGAGGAAGCAACAACCCCCCAGGAGGTCCGTAGGTGGACACATCGAAAACACCACCGGCGACGGCCACGCCGCCGGTCGAGGACGAACGAGTATGGAAAGCGGGCCGGCTCGCGCCGATGCCCATCAGGAAGCTGCCCGACGCGCCTCCGTCGGTGCACATTCTCGGGCCGACGGTCTTCCTCGTCGCGCTGGGCGTGGGCATGGGCGAGTCGTACATGTGGCCCAGGCTGGTGCTGCTGTTCGGGCCCGAGATCAGGTGGCTGTTCCTGATCGGCGTCACGCTGCAGGCCTTCGTGATGCTGGAGATGGCACGCTACGCCATGGCGACGGGGGAGAGCATCTTCTCCGGCGCGGCCCGGGTGTTCAAGCCGCTGATGTGGTTCTTCTTCATCGTGGCCATCGCCGTCTACATCTGGCCGGGACACCTGTCGGCCGGAGCGGCGGCGTTCGAGGAGATCACCGGCATCCCGTGGATGGTGACCGCCATCGTCGGGCTCGTCCTGGTCGGCGTGGTGTTCAGCCTGGCCAAGGTGATCTACAACGTGCTGGAGAACGTGCTGTCGCTGCTCATCGGCACACTCGTGATCGGCACGGCGGTGGTCGCGGCCATGGTCGGCTCCTGGGGCGACGTGGCCTCCACGCTCTCGGGCATGTTCTCCTTCGGCTACTTCCCGTCGGAGGCCATGTCGGCGGCCTGGTTCCCCGTCATCGTGGGGGCGTGCGCCTTCGCCGGACCCTCCGGCATGCAGCAGATGTGGTACACGCTGCACCTGCGTGACTCCGGGGCCGGCATGGGCGCGCACATCCCGCAGATCCGCGGGCTGCGGCACGCGGGGCAGCAGGAGGAGATGCCCGCGCGCGGGTTCATGTTCGACACCGAGGACCCGGCCGAGATGGCCAAGTGGAAGGGGTGGCGGCGCTGGGTCACGTTCGACGCGCTGCTGCTGTTCTGGGGCGTCACCATGCTGGTGACGATCTCGTTCACGGTGATCGCGCAGTCCGCCGTGCGGCTCAACCCGGGCGTGCGGACCGTCATCCAGGGTGACGACCGCGAGGTGGCGCTCACCGCGATGGCCAACGCCGTCTCCCACGCGGGCAGCTCGGTGCTCGGGGCGGTGTTCCTCGGGTTCATCGCGCTGATCGGCCTGAACGCCACCCTGGGGCTGTTCGACTCCTTCTCCCGGGGCCAGGCTGACATGACGTACCACTTCGTGCCCGGGGCGAAGAAGCTGGGCATGTCGCGCCTGTACGGGGTCTTCCTCTGGGGCGTGATCCTTTTCGGCATCCTGATCCTGCTGTTCGGACCGGCCGACGGGCCGAGCGGGATCCTGGACACGCTGGCGTTCCTGTCGACGTTCGCGATGGGGGCGTACTGCGTGACCCTGCTCCTGGTGAACAACCGCATGCTGCCCAAACCGATCAGGCCCAAGTGGTGGACGAACGTCATCATCGGCTTCGGTGCGGTGTTCTACCTGGGGATGCTGTTCTACAGTCTGTTCGCCTTCGGCGTGGTCGTGGGCTGATGGACGGACGGCACAGCCTCGAACTCGCCCTGCCAGGGGCGTCGATCGGAGCCGTCGCCGGAGCCATGGCCGGTGGGCTGACCCTGTTCGCGGGGCAGCCCACCGGGATGGCCGCGCTGTCGGCCCTGTCGCTCGCCGTGCCGCTCGCCCTCTTCGGCGGCCTGTACGGCGTGCTGCTCGGCCACGGCGTGTTCCGTCCGGGGACCTTCGGGCCGGTCGGCCTGTACTGGGTGGCGGCCTTCCCCGTGTCCCGGCTCGCGCAGGAGAGCCTGGTCGGGATCGGCCTGGCCGACGGAGTGCTGCCGTTCCTGGCGTACCAGGCGATGGTGAGCCTCGGCTTCGCGATCGGCTTCGTCTGGCTGCACGAGCGGATCATGCCGTACTGGCTGATCCGCCGCGCCGCCGCCAACCCGCTGGCCAAGGACCTGCTCGGCCTCTACGTCCGGCACGCCGGGATGTTGCGCGCACGGAAGGGGGCCCGCCGGTGAACCTGCCGCCCTGGATCTGGCTGGCCACGATCGCCGGCTTCGCGGTCGTGCTCGCCGTGGACTTCTGGCTCGTCGCCAGGAGGCCGCACGAGCCGTCCATGAAGGAGTGCGTGGCCTGGGTCTCGTTCTACGTCGCCCTGGCCGCTGCCTTCGGCGTCGGACTCCTGCTGCTGTCGGGCCCCGCGCACGGCGGGGAGTTCTTCGCCGGCTGGATCACCGAGTACTCGCTCAGCGTGGACAACCTCTTCGTCTTCCTACTGATCATGAGCCGCTTCCAGGTGCCGCGCGAGTACCGCCAGAAGGTGCTGCTCATCGGCATCATCCTGGCGCTGGGGATGCGCGGCGCGTTCATCGCGGCCGGCGCGGGCGCGGTGGCCAGGTTCGACTGGCTCTTCTACGTCTTCGGCGCCTTCCTCGTCTACACGGCGTGGAAACTCATGGGCGGCGAGGACGACGAGGCGGAGTTCTCCGAGAACGTCGCCCTGCGCGCGGTGCGCCGGGTGCTCCCGACCACGGACACCTATCACGGCGCCCGGCTCACCGTGCACCTCGGCCGCAGGATGGTCACCCCGATGCTGATCGTCATGGTCGCCATCGGGACCACCGACCTGCTCTTCGCGCTCGACTCCATCCCGGCCATCTTCGGCCTCACCAAGGAGCCGTACCTGGTCTTCACCGCCAACGCCTTCGCCCTCATGGGGCTGCGCCAGCTCTTCTTCCTCATCGGCGGGCTGCTCGACCGGCTCGTCTACCTGAGCAAGGGGCTGTCGGTGGTGCTGGCCTTCATCGGCGTGAAGCTGATCCTCGAGGCCCTGCACCACGACGGCGTGTCGTGGGCGCCGGAGATCCCGATCCTGGTCTCCCTCGGCGTCATCGTCGGCACCCTCGCCGTCACCACGGTGCTGAGCCTCATCAAGTCGGCCCGCGACGCGAGGGCGTCCGCCGCGGCCTCGGAGGGGGTGGAGCCCGAGCCCGTGGAACGCTGACCACGCCGCGGCATCGGGGCGATCGTCCCTGCCGCGGCTCCTCAGTGACGCGGACAGTTGGGTACGTCGTGCTCCGCGGCCGCCCACTCGCGCAGGTAGCGGTCCGCTTCGTCGGCGGAGTAGTGCTTCTTGAGAGCTGTGCTCAGACCCAGGCCGATCACCCGGCCGTCCGCTGCCTGGCCCGCGGGATCACCGAGGAGAAAGCGGATGAACGCCTTCATGGTCACGCACCTCCATTCGTCCGGCTCCATCCTCTACCCGAGGTGTTTCGGAGCATGCGGTCTCTTGTGAACGGCAGATCAACCCGGCTGCCGCGTCCGGCGCCGCCGCACCGGCTTGGGCGCCGGCTGGACGGGCTCCTGCTCGCGCTGAGCCATGTACGAGGCGCGGGTGTGCTCGGTGTGCTCGCGCATGATCTTGGCCGCCCGCCGCTCGTCGCCCGCCTCGATGGCGTCGATCAGCGAGGTGTGCTCCTCCCACGAGGCCATGCCGCGCTGGCGGGCCACCGGCGTGTGGTACCACCGCACCCGCCTGGCGACCTGGCTGGCCAGCTCGGAGAGGACCTTGTTGCCCGACAGGGCGGTCACCAGGGCGTGCAGCTCGGAGTTGGTCGCCACGGCGGAGTCGACGTCGTCGGCCTCCACCGCCGCGATGCCCCGCGCGCACAGCGCGCGCAGCCGCTTGACGCCGTCCTCGCCCGCCTGCTTGGCGGCGAGCCTGGCGGACTCGGTCTCCAGCAGCGTGCGCACGGCCAGCAGCTGGTCGGCCTCCTCCACGGTCGGGACGTGCACGAACGCGCCCTGGCCGGGGAACAGGTCGACCCAGCCCTCGCCGCTGAGCTGCTGCAGCGCCTCGCGGACCGGCTGCCTGGACACGCCGAGCAGCTCGGCCAGCTCGCTCTCCACGAGGTGCTGGCCCGGCTTGAGCTGCCCGGAGACGATGAGCTCCTGGATAGCCTCGATAACGCTCTCGCGGAGCGTGGCTGGGCGGGGAATCTTGGTGGCCGCCGCCTGACCGGCCTGATCCGACAGCAACATGGTCACGTCTCCAGGGCTGCGTTACGGTTTTTCGTCGACTGCCTACAGCATACCGGCCAGGGGTCTTTCCTGGCCGTGAGCCTTATCACAGGCGCCCCGGTGATGGAGGGCGGCGCCCGTGACCGGCGGGGCGGGTGGGTGTCACAAGGGGATGGTGGCCGGGAGGCCGGGGATGCGGAGGCGGGGGATGGCCAGGGCCGGAAGGGCGGCGAGAGCGGCGGCGACGGCGAGCGCGGTCACGGGGGTGCTCAGGGCGAGCAGGGCCAGGGCGGCGGCTCCCGCTCCGGCCAGGGCCTTGGCGCTGTAGACGACGGCGTGGATCTCGCCCGCCCGCTCGACCCCGAAGAACTCCCGCACCAGGCTGGCGAGCAGCGGGTAGAACGCCCCGCCGCCGAGCCCGGCCGCCACGGCCCCGAACCACAACAGCGGCCCTCCGGCCGGCACGGGCCCGGCGCCGGGTGGCGTGGTGGCGAGGGCGGTGGTGTAGGCGGCGGCGAGGAGCACCTGGCCGGTGGCGAGTGCGGTCAGGACGGCGGCGAGCACGCGGCGCCGGCCGTACAGCTCCGAGCAGCGCATCGCCACCGACCGGCTGGCCCCGTTCAGCGCCACCAGGACGGCCAGCGCGCCCCACGACGCGGTCCCCGCGATCACGATCACGTCGAAGACCGACACCGCGCCCGCGCACGTCAGGATCAGGGCCAGCGCCGGCAGCGTACGCGTGCGCAGCGCCTGCGCCGGCCCGAACTGCCGGGCCGCCTCCGGCGTCGTGCGCAGCCGCGCCGCGTCGAGCGCGTGCGAGCGCGGGTCAACGTCCGCGGGCCACCACAGCGCGGGAGGCAGCCGCAGGTGCCGGGCCGCGGTCCCGATGACCGCCAGCGCGACGACCGCCGCGACCAGGAATGCGGTGGACGTGGCGGCCGGCGCGATCCCGGCCCAGACGAGCAGGGGCACCGCGCCGTAGCCGAAGGCGCCGGTGATCAGCCCGACCCGGGCGGCGGGCCGTTCGGGGTACCAGGAGGAGACGACCTCGCCGCAGACCCCGTAGACCAGGCCCGCGCCCAGCCCGCCGAGGAGCGCGTACCCCGCGAAGGCGCCCGGGGTGCTCAGCGGGAGGGCCGCCGCGGCGAGGCCGGCGAAGCTCAGGGCGGCTCCCGCGGCCAGGCTGGTACGGACGCCGAGGCGGCCCCGCCGTACCAGGTGGAGCGCGGGCAGGGCGCCCGCGGCCTGGCAGGCGATCCAGACGGCCAGGAGGGTGAGCCCGGTGGCCTCCTTGGCGAGGAGGGCGGCGTAGCCGTACTGGAGCGGGCTGATCGCTGCCATGGCCCCCCAGGCCAGCCAGAACATGCGCGTGCGGTCGGCGGGGACGGGTCCGGGGAGGTACGAACGTCCGCGCCAGTCTCTAACTGCATTCTCCATACTGTATGGAATATCCAGTAGACGAGAGACTGTCGAGACCCTAGACGAGGGTTTTTCCATACGGTATACCGTCTACAAAGGAGGCTCGAATGGACCTGTACGAGTATCAGGCGAAGGAGCTCTTCGGGCGTCACGGGATCCCGGTCCCGGCCGGCAGGATCGCGGCCACCCCGGCGGAGGCCCGCGCGATAGCGGCCGAGCTGAACGCGCCCGTCGTCATCAAGGCCCAGGTGAAGACCGGCGGACGCGGCAAGGCGGGCGGGATCAGGACCGCGGCCGGGCCGGTCACCGCCGAGGCGGAGGCCGAGCACGTGATCGGGATGGACATCAAGGGGCACGTCGCGCGCAGCGTGCTGGTCGAGGCGGCGACCGTGCCGTTCGAGGAGTACTACGCGGCTTTCCTTGTCGACCGGGCTGAGGGCGGTTTCCTGGCGATGGTGTCCGGCCGGGGAGGCATGGAGATCGAGGAGCTGGCCGCCACCGACCCCGACGCCCTGGTGCGGCTGCCGGTGGACCCGGTGACGGGCGTGGACGCGGACGCCGCGCGCCTGCTGGCGGCCAAGGCGGGGCTGCCCGAGCAGGCGGCCGAAGTGCTGGAGAAGCTGTGGCGGGTCCTGGTCGCGGAGGACGCCCTGCTGGTCGAGGTGAACCCGCTGATCTGCACCACCGACCAGCGCATCGTGGCCCTCGACGGCAAGGTCACCCTGGACGGCAACTCCGCGTTCCGGCACGCCTGGGAGTACGGGGAGGCCACCGGCAGTTTGGAGGACCGCGCCCGGGCCAAGGGGCTGAACTACGTCAAGCTCGACGGCCGGGTGGGCGTGATCGGCAACGGCGCCGGGCTGGTCATGAGCACGCTCGACGTGGTCGCCGGGGCCGGGGCCGCCCCCGCGAACTTCCTGGACATCGGCGGAGGCGCGTCCGCCAAGATCATGGCCGACGGCCTGGAGATCATCCTGGCCGACCCCGACGTGCGCTCGGTGCTGGTCAACGTCTTCGGCGGCATCACCGCCTGCGACGCGGTGGCCAGCGGCATCGTCACCGCGCTCGAGCTCCTCGGCGAGCGCGGCCTGGCCAGGCCCATCGTCGTACGCCTGGACGGCAACAACGCCGAGGTGGGCCGGCGCATCCTGAGCGACGCCCGGCACCCGGCGGTCCGGCAGGTCTCCACCATGGACGGCGCCGCCGAGATGGCGGCCAGACTCGCGACAGGTGCGTGATGGCGATCTTTCTGACCAAGGACAGCCGGGTGCTCGTGCAGGGCATGACCGGCGCGGAGGGCACCAGGCACACGGCCCGCATGCTGGCCGCGGGCACCGACGTCGTGGCCGGGGTGACGCCCGGCAAGGGCGGCCGGTCCGTGGACTTCGGCGAGCGCTCGGTGCCCGTGTTCGGGTCCGTGGCCGAGGCGATGGGGGAGACCGGGGCCGACGTCTCCGTGGTGTTCGTGCCGCCGCGCTTCACCGGCCCGGCCGTGGAGGAGGCGGTCGAGGCCGGGATGCCCCTGTGCGTGGTGATCACCGAGGGCGTCCCCGTGCACGACGCGGTGCGCTTCCGCGCCCTCGCGCACGGCCGCACCAGGATCATCGGGCCCAACTGCCCGGGGCTCATCAGCCCGGGGCAGTCCTCGGCCGGGATCATCCCCGCCGACATCACCTCCGCCGGGCGCATCGGGCTGGTGTCGAAGTCGGGCACGCTGACGTACCAGCTCATGTACGAGCTGCGCGACCTCGGCTTCTCCACCGCCGTCGGCATCGGCGGCGACCCGGTCGTCGGGACCACCCACATCGACTGCCTCCAGGCGTTCCAGGACGATCCCGGCACGGACGCCATCGTCATGATCGGCGAGATCGGCGGCGACGCCGAGGAGCGGGCCGCCGCCTACATCGCCGCGAACGTCAGCAAGCCCGTGGTCGCCTACGTGGCCGGGTTCACCGCGCCGGAGGGCAAGACGATGGGGCACGCGGGCGCGATCGTGTCCGGCTCGTCCGGGACCGCCCAGGCCAAGAAGGAGGCGCTGGAGGCGGCCGGGGTCCGGGTCGGGCGCACCCCGTCGGAGACCGCCCGCCTCATGCGCTCAGCCCTGAGCCGGCGGGGTGCGGCGTGAGATTCGCCGTCAACCTGTCCATCCTCTTCACGGAGTTGCCGCTGCTGGAGCGGCCCGCGGCGGCGGCCAAGGCCGGGTTCGACGCGGTCGAGCTGTGGTGGCCGTTCGGCGTCCCCGACCCCGCGGGCGTCGAGGTGGCGGCGCTGCGGCAGGCGATCGAGGACGCCGGGGTGCGCCTGACCGGCCTCAACTTCGACGCGGGCGACATGGCCGCCGGCGAGCGCGGCCTGCTGGCCAGGCCGGACGGCTCCGCCCGGTTCCAGGCCAACATCGACGTGGCGGTCCGGCTGGCGGGCGAGCTCGGCTGCGGCGTGCTCAACGCCCTGTACGGCAACGATCCCGGCACCGACCGGGCCCTGGCCGTGGCGAACCTGCGCAGGGCGGCCGACGCGGCGGCCTCGATCGGCGCGACCGTGGTGGTCGAAGCCCTCAACTCCCACGAGAACCCGAAATATCCGATCACGTCGTCGCAGGCGGCGTTCGAGCTGATCGACAAGGTGGACCGGGAGAACGTGGCCTTCCTGGCCGACCTCTACCACCTGCACCGGATGGGCGAGGACGTGCTGGAGCTCATCGACCGGCACAGCGCCAGGTTCGGCCACGTGCAGATCGCCGACGACCCCGGCAGGGGACACCCCGGCAGCGGCCGCATGCCGTACGACGAGATCTTCGCCCGGCTGGCGGCGGCGGGCTACCGAGGCCACGTCGGCCTGGAGTACCGGCACCAGGGGCCGGGCGCGTTCGACTGGAGGCAGGCGTGAACATCGGGTTCGTCGGCTTGGGGATCATGGGCAGCCCGATGGCGGCCAACCTCCTCAAAGCCGGACATGTCGTGACCGGTTATGACATGAGCGCCGAGCGGGTCGAACAGCTCGTCGGCCTGGGTGGCAAGGGCGCCTCCGGCGTGGTCGACGCGGTCGGCGGCGCCGAGGTGGTGATCACGATGCTGCCCGACTCGCCGCAGGTGGAGGAGGTCGCGCCGCTGATCGTCGAGTACGGCCGCCCGAACCTGCTCTACATCGACATGAGCACCATCAAGCCCGAGACCTCCCGCTGGGTCGCCGGGCAGGCGGCGGCCGCCGGCGTACGGGCGGTGGACGCCCCCGTCAGCGGCGGCGAGCGCGGCGCGATCGACGGCACCCTGTCGATCATGGTGGGCGGGGCGGCCGAGGACGTCGAGGCGGCCCGGCCCGTCCTGGGCACCCTGGGCACGACCGTCGTGCACGTCGGCCCGGCCGGCGCGGGACAGACCGTCAAGGCGGCCAACCAGCTCGTCGTCGGCGGCATCTACGGGCTCGTGGCGGAGGCGATCGTGCTGCTCGAAGCCTCCGGCGTGGACCCCCTGGCGGGGCTGGACGTGCTCGCGGGCGGCCTGGCGGGCTCCAGGATCCTGGAGCTCAAGCGGCACACCATGGTCCGGCGGGAGTTCAACCCCGGCTTCCGGATCGACCTGCACCACAAGGACATGGGCATCGCCGTGGCCGCCGCCCGCGAGGCCGGGGTCAGCCTGCCGCTCACCGGGCAGGTCGCCCAGCTCGTGGCCGCGGCCAGGGCGCAGGGCCACGGCTCGCTCGACCACTCCGCCCTCCTCAAGGTCGTGGAAAGGCTCAACGGATGAAGAGGATTCCGTGCATGGAGGCCGTGGTGGCGGTGCTGGAGTCGGAGGGGGTGGACACCGTCTTCGGCATCCCGGGCGCGGCCATCCTGCCGCTCTACGCCGCGCTCCAGCACAGCTCGATCAGGCACGTCACCGTACGCCACGAGGAGGGCGGCACCCACGCGGCCGACGGCTGGTCCAGGGTGACCGGGAACGTCGGCGTCTGCATCGGCACCTCCGGCCCCGCCGGCACGAACATGATCACCGGCCTCTACACCGCCCTGGCCGACTCGATCCCCATGATCTGCGTCACCGGCCAGGCGGTCTCCTCCAAGCTGCACCAGGAGGCGTTCCAGGCGGTGGACATCGTGGAGATCGCCCGGCCGGTGACCAAGTGGGCGGTGCAGCTCAAGGAGCCGGCGCAGGCGCCGTGGGTGTTCAGGGAGGCGTTCAGGATCGCGCGGTCGGGGCGGCCCGGCCCGGTGCTCATCGACCTGCCGGTGGACGTGCAGCGCGGGACCTGCCTGTACGACCGGGAGCTGGACGCGCCGCTGCCCGTCGAGGAGCCCGCGCCGCTGCCCGGAGCCGTGCGCAAGGCCGTGGACCTGCTGGCCGAGGCCAGGCGGCCGATCATCCTGGCCGGCGGCGGCGTGATCATCGCGGACGCGTCCGACCAGCTGCGCGCGCTGGCCGAGCACCTCCAGGTGCCCGTGCAGGTGACGCTCATGGGCAAGGGCGCCTTCCCCGAGGACCACCCGCTGTTCGCGGGCATGGCGGGCATCCAGACCCAGACGCGGTGGGGCAACGCCGCCTTCCTGGAGAGCGACCTCGTGCTGGCCATCGGGGCCCGCTTCGGCGACCGGCACACCGGCGACCTCGACGTCTATCGCCGGGGCCGCACGTTCGTGCACGTGGACATCGAGCCCACGCAGATCGGCCGGGTCTTCGAGCCCGACCTGGGGATCGTCGGGCACGCCCGGCCGGTGCTCGGGGAGCTGCTGCACGAGGCGCGCCGCCGTGGCGGGCCGCGTCAGCCGGGCAAGTGGGTACGGAAGGTCGCAGACCTGCGCAGGACGATGGCCCGCCGCGACGACTTCGACGACGTGCCGATCAAGCCGCCCAGGGTGTTCAGGGAGATCAACGAGTATTTCGGCAGGGACACCACGTTCGTCACCGCCATCGGGCTCTACCAGATCTGGTCGGGCCAGTTCCAGACGACCTACCTGCCGCGCCGCTACCTGGTGTGCGGCCAGGCCGGGCCGCTGGGCTGGGAGGTGCCCGCGGCGATGGGCGTCAAGTGCGCGCATCCGGAGCGGCAGGTCGTGGCGGTGGTGGGCGACTACTCCTTCCAGTTCCTCATGGAGGAGGTGGCGGTGGCCGCCCAGTACCGGATCCCGTTCGTCATCGTCATGATCAACAACGAGTACCTGGGCCTCATCCGGCAGGCCGAGATCCCGTACGACATGAACTACGCCGTGGACCTGCACTACGGAGAAGGCGGCATCGACCATGTCAAGGCCATGGAGGCGTTCGGCTGCCCGGCGCGCCGGGTGGAGCTGCCGGGCGACATCCGGGACGCGCTGGCCTGGGCGACGGCGGAGTCGGCGCGGGAGCGGCTGCCGGTGCTGGTGGAGGTGATGGTCGAGCGCGAGGCCAACGCCGCCATGGGTCCCTCGCTGGAGGCGGTCAAGGAGTTCGAGCCGCTGCCCGAGCTCATCACCGCCGACTGGTCCGACTGAGGAGGAGCGCATGCGGATCAAGCCGGGTACGGCCTGGCGGGACGCCTACGAACGGTGCTGTTCGGCGGCCCCCGAGGCATTCCACGACGACCGGGTGCTCAACCACTGGGGCGGCATCTGGCACCGCGACGGGCGCCCCGTGCCCGGCTTCTCGCCGCTGGACGGCACCGCCATCGCGGGCCTGCCCCGGATCGACCGGGCGGGCGCGGGACGGGCGGTGGCGGGCGCGGTGGAGGAGCACCGGCGCTGGCGGCACCTGCCACTCGCCGAGCGCAAGGCGATGGTGTCGGCCGCCGTCGAGTCGATGGCCGCCCACCGCGACCTGCTGGCCCTGCTGCTGGTCTGGGAGATCGGCAAGCCGTGGAAGACGGCCTGCGCGGACGTGGACCGCTGCCTGGACGGCGTGCGCTGGTACGTGGCCGAGATCGACCGCATGGTCGCCGGCCGGATGCCGCTGCCCGGGCCCGTCAGCAACATCGCGAGCTGGAACTACCCGATGAGCGTGCTCATGCACGCCATGCTCGTGCAGGCGCTGGCCGGCAACGCGGTGATCGCCAAGACCCCCACGGACGGCGGCCTGTGCTGCCTGACGCTCGCCTGCGCGCTGGCGGTGCGCGAGGGGCTGCCGTTCACGCTGGTGAGCGGGGGAGGGGCGGAGCTGTCGCCGGTGCTGGCCGGCGGGCGGGCGCTGGGCAGCGTGTCGTTCGTGGGCGGCCGGGACGCGGGGGCCAAGGTGGCGACCTCGCTGGCCGACCTCGGGCGCCGGCACGTGCTGGAGCAGGAGGGGCTGAACTGCTGGGGCGTGTGGGAGTACGGCGACTGGGAGCTGCTCACGAGGCAGATCCGGGCGTCGTTCGACTACGGCAAGCAGCGGTGCACGGCCTATCCGCGGTTCGTGGTGCGGCGGTCGCTGTTCCACGAGTTCCTGGGGGCGTACCTGGCGGCGGTGGGGTCCCTGCGGTTCGGTCATCCGCTCGCGGTGGCCGATCCCGGCGATCCGCTGCCGGAGCTGGACTTCGGGCCGCTGATCAACGCCTCCAAGGCCAAGGAACTGGCCGATCAGGTGGACGAGGCGGTGGCCAGGGGCGGGGTGCCGGTGCACCGGGCGTCGCTCGACGCCGGACATTTCCTGCCGGGGCAGGATATTTCGGCGTATCTGGCGCCGACGGCGCTCCTCAACCCGCCCCGCTCCTCACCCCTCTTCCACGCCGAGCCGTTCGGGCCCGTGGACACCATCGTGCTGGTGGACACGGAGGCCGAGCTGCTGGCCGCCATGAACGCCAGCAACGGCGCCCTGGTGGCCACGCTGTCGTGCGACGAGGAGGAGACGTTCCACCGGCTGGCGCCGGAGGTGCGGGCGTTCAAGGTGGGGCACAACCGGCCGCGCTCGCGCGGCGACCGGGAGGAGCTGTTCGGCGGGCTCGGGGCGTCCTGGCGCGGCGCGTTCGTCGGCGGCGAGCTGCTGGTGCGGGCCTCCACCACGTCCTCCACCGCGTCCTCCATCGGGGGCCCGGACGGCGAGCGCCTGCCGGGCAACTTCCCGCACTACACCCTGTTGCCTTAGGGGGCGATGAGGCCGAAGCGGGTCGCCGCCAGGAGCACGAGGAAGGTCAGCATGGCGACCCGCATCACCTTTCCGCCGATCCCCAGCGACGGCCACGACAGGTACGCCAGCCAGCCGATGAAGGCGATCGCCGGCAGCACGGCCACGCCGCCCAGCGGGTTGGCCACGGCGAACCCGGCCAGCAGCAGGACCACCAGGACCGTCGGCGCCGTCCATCGGGGCACCTGCGTGAACAGGTAGGTCATCGGCACGGCGCTGCGCCGCTCGACGGCCTTGCGCAGGCCGGTCGCGCCCGGCGTGAAGAACTGCTCGCCCTCGGGAAGCGGGCGCTTGCTGTCTGGGGCCACACCCAGAGCCTACGGGAGACGGGCGCCGAGCGGGCGGGCCGCCTGACCGGGTCGGCGCATCAGACGGGCGTAACGCGTTTAATCTGGTCGGGTGCTCGCCGTGATCCGATACACCGTTCCAGAGTCCCAGTCCCAAGATTTCGTCAAGCAGGGCCACACCATCCTTGACACGTTCGCCGCCCAGCCGGGCTACCAGCGTGGCAGGCTGGCCCGTTCGGTCGATGAGCCCAACCTGTGGGCCCTGGTCACGGAGTGGGAGGGTGCCGGTTTCTACCGCAGAGCGCTCTCCGCCGCCCGGATGGTGATGTATCCACTGATGATTCTCATGGTCAACGAACCCAGTGCGTTCGAGGACGTTTACACGCAGGAAGGCGCTTAACGATTACTGGCGCGCGAGAGGGTCCGTGCGTCCCCTAAGCTGGGATCTCACCAATTTCACTCGCCGACCTCCAGCCGGAAAGAGAATCAACCAAAATGGCACGACGCACCGACGTCATGGACACCATCGTCAGCCTCGCCAAACGCCGCGGGCTCGTCTACCCGTCGAGCGAGATCTACGGCGGACTGCGCGCGTCGTGGGACTACGGTCCACTGGGTGTCGAGCTCAAGAACAACGTCAAGCGGCAGTGGTGGCTGTCGATGGTCCAGTCGCGCGACGACGTGGTGGGCCTCGACTCCAGCGTGGTGCTGGCCCCCGAGGTGTGGCGGGCCAGCGGTCACGTCGAGACCTTCACCGACCCGCTGACCGAGTGCCTCTCCTGCCACAAGCGCTTCCGCGCCGATCACCTGATCGAGGCGTACGAGGAGAAGAACGGCAAGGAGCCCGAGGGCGGCCTGGCCGACATCACCTGCCCCAACTGCGGCAACAAGGGCACCTTCACCGAGCCCAGGCAGTTCAGCGGACTGCTCAAGACCTACCTCGGCCCGGTCGAGGACGAGTCGGGCCTGGCCTACCTGCGCCCCGAGACCGCGCAGGGCATCTTCATCAACTACCTCAACGTGCAGCAGTCGGCGCGCAAGAAGATCCCGTTCGGCATCGGCCAGATCGGCAAGTCGTTCCGCAACGAGATCACGCCGGGCAACTTCATCTTCCGCACCCGCGAGTTCGAGCAGATGGAGATGGAGTTCTTCGTCAAGCCGGGCACGGACGAGGAGTGGCACCAGTTCTGGATCGACGAGCGCTACCGCTGGTACTCCGACCTGGGCATCAACAAGGACAACCTGCGCCTTTACGAGCACCCGAAGGAGAAGCTGTCCCACTACTCCAAGCGCACCGTCGACATCGAGTACCGCTTCAACTTCACCGGCTCCGAGTGGGGTGAGCTCGAAGGCGTCGCCAACCGCACCGACTTCGACCTGACCGCCCACTCCAAGGCGTCGGGCACCGACCTGAGCTTCTTCGAGCAGGACACGGGGGAGCGCTACGTCCCCTACGTCATCGAGCCCGCGGCCGGTGTCGACCGCGCCACGCTGACGTTCCTGCTCGACGCCTACAGCGAGGACGAGGCCCCCAACGCCAAGGGCGTCATGGAGAAGCGCACGGTCATGCGGCTCGACCACCGGCTCGCGCCGGTCAAGGCCGCGGTGCTGCCGCTCTCGCGCAACGCCGACCTGTCGCCGAAGGCCCGGGACCTGGCCGCGCAGCTGCGCCGCCGGTGGAACGTCGAGTTCGACGACGCGGGCGCCATCGGCCGCCGCTACCGGCGCCAGGACGAGATCGGCACGCCGTTCTGCATCACGGTCGACTTCGACACGCTCGAGGACCACGCGGTGACCATCCGCGAGCGCGACTCGATGGCCCAGGAGCGCATCTCCATCGACGGCGTCGAGTCCTACCTGCGCCAGCACCTGAACGATTAATTTCGTCCAGCGCTCGTCTCACGGGCCGCCCGCCGTTCTTACGGCGGGCGGCCCGTTGCGCGTTTCACCACCACGGTCTTTTACGGCTGCGCACGGTGGGCCCCACCCGCCGCACCGGGCCGAGGGCCCTCCAGGGTGACGCTTCTCCGCCTCCCCGCCGCGCCACCGTGACGCGCGCAAGCTTGACCGGCGGATGGGGCCTCCCTACGAATCCGGACGTGCCCTGGATTACATAGTTCGAAATTTGACCACATGTGGCCGTCTTGATTGACAAGCCCCCTGGCAGACACGGACATTGCGGGCATCCCTAGCAGCCATTCGGGGGCGGATTTCTCGGAGGCGCGATGAAGCGCGCGTTAATCATGTTCGCCGGCACCCTCCTGTTACTCGGCTCGTTCACCATCCCGCCCGCGTCGGCGGTGCCCAAGCCCGCTCCGGGCCCCGACGGCGTGTTCGTCTACACCGGCGAGCTCACCGCGGACCAGGTGGCCAAGCTCGTCGCGGCCGGCGTGGACCGCGAGGAGATGCGGATCGTCAAGCGGGCGAACGGCAAGGTCACCATCGAGGTGATCCTCGCCGCCGCGCTGGCCGGCACGCTCGCCAAGCAGGGCGTCACCCTGAAGGCCCAGACCGCCGACAAGGCGCGGCTGGCGCAGAAGGGCGACGGGGTGTTCAAGAGATACGCGGGTACCGGAGGCATCCGCGAGGAGATCATCGCCGCGGCCGACGCCAAGCCCGGCATCGCCAAGGTCGTCAACCTCGGCAACAGCCTCAACGGCACGCCGATCACCGCGATCAAGGTGACCAAGGACGCCCGCAAGCTCGCCGACGGCAAGCGCCCGGCCATGCTGTACATGGCCGCCCAGCACGCCCGCGAGTGGATCACACCCGAGATGGTGCGGCGGCTGCTGCACCACTTCCTCGACGGCTACGGCGGCAACGCCGAGCTCACCAAGCTCGTGAACACCACCGAGCTGTGGTTCATGCCGGTGGCCAACCCCGACGGCTACGACTACACCTTCACCCCCGACAACCGGCTGTGGCGCAAGAACCTGCGGGACAACGACGGCGACGGCCAACTCACCAGCGCCGACGGCGTCGACCCCAACCGCAACTTCGCCTACAAGTGGGGCTACGACAACGAGGGCTCGTCCAACGTCTTCTCCAGCCAGACCTACCGCGGCAAGTCGCCGCAGTCGGAGCCGGAGACCGTGGCGCTGGACAACCTGACCAAGCGGGTGCACTTCACGTACCTGCTGAACTACCACTCGGCGGCCATGCTGCTGCTGTACGGAATCGGCTGGCAGCAGGCCACGCCGTCGCCCGACGACCTGATCTTCGAGGCCATGCTCGGCGACGACGCCCACCCGGCCGTGCCCGGCTACGACCCCGACATCGGCGCCGAGCTCTACACCACCAACGGCGAGACCGACGGGCACATGACCAACCTGCGGAAGGTCATGTCGATCACGCCGGAGATGTCCACCTGCGAGGACGCGGTCGAGCG
The DNA here is from genome assembly GCF_044593615.1 of Nonomuraea sp. NPDC051941. Classification (NCBI taxonomy): domain Bacteria; kingdom Bacillati; phylum Actinomycetota; class Actinomycetes; order Streptosporangiales; family Streptosporangiaceae; genus Nonomuraea; species Nonomuraea sp. NPDC051941. Next base: position 193,149 of record NZ_JBIUCF010000006.1, read on the forward strand.
GAACCCGAACGACGAGTGGACGCTCGACGACTGCGCCGGCGGGCTGGGCTTCACCTTCCCCGACAGCGAGGCGCTGATCCAGGACGAGTTCCTCAAGAACGTCCCGCTGGCGCTGGCCGCGGCCAAGACCGTGCACACGCCGGACACCCCGGTCTCCGTGGTCGGGCGCACGGTGCCCGACTTCGCGCCGGACTCCTTCAGCGTCTCGTACGGCGACCCGCAGCCGGTGGCGGTCACCGCCCGCAGGTCGCTGCTGGGCAAGGTGCTGCGCTTCCGCGTCAACGGCGGCCCGGCGCAGACCAGGCCGCTGTCGGAATGGCAGGGCGGCAAGCGGTACGGCGACGAGAACGACCTGTTCTTCGCCGAGTACCGCGGCACCGTGAGCGGCGCGAAACCGGGCGACAAGGTCGAGGTCTGGTTCCAGGGCTTCAAGCAGGGCACCGGGCTCGTCTCCAGCTCGCACTTCACCTACACCCTGGCCAAGGACTCCGCGGCCAAGGTCCTGATCGTCGCCAACGAGGACTACACCGGCTTCAACCCGGACTACCCGCCCGCGGTGACGGCGCCCAAGCACACCACGACGTACAAGAAGGCCCTCCAGGCCGCCGGGTACGCCTCCGAGACCTGGGATGTGGACGCGCAGGGCGTGCCGGACCACCTGGGCGTGCTGTCGCACTTCAAGGGCGTCGTGTGGGAGCTGGGCGACAACCGGCTGTCGATGGACCAGCAGGACCTGGTCACCGTGACCCCGCTCGGCGACCTGCCCGACGCGGACGTCAAGCGGTCGCAGCAGGACCTGACCGTCTCCATCCGCGACTACCTCAACGAAGGGGGCAAGCTCCTCTACACCGGCGAGACGGCCGCGTACTACGGCATTCTCGACACGATCGTCGGAGGCATCTACTACGGCATCGACGGCGACCCGGACGGCGACTGCGTGGTCACCACGATCCAGGGCCTGTTCGACGAGTGCCTGCTGCTGGCCGACGACTTCACCCAGTACTACATGGGCGTCGGCGGGCGCATCGCGCGCAACTCCCCGACCGGCTTCGCCGGCAAGGGCCCGCTGGCCGGGACGGGCGGCACGTTCGGCGGTCCGGCCACGGTGGACAACCCGCTGGACGAGGCGGGGGTGCTGCAGCCCATGGGCACGGACCTGCCGAGGTTCACGGGGACTCCGGCGGCCGGCTACACGCTCGGCGCGGGTGGTCCGTTCGATCCGATCGAGGGCCAGTGGTACGTCAGGGGGCCGCACGCGGACGACTCGTACATGCGGCTGACCAGGACGGTCAACCTGGGAACCGTGACGGCGGCGCAGCAGCCGAGGCTGGGCTTCCAGCTGTCCTTCGACACCGAGCCCGGCTATGACAACGTCATCGTCGAGGCCCACACGGTCGGCCAGGACAACTGGACCACGCTGCCCGACCTCAACGGCGGCACCGACAGCGCCGTGCCGTCGGAGTGCGAGGCCGGCTTCTACCTGGGCGAGCACCCGTGGCTGGGGCACTACCTGACCGGCGGCAACCCCTGCACGGCCAGCGGCACCAGCGGCTCCTGGAACCGGTTCACCGGTGACTCCGGCGGCTGGAAGCAGGTCGCCTTCGACCTGTCCGCCTACGCGGGCCAGCAGGTCGAGGTGTCGATCAGCTACGTGACCGACCCGAGCACGGGCGGCGTGGGCGTGTTCGTGGACGACACGCGGGTCACCACCACCGGCGGCACCCTCGACTCCGAGGGCTTCGAGACCGGCCTCGGCCCCTGGGCCATGCCCGGTCCGCCGGCGGGCAGCCCCACCGGCGGCGGCGACTTCGCCCGCGCGCAGGCGGACACCACGGCCGCCGTCTCCACCAAGGACACGGTGCTGCTGGGGTTCGGGCTGGAGCAGCTCGCCAACGACAACGAGCGGAACGCGACGATCAAGAAGGTGATGAAGTACCTGATCGGCTGATCCCCGCCTGACGGACGGCCGCTTCCGCCAGGGGCGGCCGTTCTTCGGGTCAATGGAGTGTCAGCACGCCCGATGGCGGATCCGCGTTCCTACCATGAGGTCGGGAGCGGGGTCCACAGCCGGTCGGCGGGCATCACGAAGAGCCTGTCGTCGTGCCTGAAGGACTGCTGACCGAGATTGAGCAGGACTCCGCCCACGAAGGTGCTGCCGAGCCGGTCTCTGAGCAGACGGAGGCCACGGAAGTCGGCTTCCTCGATCGAGGATTTGGCCTTGACCTCGACACCGATGACCTCGCCTTCGCCCGACTCGATGACCAGGTCCACCTCTCGCTGATCACGAGTGCGGAAGTGGATGAAGTCGACTACGGATTCGGCCCAACCCGCTTGCTTGATCAACTCGTTGACCACGAACGTCTCGACCACCTTGCCGAACTCGGTCAGCGTCGCGGGGTCACGCTCACCTTAGGCGGTAATTGTCCCGACGTTTATGTCAGAACTGTCCCCTCCCCTGGCTTCTCGGGTGGTCCGCCGGCCGGCCAGGGTGCGGAGACGATGTTAGGATCCCTCGCTCCGGGCGGGCTCCAGACGGCCCACCCGGTAACCGGGCAACGGGCGGGCTTGGCGAGCGGAGCGAGCGGGGGTTTGGCGGGGTCGAAGGGGCGGAGCCCCTGGGCGGCAGGGCCCGAGGCGCTCGCACGGCGCGTAGCGCCTCCTGATGCGAGGACGATGCTTTTCGCCCCGGGGGCTCGTGGGCGACCGAAAGATCATGTAAAGACGGGGGTTACGCGGGTTTTCGCGGTCGCTTGATGACATGCGTCCTATGCGTACATCACGTTTCGCTCTTGTGCTGCTGGCCGCGGGCGCCGTGCTCATGACGGGAAGCGCCGCGTTCGCCGATCCCGATCCGTCCGCGCTGGAGCTGCGGGTGGTCGTGGACGACTGCTACCACTCGGTGGTTCAGCCATGACGGACCCCGCGCTGCTCGAACGGGCGTTGTTCGAGGTCAAGCGGGTGATCGTGGGTCAGGACCGCATGGTCGAGCGGCTGCTCGTGGCGGTGCTCGCCAAGGGCCACTGCCTGCTGGAAGGCGTGCCCGGCATCGCCAAGACGCTGGCCGCCGAGACCATGGCCACCGTGGTCGGCGGCACGTTCGCCCGCATCCAGTTCACGCCCGACCTGGTGCCCGCCGACATCGTCGGGACCAGGATCTACCGGCCGTCGACCGAGACCTTCGACATCGAGCTCGGCCCGGTCATGGTCAACCTGCTGCTCGCCGACGAGATCAACCGGGCCCCCGCGAAGGTGCAGTCGGCGCTGCTGGAGATCATGGCCGAGCGGCAGGTCAGCATCGGCGGGGTCTCGCACGAGGTGCCGAGGCCGTTCCTGGTGCTGGCCACCCAGAACCCGATCGAGTCCGAGGGCGTCTACCACCTGCCCGAGGCGCAGCGGGACCGCTTCCTCATGAAGATCGACGTGGACTATCCCAGCGAGTCGGAGGAGCTGGCGATCGTCTACCGCATGAGCGTGGACCCGCCCGTCCCGCACGCCGTGCTGGACCCCGCTCAGGTCGTCGCACTCCAGCGGCGGGCCGAGGAGGTCTTCGTACACCACGCCGTGGCCGAGTACGCCGTCCGCCTCGTCTACGCCACCCGCGATCCCGACCGGTTCGGGGTGGAGGACGTGCGCCGGCTGCTGGCGTTCGGGGCGAGCCCCAGGGCCACGCTCGGCCTGCTGGCGGCCGGGCGGGCACTGGCCCTGATGCGGGGGCGCGACTACGTGCTGCCGGAGGACGTGCGTGACCTGGCGCACGACGTCATGGCGCACCGGCTCGTGCTCTCCTTCGACGCGCTGGCCGACGGGGTGGTGCCCAGGCAGATCGTGGACCGGGTGCTGGCGGCCGTTCCGCTGCCCGTCATCGCCCCCCAGCAGCAGTCACAGCTGAACGAAGCCGTGGCATGAGGCCGTACCTGATGGCCGAGCCCGCGCTCCGCCGGCTCGAGCTGACGATCACCAGGAGACTGGATGGACTGCTGCAGGGGGAGCATCTGGGACTGGTCCCGGGGCCGGGGAGCGAGCCGGCGGAGACCCGGCCGTACCAGGCGGGCGACGACGTGCGGCGGATGGACTGGAACGTCACCGCCCGCACCAACGAGCCCCATGTCCGGGACCTGGTCGCCGACCGCGAGCTGGAGATCTGGGCGCTGCTCGACGCCACCGCCAGCATGGACTTCGGCACCGCGGCCATGGAGAAGCGGGAGCTGGCCGTGTCGGCGCTGGCGGCGGTCGGCTTCCTCACCCAGCGGACCGGCAACCGGATCGGCACCCACCTGCTGCACGGCGGCGGCGTCAGGACGCTGCCCGCCCGGACCGGCCGGCCGCACCTGATGGCGCTGCTGCAGGCGGCGTTCGCGCTGCCCCGAACCCCGCCCGGGGTGGCCGAGCCGCTGCTGGGCGTGGCCGCCGACCAGCTCGGCCGGGTGGTACGGCGCCGCGGCCTGGTCGTGGTCGTGTCGGACTTCCTCGACGCGCCCGAGACCTGGGAGCTGCCGCTGCGCAAGCTCACCGCCAGGCACCAGGTGCTGGCCGTGGAGGTGCTCGACCCGCGCGAGCTGACGCTGCCCGACGTCGGGATCCTGACGCTGGTCGACCCGGAGACGGGGCGGCGGCGCGAGGTCGCCACGGGGAGCGCGCGGCTGCGCCGCAGGTACGCGGAGGCGGCGGCGGAGCAGCGGGACGCCGTCGCGCAGGCGCTGCGCCGGGCCGGGGCGACCCATCTGCGGTTGCGCACGGACCGGGACTGGGTGCGCGACCTGGTCCGGCACGTCATGAGGCAGCGCCGCCTGGCCGTTCTGGCGCGCCCCGCCGGGGGAGGAGGTGATGCGGCGTGACGCTGATCGCGCCCCTGTGGTTGCTGCTGCTCGTCCCCGTGGCCGCGCTGGCCCTGGCGTACGTGGTCATGGCCTTGCGGAGCAGGACCGCGTACGCCGTCAGGTTCACCAACCTCGACCTGCTCGACAAGGTCGCCCCGAGGCGGCCGGGCTGGCGCAGGCACGTTCCGGCGGCGGCGCTGCTGCTGATGTTCGCGCTGCTCGTGATCGGTTTCGCCCGGCCGACGGCCGAGGTGCGGGTGCCGAGGGAGCGGGCGACGATCATGGTGGCGTTCGACGTGTCGGCGTCCATGAGCGCCACCGATGTGCGGCCCAACCGGTTCGAGGCGGCCAAGCAGGCGGCCAGGCAGTTCGTGGCGGGCCTGCCCGAGCGGTTCAACCTGGGCCTGGTGTCGTTCTCCTCGTCGGCGTCCGTCGCCGTGCCGCCGACCACGGACCGGCAGGCGGTGTTGAGCGCGCTCGACCGGCTCAGCACCGCCTCGGGCACCGCCATCGGCGAGGCGGTCTACTCCTCGCTGGATGCCATCGCCGCGCTCGACTCGCAGGAGGAGAGGCCGCCCGCGCACATCGTGCTGCTGTCCGACGGCTCCAACACCACGGGCCGCACGGTCGGTGACGCGGCCGCGGCGGCCTCCGGGAGGGGCGTGCCGGTCACGACCATCGCGTACGGCACGGCGGACGGCACGATCGACATCTCGGGACGCGAGATCCCGGTGCCCGTGGACGCCCCGGCGCTGCGCGGGCTGGCCGAGGCGGCCGGCGGCGGCTTCTACGAGGCGGCCAGCGGCGACGAGCTGCAGGCGGTCTACGAGGACATCGGCACGTCGGTCGGCTACCGGACCGAGCGGCAGGAGGTATGGATGTGGTTCGTGGCGGCGGGGATGGCCTTCGCGCTGATCGCGGCGGTGACGTCGATGTTGTGGTTCTCGAGGCTGCCATGAGAGGTCTGGGCAGCCCGCGCGGGCCGGAGTTCGTCACCCCGACCGTCGTGGCCACCGTGCCGCAGGATCCACCGCAGAAGGGGGCGCCGCCCAAGGGACGTCTGCTGGTGGCCGCCGCGCTCGTCGCGGCGCTCACCGGGGCGGCGGCGGGCATCGCTGGGGGTGCGGCGGGGGCGCGGCTCTCCGAAGGGTCCGAGACGGCCCCCGCCGCCGCCCTCCCCAGGGTGGCGCCCGCGCCGTCGGCCGGCCTCAGCGGGCTGAGTGCGACGGCGGCCCGGGTCCTGCCCAGCGTGGTCTCGGTGGAGACGGGCGGCGGGGGCGGCTCGGGGTTCGTGGTGGACGGCCGCGGCCACATCCTCACCAACGCGCACGTGATCAGGGGCAGCGACCGGGCGACCGTCGTGCTGAACGACGGCCGCCGGATCAGCGCCCGCGTGATCGGCGAGGACGACGACGAGGACCTGGCCGTGCTGGAGGTGGACTATCCCCGGGAACTCACGCCCGCCACCCTCGGCAGGTCCGGAGATCTGGCCGTCGGCGACCAGGTGCTCGCGATCGGCTCCCCGCTGGGCCTGTCGGGCACGGTCACCGCCGGCATCGTGAGCGCTCTGGACCGGGAGGTACGGTTGGGCTCGGCCCGGGCGGCGGCGCTGCGTACGGCCGTGCAGACGGACGCGTCCATCAACCCCGGCAACTCGGGCGGCCCGCTGGTCAACGCCCGGGGCGAGGTCGTTGGGGTGAACACGGCGATCGCGTCCGGGCGGGGTGGCGGCAATATCGGCATCGGGTTCGCCATCCCCATCGACCGGGCGGCGCCGATCGCGGAACGAATCATCCGAAACTAGGGTGCGGGGCATGCGACTGCTTGTGGTGGAAGACGAGGAGGACCTGGTCGACGCGTTGCGCGTCGGCCTCGTCCGTGCGGGATACGCGGTGGACGTCGCCTACGACGCGCCTTCCGCGCATGAGAAGTTGCAGGTGAACTCGTACGACCTGGTCCTGCTCGACCTCAACCTGCCCGGCGGGGACGGGTTCCAGCTGTGCCGCAGCGTGCGCGCGGCCGGGCAGGGCGCGCGGATCATCATGGTGACCGCCCGCGACCGCCTGGACGACCGGGTGCGCGGGCTCGACGAGGGGGCCGACGACTACCTGGTCAAGCCGTTCGCGTTCCCCGAGCTGCTGGCGCGGGTGCGGGCCCTGCTGCGCAGGGACTCCGGCGCCGGCACGTCGGTGCTGGAGGTGGGCGGGCTGCGGATCGACACCGCCAGGCTGGAGGTGTCGCTGCACGGCAGGTCGCTGGCGCTCACCCCCAAGGAGTACGGGGTGCTGCACTACCTCATGCGCCGCCCCGGATACGTGGTCTCCTCCGAGGAACTGCTGGAACACGTCTGGGACGAGCACGCCGACCCGTTCACCAGCACCGTGCGCGTCACGGTCGGCAACCTGCGCCGCAAGCTGCAGGAAGAGGGCCTGATCGAGACCGTGATCAGCCGGGGCTACCGGCTCAAGGAACCGGCGTGATCCACACCATCCGCTTCCGGCTCACGGTCCTCTACTCGGGACTGCTCTTCGTGCTGGCCGCGCTCGTGCTCGGCGGCACCTACTTCGCCGTCTCCAAGACCACCGACCAGCGCCCGATCACGACGGAGTTCGCCAAGACCTACAGCGGCACCACCTTCCTCGGCAAGCGCGAGGTGGTCTTCGTCGAGGAGGTCGAGAACGCGGTCAACGTCCGGACGATGGCCACGCTGCGCGACTATTCGCTGATCACGCTGGCCGGCCTCTACGTCGCCAGCCTGGGCATCGGCTGGGTGCTGGCGGGCCGCGTGCTGCGGCCGGTCAGGTCGATCACGCGTACGACGGAGGAGATCCAGGCCACCGACCTCAAGCGGCGCATCAAGCTGAACGGGCCGCGCGACGAGCTCAAGGACCTGGCCGACACCATCGACACCATGCTGGACCGGCTGGAGGAGGCGTTCAGTGCGCAGCGCCAGCTCATCGACGACGCCTCCCACGAGCTGCGCAGCCCGCTGACGATCATCCGGGCGAACGTGGACGCCGTGCTCGCCGCCCCCGAGGCCAGCGACGAGGAGCGGGCCAGGGCCGTGGCCATCGTGGACCGCGCCACCACCCGCATGACCAGGCTCGTCGAGGACCTGCTGGCCAGCGCCAGGCGGCAGGGCGGCGCGTTCGCCGACGCCGATCTCGACCTGGCCAGGATGGTGGGCGAGGCGTGCGAGGAGTACGCGGCCCCGGCCGCCGCCCGCGACCTGACGCTCACCCGGGAGCTGGGATCGGGCCTGGAGGCGACCGGCGACGCCGATGCGCTGCGCCGCGCCGTGGCGAACCTGCTCTCCAACGCCGTGCGCCTCTCGCCGCCCGGCGGGGCGATCCGGGTCGCGGCGGGCAGGTCCGAGGGCTGGCTGTGGGTGGCGGTCCGCGACGACGGCCCCGGGATCGAGGCGGCCGACCAGGCGCGGGTGTTCGACCGGTTCTGGCGCGGCGAGTCCAGCCGCCGCGACCGCCACACGGGCCTCGGCCTGGCCATCGTCCGCCAGATCGTGGAGTCGCACGGCGGGCGGGTGGCGGTGTTCTCGCGGCTGGGGGAGGGGGCCACGTTCGTGCTCTGGCTGCCGCCGCGGGACGGTGTCCCCGGCGCGCCGCCCGATCACAACCCTCTCTAGCCGGCGCGCCTGCGGCAGACCGCCCGGGTGACCAGGAACGCCAGCACCGGCACCACGAACACGGCCACCCGCAGCCCGAGCACGATCATCGCGTAGGTGTCGTGCGGGACCGTGAGCAGCGCGTGCGGGGCTTGGGGCGGCTGCGGGAAGCCCGGCGCGGAGTGCATCGGCGGTGCCGCCTCCGAGAACCACGTGCCCGCCCACAACACGATGAAGAACGCGATGACCGCGATGCCCAGCGCCGTGCGCACCGGGGCCTGCGAGGGCCGGTCGAGCAGGTGGTGGTGGTCGCCGTCGCCGGTGAAGCGCCGCTCGAGGAACGGATAGAGCAGCAGGATCCCGAAGAAGACCGTCAGGATCAGCGGCGGGATCCAGAGCCCGGGCTGCAGGACGTACCCGCCGACCGTGATCTCCCACGGCGGGACGAGCCGCTGCGCGCCGTCCAGCACCCCGAAGTACCAGAACGGCTGCGCCGACGGGACGTGACCGCCCGCGCTGTACGCGCCGTGCTCCCACACCGGGTTGACCCGGACGAACGTGGCCAGCGCCGCGATGGCCCCCATCGTGAACAGCGCCGTCGCGCCGTTCTTGACCGCGAAGTAGGGGAAGAACGGGCCGCCGGTGACCTGACCTTCTGAGACCGCCGTGGCCTTGCGTTCGTGTTCATGGTCGCGACCGCTTCGCTCCTCGTTGGCTCGTTCCTCGCTCTCTCGTCGCGAGCTCCTTCGCTCGGTGTGCTTCTGCCGCCAGGTCAGGATCAGCGCGTGCAGCGGCACCACCGCCATCAGGATCCCCGGCACCAGCAACACGTGCGTGACGAAGACGCGCGGCAGGACCTGCCCGGGGAACTCGCCGTCGAAGGCGAACGCCGACAGGTACGTCCCCACCACCGGGATCGACAGCAGCAGCCCCTGAGCCTGCCGCAGCCCGGCCATCGCGAGCTGGTCACCGGGCAGCGAGACGCCCAGGAACGACTCGAACAGCACCAGCCCGAACAGCACCACCCCGAGCATCCACGTCAGCTCACGCGGCCGCCGGAACGCGCCGGTGAAGAAGACGCGGCACAGGTGGGCCACGATCGCCAGCACGAACACCGTCGCCGACCAGTGGTGGAGCTGCCGCATCAGCAGCCCGCCCCGCACGTCCAGGCTGATCTCCGTCGCGGACGCGAAGGCCACGTCGGGGTTGGGCTTGTAGAACAGCGTGAGGAACGTGCCCGTCAGCACCAGCAGCGCGAACGAGTAGAGCGCCAGCTCGCCCAGCAGGAACGACCAGTGGCTCGGGAACAGCTTGCGCAGCTGGGGGCGGAGCCAGCGGGCGAAGGGCAGGCGATCATCGAGGTAGATCGCCGAATCGACGGCCGTTTTTGCGGTTCCCGCGATGATACGGGCGCGTCGCTTGGGCTTGGTAGGAGTGGCCATGGGGGCCTCCTGGTGGGGGTGTGATCCGATTCTGCACCCATGCGCCACCTTTCTCAAGAATTGGTGTAAACCAATTGGTCTAATCCAATTTATGGCCTTCCAGAACTATAATTGGATTAGACCTCTGATGTGGCTTTGACCAGGGAAAACGAGGACTTATCCGAGGAGTGCAGTTTCATCATCAATTTCGCCGGTAGAGTCCGGGCAGAGGCGTTGATTGGAGCGTGTGGTGGCCAAGTACGTTTACGACTTCACCGAGGGCAACAGGAATCTCAAGGATCTTCTTGGCGGCAAGGGAGCGAACCTTGCCGAAATGACCAACCTCGGGCTCCCCGTTCCCCCCGGATTCACGATCACCACCGACGCCTGCCGTCACTACCTGGCGGCGGGCGTCGTACCGGACGGCCTCGAGCGGGAGGTCGCCGCGCACCTCGACGCGCTCGAGAAGCAGATGGGGCGGCGGCTCGGGCAGGCCGACGACCCGCTGCTGGTGAGCGTGCGCTCCGGGGCGAAGTTCTCCATGCCGGGCATGATGGAGACCGTTCTCAACATCGGGCTCAACGACGAGTCGGTGCACGGCCTGGCCAAGCAGGCGGGCGGCAACGACCGCTTCGCGTGGGACTCCTACCGGCGGCTCATCCAGATGTTCGGCAAGACGGTGCTCGGGATCGACGGCGACCTGTTCGAGCACGCGCTCGACGCGCTGAAGGGCAAGCGCCAGGACACCGACCTCGACGCGGGCGAGCTGCAGGGGCTCGTGGAGACGTTCAAGGGCATCGTCCACGAGCAGACCGGCAAGGACTTCCCCACCGACCCGCGCGAGCAGATGCGCCTGGCCGTCATGGCGGTCTTCGACTCCTGGAACGCTCCCCGGGCCATCCTCTACCGCCGCCAGGAACGCATCCCCGCCGACCTCGGCACCGCCGTGAACATCGTGGCCATGGTCTTCGGCAACGTCGGCAACGACTCCGGCACCGGCGTCGCCTTCACCCGCGACCCGGGGACCGGCAGGCAGGGCATCTACGGCGACTACCTGCAGAACGCCCAGGGCGAGGACGTGGTGGCCGGCATCCGCAACACGATCCCGCTGGAGGAGCTCGAGCGCATCGACAAGCGCTCGTACGACGAGCTGCTCGGGATCATGGAGACCCTCGAGAACCACTACCGGGACCTTTGCGACATCGAGTTCACGATCGAGCGGGGCAAGCTGTGGATGCTGCAGACCCGGGTCGGCAAGCGCACGGCGGCGGCCGCGTTCTGCATCGCCACCCAGCTAGTGGACCAGGGCCTGATCACGATCGACGAGGCCGTCACCCGCGTCACCGGCGACCAGCTGGCGCAGCTCATGTTCCCCCGCTTCGACGGTGGCGCGGACAAGAAGAAGATCGCCAAGGGCATGAACGCCTCGCCCGGCGCGGCCGTGGGCAAGGTCGTCTTCACCTCCGCGCGGGCCGTGGAGCTGTCGGAGCGGGGTGAGGACGTCATCCTCGTCCGCCGCGAGACCAACCCCGACGACCTGGCCGGCATGATCGCCGCCAAGGGCATCCTGACCAGCAGGGGCGGCAAGACCTCGCACGCCGCCGTGGTGGCCAGGGGCATGGGGAAGACGTGCGTGTGCGGGGCCGAGGAGCTGGAGGTCTCGACGCGCGAAGGCCGCTTCACCGCGCCCGGCGGGGTGGTGGTGTCGGAGGGCGACGTCATCTCGATCGACGGGACGTCCGGGGAGATCTACCTGGGCGAGGTGCCGGTCGTGGACTCGGCCGTGGTCGAGTACTTCGAGGGTGCCGAGCCGGAGGACGAGCTGGTCAAGGCCGTGGACCGGATCATGCGCCACGCGGACTCGGTCCGGCGGCTGGGCGTGCGGGCGAACGCGGACACCCCGGACGACGCGGCGCGGGCCCGCCGGTTCGGGGGGCAGGGGATCGGGCTGTGCCGGACGGAGCACATGTTCCTGGGCGAGCGCAGGCAGCTCGTGGAGGACCTGGTTCTGGCGTCGACGGACGAGGCCCGCCAGACGGCCCTGGACGCGCTGGAGCCGCTCCAGAAGGCCGATTTCACCGAGATATTTCGGGCTATGGACGGAAATCCCGTCACAATTCGGTTGATCGACCCGCCGCTCCACGAGTTCCTTCCCGACATCGTGGATCTGTCGGTCAAGGTCGCCACGGACGAGGCCACGGACAAGGACCGCAAGCTCCTGGCGGCGGTGAAGCGCCTCCACGAGCAGAACCCGATGCTCGGCCTCCGCGGCGTCCGCCTCGGCCTGGTGATCCCGGGCCTGTTCGCCATGCAGGTGAGGGCCATCGCCCAGGCGGCCAAGGAGGTGCCGGGCGCGCGGCCGGAGATCATGATCCCGCTGGTGGCGGCCGTACAGGAGCTGGAGTCGGTACGCGAGGAGGCGGCGAAGATCCTCGCGGAGAGCGGTGTGGAGGCCCTGATCGGCACCATGATCGAAGTCCCCCGGGCGGCCCTGACCGCGGCCCAGATCGCGGAGGCGGCGGAGTTCTTCTCCTTCGGCACCAACGACCTGACCCAGATGGCCTGGGGCTTCTCGCGGGACGACGTGGAGTCGGCGTTCTTCTCCCGCTACCTTGACCTGGGCATCTTCGGCGTATCCCCGTTCGAGACCCTGGACCGGGAGGGCGTCGGACGCCTGATCAAGATCGCGGTCGAGGAGGGCCGCTCGACCCGCCCGGACCTGCACCTGGGCATCTGCGGCGAACACGGCGGCGACCCCGACTCCGTCCACTTCTGCCACGACGTGGGCCTGGACTACGTCTCCTGCTCCCCGTTCCGCATCCCGATAGCCCGCCTGGAAGCAGGCCGCGCCGCCCTGACCGACTCAGACTCCGACACCCGCTGACCTTCACCCGCCAGCACCCACCCGCGTTACCTGGTGACCGGGTGGGCCTGCTGGATCCCGCCCCGAGCGGTCCTCGCTGACGCTCGGGCGTACCGATGGGGTCTCGAGGCTTCGCCCCGAGCCCCGGGCGAGGTGGCCTGCCGGCCCCCTCGCGCTCCCCCGGCCGTGCACCGGAGACCAGAACGCGAGCGCCGTTCTATGGCTGCGGAGGGATGATACTAAGCGGCGTGAGCCTCGAACCAGACTGATCCGAGATCATGGCCGGAGGTGAGCCGGACATCGGCGTCCAGGGCCGCGGCCAGGCGGCGTAGCAGCGCGATGGTCGGTGCCGTCCCACCTTCCTCGATGCACTCGATCTCGTCCTCGGTCATCATCGCCCGATCGGCCACCTCCACCACGCTCAAGCCGAGTGCGACGCGACGGTCGTAAAGCGCCTTGCCGAAGGCCAGCGCCTCGCGGATGGCAATGCGTTCAGGATCATCTGCCTGCTCGGAAGGACGGACCCAGCGAGTGTGGTAGCCGGACATCACGTCTGCCTTTTCAAAGGTCTGGGTCGCTGGACGCCAATGATCGCGCTCGCAGAGCTTCTGCGCTCGGACTGCTCGGTCGATCTGCCTTTGATCATGCTGCCTGGTCTTGCGGAAAACGGTGAGCAGCACGATTGTCCTGTTCGTAGTACACCAGTACGTTACCCGTGCAGCAATGCCTCGAAGCCGGACCCGCAGTTCCCATGCCTGTCCCTCCAAGTGATCTGACCACGGTCCACCGAGTTCGGGGCCCATCTCCGCCAGCATGCCTCGCGGCTTCGCCCCGGGTCCCAAGGGAGGTGGCCTGTCGGCCCCCTCGCGTTCCCCGGCCGTGGGCCACGTTTCACAAGGATGTGTCGTGGGCCGCGCAGCGATCGCCCAAGGAGCAGTTGGCCCTTTCGCGAGCCCGCGGTGCCACGGATGTCACCTGCAAGTCCTGATCGTCACGCCGGCGGCCGGGTGAGTTTGGCGGCCACGGCGTCGAGGACCCAGTCCAGGCCGGTCGCGAAGGACACCTCGGCGTCCACCTCCGTGCCGTCGTGCACGGCCTTGGACAGCGCCGGGAAGCGGCCCGTGGCCAGCATCCTCCTCACATGCGGGCCGGAGGCGCGCTGCCAGTCGCGCTTGGACAGGCCCGTGGCGCGCTCGGCCCGCAGGTTCGCGATCTCGCGCCTGAGCGCGCCGGTGAAGTAGGCGCTGACGGTCTCCACGGCGCGCATGACGGTGTCGAGGTCGGCGAGGCCGTCGAGGGCGGCCAGCGTGGCCTCGGTCACGGCGAGGGCGTTCGGGCCGAGGGTCGGGCGGCCGCCGAGCAGGTCGGCCAGCCATTCGTGGCGGAGGGTGGCCTGCCTGGTGAGGTGGGCGCGGATGCGCAGCACCTCCCGCCAGTCGCCGGGCTGCTCGTCGGGAAGGATCTCGGCGTAGACCTCGTCCACCATGAGGTCGAACAGCTCCTCTTTGGTGGAGATGTGTCCGTACAGCCGCATCGGGCCGACGTCCAGCCGGGCGGCTACCTTGCGCAACGACACCGCCTCCAGCCCGCCCTCGTCGGCCAGCGCGACGGCGGCGGCAACGATCCGCTCCCGGTCGAGCGGCGCGGGGCGAGTCGGCGGCTCCGGCCGGTCCCACACAGTCATGGGTTACATCGTACTGTTGCGATACACCGTAAAAGGTAAATACAGTATATCGCCATGAGACACCGTATCGCCGTGATTGGGGGCGGCCCTGCCGGCCTTACCTTCGCCCGCGTCCTGCACCGCCACGATCACCCCGTCACCGTCCTCGAACGCGATCCCGCCCCCGACGCCCGTCCCCCGGGCGGCATGCTGGACCTGCACGAAGGGCTGGGTCAGCTCGCGATGAGCAAGGCGGGGCTGCTGGCGGAGTTCCAAGCGCTGTCCCGTCCGGAGGGGCAGGCCATGCGCATCCTGGACACGGACGGGACCGTCCTCCGCGACTGGCAACCCCGTCCGGGGGACCTGGCCAATCCCGAGATCGACCGCGGGCAACTCCGTGACCTGCTGCTCGGCTCCCTGGACGTTCAGTGGGGGCGAGGCGTGACCGAGGTGGTGCCGGAGACCCGGGATGGCGTGCTGGTCCATTTCGCGGACGGGCGGCAGGAGACGTTCGACCTCGTGGTCGGCGCGGACGGCGCGTGGTCCCGGGTCCGCCCGGCAGTATCGCCCGCGACGCCGCACTACACCGGCATCACCTCGGTCGAGACCTCCCTGGACGACGTCGACACCCGCCACCCCGACCTCGCCCGGCTGGTCGGCGACGGTTCCATGGCTGTGTACGGCGTGAACCGCTCCCTCGTCGCCCAGCGCAACAGCGGCGGCCACGTCAAGGTGTACGCCCGGTTCCGCGCGCCGCTGGACTGGCACACGAACGTGGACCGGCATATGGGCCTGGACGCAGGCCTGGACCTGGCCGACGTCGAGGCTGTGCGATCAAGCCTGCTGGCTATGTTCGACGGCTGGGCCGCTCCCGTCCTCGACCTCCTCCGCCACGGCACCGCTTTCGTCCACCGCCCCCTCTACGTCCTGCCCGTGTCCCACACCTGGGCCCACGTCCCCGGGGTGACGCTCCTGGGCGACGCCGCCCACCTGATGCCCCCATTGGGGGCAGGCGCGAACCTCGCGATGCTGGAAGGCGCCGAACTCGCCGAGTCCGTCGTCGCCGCCCCCGGCCCCGGCGATCTGGACAAGGCCGTCCGCGCCTTCGAGGAACAGATGTGGGCACGGGCCGGCAGGTGGGCGGAGATCACGACGGCCGGTCTGGAACGCCTCGTGAGCCCGGACCCCGCCGAAGCCATCGCCCGCTGGGACCAAGTCCAGCCGTCCTGACCGCCAAGCGCGAGAGCACCAGCACCAGGTGGCCACCACCTCCTCCGACGGCCGCCGGCAGTTCGCCGTGTCCGTGACGGTGGCCATGGACGGTGACGAGCGCCTCACCGTGCCGAAGCGCGGCCCGCCTTCCTGCCACCCGGCAACAGCGGTTCCAGCATCGCCCACTGTGCGGCGGTCAAATCACCTTGACCCATACAAAGCTCATCTCGGTAGTGGACCACCCAGCTGATCCACTACCGAAACAAGCCCTTTCGCCGCTGGGTACCGGATTCACCTGGGGATCGCCACTGCCCGGACACGGATTGAGGGCAGCACGGTCGCCAGCACCGCGAGCATCGAACAGAGGGCGATCACCCCGATGACCGGTTGCCAGGGCACGTCGATCGTCACGGGGCCGGCCAGTTGCAGCAGCGCGGCGTACAGTCCGAGCAGACCGAGCGCGGTGGCGAGGGCGGCGAGGAGCACGCCGACCGCCACGACCAGCAGCGCCTCGGCCACGACGTATCGCAGGACCTGCCCCTTGGTGGCGCCGAGCAGGCGTAGCGCTCCGTGCTCGCCCGCCCGGTCGGGGGCCGCCATGAGCAGGGTGTTGACCTGCGCGATCACGGTGTAGCTCAGCATGATGCCGAGCACGGCCAGCAGGCCGAGACGGCTGGCTGAGGCGGCGCGGCCGGTGACGGTCCCGGCCCAGGCGGCCTTGGTTACGGAACGGGCGTTGTGCCCCTCTACGGCCTGCTCCAGCGCCTTGGCGGCGGAGGTGCCGGGACGCAGCTTCACGTAGGCGAGCGAGGGCAGGGTGGACAGCGCGTGCGCCGGGGTGACGTACGCGTCCGCGGTGGAGTCGGCGCCGAGCAGTGCGACGACCGTCAGGGACACCTGGCTGCCGTCGGCCCGCCACAGCCGCACCCGCTGGCCCAGGTTCACCTCCCAGGTGGGGGAGACGGCGATCGTGTCGTCGCGCAGCTCCGCGAGCGATCCGGCGGTCACGGGCACCGACAGGGCGGTCGTGAGCGTGGCCGGGTTCACGGCCTCGGCGGGCCGCTGGATGAGCTGGGTCCCGGCGCCTTCGAGAGTGTAGAGGCTGGTCGGGGTCACGGTAGTGACGTCGGCGCCGGGGACGGCGCGCAGGCGTTCGGTGAGTTGCCGATCCAGCCCGGCCGTGCCGGACGGCAGCACCAGGTAGTCGGCGCGTACGGGGTCAATCCGCATCGCGGCCTTGGTGGCGTCGGTCATCGCCGCGGCGCCGAGCAGGGTGGCGGCCAGCGCGACAGTCATCAGGACCGGCGCGGCCGTGGCGGCGGTACGCCTCGTGGAGGCGACAGCGCCGGCGGGGACCACGAGAGCGCCCGCGCCGCGCAGCCGTCCGAGCGGGGCGGCGAGCAGGTTCGCGACCGGGCGGACGAAGACCGGGGCGAGCAGCCCGGCGGCGGCGATGAGCAGCATGACGATGGGCATGAAGGTCTTGTTGTTGGTCGCGCCCGACGGGTCGCTGACGGCGTTGACGGCCATGCTGATGACGGCGGTGGCGAGCAGGCCGCCGCCGGCGATCCAGCGCCCGGGCGTCATGGCCCGCGGTTCCACCGCCGCCTGCCGCAGCGCCTCCGCGGGCCGCACCCGGCCCGCCCGCCAGGCGGCCACGACCACGCCGAGCACGGCGACCAGCACTCCCGTGCCGAAGGCCACGTACGAAGGCACCGGGGAGGTGGAGGGCACCAGCCAGGCGGGCGCCATGCCGAGGGAGCTCAGCAGGTCCAGGATCGGCCGGGTGGCGAGGGGGCCGGTCAGCGCGCCGAGCGCGGAGGCGGCGATCGCGACCAGGAGTGCCTCGCCGTACACCATGCGCCTGACCTGGCCGGTGGTCGCGCCCACGGTGCGGAGCAGGGCGAACTCTCGCTGCCGCTGCCCGACCGCGAAGGCGAAGGTGGAGGAGACCACGAACACGGCGATGAACCCGGCGAAACCCGCGGCGATGCCGGCGATCGTGTTGGCGTTGTTGCGGGCCTGCTCGTCGCTCTTGCGGGACGGGTCGAGCAGCGCCCGCTCCTGGCCGGTCAGCACCTTGACCTCGGTCGAGATCGCGGGGGTCCCGTTCTGACGCGATGCCGCCCCGGATGTGATGGCCTGGCCCGGGGTGGGCCGGCCCGAGGTGGCCCGGTCCCCAGTGGTCTGGCCCAGCTTGGTCCGGCCCGCGGTCGACTGGCCCAGAGCGGCGCGGACCTCGGCGGCGGGGCGCCACACGGCCAGCGCGTCGATCCGCGGTGACAGCCGGGCGGCCCGCTCGTCGGTGAAGAACACGGTCGGCTGCGGCCCCGCCGAGGCGATCCCCACCACCCGGTACGACCGGGTCCCCGCCGCGGTCACCACCTGAACCCGCCGCCCGACCTGGGCGCCGGCGGTGACGACGATCTCGTCGTCCGCGGCGGGCGCCCGTCCCGACGACAGCCGCTGCGGCGCCGTACGGGCGGCGGACCAGGGACGGCCGACGGCGGGCGGGCCACCGGCGAGCTGCGCGGCGAAGATGCGATCCACCACGGCCCCGGGCATGCGCCCGGCCAGCTCGGGAGCCAGCCCGCGCGGCTCGGCCAGCGGCGCGCCACTCTCCCCGAACGGGCTCCGAACGGTGAGCCGTTCGTCGGGCACCACCACGACGGGCGCGGCGGCGTACCGCTGTGGCCCTCGGTCGGGCGAGGAGATGCTGGAGGCCAGCACCTGGCCGAGCGCGGCCATGAGGGCCGCGCCGAACGCCAGGGCGACGAACGTGCCGGCAAAGGACGACCACCGGACGCGCAGCGTGGACCAGGCGATCCTCAGCACGACGCCTCCAGCTGCAGCATCCGGGTCGCGACCTGCTCGGCGCTCGGGTCATGGAGCTCCCCGTAGACCCGGCCGTCGGCCAGGAACACCACACGGTCGGCGTGGGCGGCGGCCACCGGGTCGTGGGTGACCATGATGATGGTCTGTGCCTGCCGGTCGACGAGTTCGCGCAGCAGCCGGAGCACCTCGCGGCTGGTGTTGGCGTCCAGGGCGCCGGTGGGCTCGTCGGCGAACAGCACCGCCGGCCGGGTGACCAGAGCGCGGGCGATGGCGACGCGCTGCTGCTGGCCGCCGGACATCTCGGCGGGCCGGTGGTCGACGCGCCCGGCCAGGCCCACCGCGGTCAGGCTCTGGCGCACCTGCTGGGAGTCGGGGCGGCGGCCGGCCAGGCGCAGCGGGAGGGCGACGTTCTGGGCGGCGGTGAGCGACGGCAGCAGGTTGAAGGACTGGAAGACGAACCCGATCCGGTCGCGCCGCAGCAGCGTCAGCTTCTTGTCGCTGAGCGTCGCCAGGTCCCGGCCGTCCACCGTCACCCGCCCCGAACTCGGCCGGTCGAGCCCCGCGGCGCACTGCAGCAACGTCGACTTGCCCGACCCCGACGGTCCCATCACGGCGGTGAACGTGCCGGCGGAGAAGCCGATCGACACGTCGTCGAGCGCCGTGACGCCGTGTGCGTAGTGTTTGGTGACCGAGCTGAGGTCGACCGCTTGCGTGGAATTCATGACGGTGACGCTATGAAGGCCGAGACCTGGGCGGTACCGGATGAATGACTAGGATTCGTCCCATGCTTCGGGGGCGGGAGTCTGAACAGCAGGCCATTGACGTGCTGCTCGACCAGGCTCGCGCCGGACGCTCCGGCGTGCTGGTGCTCGGGGGCGAGCCGGGGATCGGCAAGACCGCCCTCCTGACCTACGCCGGGGAACGCGCCCAGGACATGCGGGTGCTGCGCGGCCTGGGCGTCGAGACCGAGGCCGACATCCCGTACGCCTCGCTCCACCTGCTCCTGCGCGGCGCGCTCGGCCACCTTGAGTCGCTGCCCGAGCCCCAGGCGGCGGCGCTGGAGGGCGCCCTGGGCCTGGCGCCCGCGCGGGCCGACGACCGGTTCCACGTCGGCGTGGCCGTGCTGTCGCTGCTGGCGGAGCTGGCCGAGGAGGAGCCGCTGCTGTGCCTGGTCGACGACGCGCACTGGCTGGATCAGGCTTCGGCGGGTGTGTTGCGCTTCGCCGCGCACCGGCTGCACGCGGAGGGCGTCGTGATGCTGTTCGGCGCGCGCGACGGCTTCGACCCCGGGAGCCTGCCCGGACGGCGGCTCGGCGGCCTGGACGACCGTAGCGCCGCGCAGGTGCTCGCGGACGCCGCGCCCGGCCTCACCGGCTCAACCCGCCTGAAGATCCTCAAGGAGAGCGCGGGCAACCCGCTCGCCCTGCTCGAACTGCCGCGCACCGCCGACCTGCCGTTCTACGACCACAGTCCGCTGCCGCTGCCGGAACGCCTCCGGCTGGCCTACGCCGCCCGCGTCGGCCGCCTGCCCCAAGCCGCCCGGACCGCGCTCCTGATCACCGCGCTGGCGGACGACGGGGACCTGAACGTGATCACGAAAGCCTGCGCCGCGCTCGGCATCGAACCCGCCGCTTTGGGCGCGGCCGAGCGCGCGGAGCTGGTCACGATCGCCGGCCGGCAGGTGCGCTTCGCCCATCCGCTCATGCGCGCGGCGGTCTTCCAGCTCAGCACGTACGACCTGCGCCTGGCGGTGCACCGGACCCTGGCCGGTCTGCTGGCCGATCGGCCCGACCGGCGGGCCTGGCACCTGGCAGCCGCCGCGACGGGTCCCGACGAGGCGGCCGCGCGAGCGCTGGAGGACATGGCCCGCCGAGCCGGGGACCGCGGCGCGAGCGTCAGCGCCTGCACCGCGTTCGAGCGGGCGGCCGAGCTGAGCCAGGACAACGAGCTCAAGGGGCGCCGGCTGCTCTCGGCCGCCGTGCACGCCACTGAGGCGGGCCAGTCGCAGCGGGCCCAGCGGCTGGTCGAGGCCGCCACCGCGCTCGTGCCGGCCACGTCGGCCCGCACCACGCTCCCCAAGCTGCGGGCCAGGATCGCCCTCGACCAGGGCGCCCCTCACCTGGCCCACGACCTGCTGCTCAAGGGCGCCGCGGACGTGGCTGGCGACGACCGCGCCGCCGCGGGCCTGATGCTGGTCGAGGCGGCCCGCAATGCCAACCGGTTCGGCGACGCCGGCAGGCTCGTCGAGGCCGCCGACCGGCTGCGGGAGCTGGACCTGCGCCCGGAGGACGACCTCGACCTCGCCAGACAGGCCGCCCTGGGAACGGCGCTGCTGCTGACAGAAGGCCCCGCCGCCGCCCTGCCGATCATGCGGGAGCTCGTGTCCAAGGGCAGCCGGATCACCCCGGAAATGCATTCACGCCGGATCAACGCCTCCTACTTCGCCCTCCAGACCGGTGACTTCCAGGCCGCGTGGGAGATCGCCCGCGCCGCCGCCGACGAATGCCGCACCAGCGGCGAGCTCGGCAAGCTGGCCGTCCTCCACATCACGCTCGCCACCAGCGAGATCTTCCTCGGCAGGTTCACGGACGCGACGGCCACCGCGACCGAGGGCCTGCATCTGACCGCCGAGACCGGCCGGCCGAGCAGGGCCGGCTGCATGCGGGGCATGCTCGCCTGGATCGCCGCCGCCCGGGGCGACGCGGACCGGTGCGCCGAGCTGGCCGCCGCCGCGCACCAGCAGTACGACGCCAACGGCATCGTCAACGGCCTGGCCTGGGCCCAGTGGGCGCAGGCCCTGCTCGATCTGGGCCGGGGCCGCCACGCCGTGGCTCTGGACCGGCTGGAGACGGCCCTGGCCGGGCCGGCACGCCACCAGTTCCAGACCGTCCACTTCGCCCCCGACCAGATCGAGGCTGCGGCCCGGCTCAGCCTGCCCGCCGACCGGCCGCTGCGCCGCTACGAGGCATGGGCGGAGGCATCCGGCCAGACCTGGGCGCAGGCCGTACTGCACCGCTGCCGGGCCCTGCTCGAACCCGACGGGGAACGAGCGCACGACCATTTCCGCTCCGCCGTACGACTGCACGCCGGCGGCGGCCACCCCTGGGAGTCGGCGCGCACCGCGCTGGTCTACGGCGAGCGCCTGCGCAGGGACCGGCACAAGAGCGCGGCTCGCGCGCAACTGCGCGCCGCGCTCGAGACCTTCCAGCGCCTGGGCGCGCGGCCTTGGGCGGAACGCGCAGGCCACGAACTGCGTGCCGCCGGCGACACCGGTCTCGTCGCCGCCGGGGCCGATGCGTTGTCGGCGCTCTCCCCGCAGGAGCTGCAGATCGTTCGCCTGGCCGCGGCCGGGCGCACCAACAAGGAGATCGGTGCGCAGCTCTTCCTCAGCCCCAAGACCGTCAGCTATCACCTGTACCGGGCCTTTCCCAAGCTCAACGTGACCAGCCGGGCCCAGCTCGCCGGGCTCGACCTGGCGTGAGCGGCTCTAGAGGGCTCTAGAGGGTGATGTCCTCGCCCTGTTCGAGGGCGGAGTCCCCCTTGGTGCGCGGCCAGACGACCTTCGGCATGGGGCGCCCGCCGGTCGTGGTTGACGACCGTGTGGCCGGCCGCGAGCAGCTCGGCCAGTGCCGTGTGGATGCCCCGGGCACAGGATGCGCCGCTCACCAGGACGACCGGGCTGCCCGAGCCCGTCCGGTCGAAAGCGATCGCGGTGCCGTCGGCGGAACGTGTCGTGTGCATGGTCTCAGCCCTTCTCATTGCCCCGTTCTCGTCCCAAGCGCGACCCGGGCCTCGAACGGGAGCGCGGGATGACAGCACGTGAACATCAGCCGTAGCCGATCGTCCCCGAGCTCCGGATCGGCCGCGGGCGGGACGGGGCGGGCGGCCGGCTCCCGCAGTTTGGCGGTGCCCACGGCGGCGCGGCGGAGCCGGTCGATCGCCTTGTTGCGGGCGGTCGTGGTGAGCCAGGCGCCCGGTCCCGGTGGGATCCCGTCCGCCGGCCACCGCTGGAGCCCTTGCGCGAAGGCGTCCTGCGCGCACTCCTCTCGTATTCGTCAGCGAGTCAGCGCGGTGCCCAGGCGGCGGATCACCTCGGCCTCGCCGGGGTCGGCGTCGTCGCCGGACGGCGCGTGCTCGGTGATGGCCGCCCCGACGACGTCGTCCACCTGGGAGACGAGGTCGATCAGCCGCTGTGGCCGCACGCCGTCCGGCTCCGGGTAGCAGGTCGAGCCGAAGGCGGTGGGCTCCAGGACGTCGAGGTCGACGTGTACGTACACGGGGCCCCGCAGATCGTCGAGCACGCGCTCCAGGTCCGTCACGCCGTACCTGCGCAGGCCGGTCTTCTCGAGGTACTCGTGCTCGGACACGTCGCCCGCCCGCTCCCCGGCGATGATCACCTGGTGCGGTCGCAGCGGACGCTCCGCCGTGAGGCCGGTCGGGCCGTCCCCGAGCAGCGCGCGCACCACCATCCCGTGGAAGGCGCCCGACGGCAGGGTCTGCGGGCTGTAGACGTCCGGGTGCGCGTCGATCCACAGCACCGTCAGAGCGTCCCCGTAGCGGGCGTGGGCGGCGTCGATCGGCGCGATGTCGACCGCGCAGTCGCCGCCGACGGTGATCACCCGGTCGTCGATGCCGGCCAGTGCCTCGCGCGTCAGCCGCTGGTTCTCCACGAGCACGTCGTACGCGCGAACCCCGGCGGCCCTGTCCCCGTCGGTCTCGAGCACCGGCACGGTCACCACCGCGTCGGCCGGGACGAGCGCGGCGGCGCGGCGGGCCCCGGCCATCAACCGCGGCGCGCTGCCGGACGCCGAGCCTTGCCATTGCGGTACGCAGAGCACAGTGGTCATGCGGCGACGATACGGGGCGCCCGGATCACAGGGCCAGCTCGTTTCATGGGGTCTCCAGGAGGTCCAGGTCCGGGGGGACGAGGGTGGTCGACTCCATCAGGCCCCTGAGGAGGTTGTGCAGGAGGTTGTTGTCGTACGGACGGCCTTCCGACCGGTCGTGGCGCAGCGGGTACGGGAAGCCGGCGGCGTGGAGGCGGTGCCGCACGGCCTCGATCCGGTCCTCGACGATGCCCGCCCGCCATTTCTCCCCGGGCCGCAGGTGGGCCAGCCGGGCCGCGGCCTGGTTGTACGTCAACGGGCGCGGAGCCTCCTCGTACAGCAGGTAGCGCTCGCCCAGCACCACCAGGAGCAGGCGTTCCGTCTCGCTGAGGCCCCAGATCTTCGGCGGGGCGGTCGCGGCCGCGTGGAGGTCGGCCTGGGTGTCGCCGTAGGCGCCCGTGACGTAGAGCTCCACCAGGTGCTGGCGGTAGCCGGAGCCCCTGATGAACAGCGGGGTGTAGCCCGGCGCCAGCGGCACGGGGTCGGTGGAGCTGTGCATCAGCCGGCCGCGCGGCAGGCGGACGAGCTGCTGGCCCAGGTTGCGCAGCCACCACCGGCTGTCCTCGTACGTCACCTCGGCGTGCAGGCGGCTCACCGACTGGTCGTCCGCGCCCACCCGCAGATCGACGTTCGGGCGCTGGTCGCGGCCGAAGCGGACATGACGGCCCGGGCGTGGCGCGACCCTGATGCCGCCCATGATGGTGCGGGCGTGCAGCGTGCCCGGGACGGCCGGGTCCACGCCGTGGGCGAGGCTGTGGGGAGCGCTCATCTGTCCGCCTCCTCGGTGCGTGTCGGACGCAGCCGTATGGTGCCCCAACCTCTCCGGGACCCTCCCCGGGAGCGTGACGTCAGGTGCCGCGCAGCTCGGCGGTGGCCGAGCGGGCGAGCGCGGTGGCCATCCCGCACAGCCGGTCCATGGGGCGCGAGCCGCCGACCACGAGGAGTACCTCCTCGACCGCCGTCCGGCCGTCCTGATCGGTGTACGGGCGGAACACCACCTCGAGCTCGCAGGTCCGCTCCTCCCGGTCCGGCCGGACGAAGGCACGGTAGCCGTTGATCCGGGTGGCCGTCCCGTCCTCGGCGGTGGGCGGCTGGTCGCGGTCGAAGTCCAGGTCCACCCAGGTGTCACTGGTGGTGCTGTCCCACTCGCAGTCCCACCCGCCGAACCCGACGTCCGGGCCGGCGGCGTCGATGCCCGGGACGGCCTCCAGGGCCTTGCCGGACAGCAGCGAGCAGGCGTCCCGCTGCGCCAGCGACGTGGCGGGGAGCGGCGGGGTACGGCGTTCGAGCGGGCCCCGGCCGAGCGTCCGCGCCGCGACGGTGGCGGCGGCGTCGGCGATCTCGCAGAGCCCGGCCTTGCCCTCGTCGCCCTCCCACTTGGCCCGGACTTTCACGATGACGTCGTCCACGCCGGGCAGGACGAGCGTCCGCGAGCACTCGTCGCTCTCGGCGGGGTCGTCGGCCACCGTGATCCCGCCCACGGTCCGCGCGGCCCCGAGCTGCTCGGGAGGCGGGTCGTGGTTGAGGTCCACCACGACGTCCACGACTCCGCCGCCCGGCGGGGACACTCTGACGTCGCACCGGTCGAAGTTCCCGTAGTCGCGGTCGAGCTCGGTCTTCCCGAACCGGTCGAGCGCGGTGGCGTCGGTCATGGCGCAGGGGTCGGCCGTGCGGGGGTCGCCGATCAGGAGGTCCCCCGCCTGCGCGGGGGTGGCGGGGGCCACCGAGGCTCTGGGCGGCGGTGTGCCGCGTTCTCCGAGGACGGACACGGCGGCGATCAGCACCGCCGCGGCGGCCACCGCCGCCACGAGGAGCGGAAACCGTCGCCGTGCAGGGACCGGCGGCGGCGTTCCGGTGATCTCGGCCAGCCGTTTCCGTACGTCCTCGATCTCCGGCCGCTCCCGGAGGTCCAGCCGCAGCATCTCCCGCAGCAGCCCGTCCAGCGGTCCCACGTCCGCCGTCAGCGAGACGTCCGAATGCGCGGCCCGCCACGCCACGATGTCGGCGTCCGACTCCGTGTCGCCGGCTCCCCGGCGCGGCGGACGCCCGGCGACCAGCGCGTAGAGGGTGGCCCCGAGGGAGAACACGTCGGACCTGGGGTCGGGCTGCCCCCTGATGACCTCGGGGGCGGCGTAGGCGACGGTGTAGCTGATGGCGCCGTTCGAGGTGATCGTGTCGCGGCCCCCGACCCGGTACGCGGCGCCGAAGTCGGCGAGCTTCACGACGCCGTCATCGGCGGCGACGATGTTGGCCGGTTTCACGTCGAGATGCACGATGCGCTCGGCGTGCATGGCGGCCAGCGCGTCCGCGATCTGCGCGCCGACCTGCGCCGCCCGCTCCGGCGACATGGTCCGGCCGTCCAGGCTCCCGCCGGGCACGTGCTCCATCACGAGCCAGAACGTGCCCGTCTCCGGGTCGTCCACCGTGTCGTGCAGGGTGACCACATGCCGGTGGTTGAACGCGGCCAGGGCCCGCGCCTCGGCGCGTAACCGGCTGGATCCGGGGTTGTCGGCCAGCAGGCGTTTGACCACGACCTCCCGGTTGAGGCCCAGGTCCAGGGCCAGCCAGACCTCGGTCGCGGCGCCGCCGCCCAGGCAGGTGACCAGCTGGTAACGCCCGCCGATCGCCGTGCTCCCGGGCACCCCGATCCCCCCTCGCCGGTGTTTGGCGCGATGGTTCCGAATTTACTGGGTGATCGGGGAGATACGCAGCGTTTTGGCGGCGCTTCTGACGGCGTTCCCTCACCCGGCGCGCGGGCCGGATGTCAGCGCCGCCCACCTCGACGGTGACTTCCATGGAAACCCTTGCCGCATCCGGATCGTAGTCGTACCGTCACGGATAGCGTTTCCCGAGATATGGAGGTGGAGCTGTGGGGAGGCACGAATGCGGGCATCCTTTCGCGAACGGGGAGGTGTGATGTTCACGCACATCGCGTGGCGGCTCGACGCGATGATCGCGGCGATCAGCGACCACCGCCCGCCCCTCACCCGGCCGATCGAGCAGGCGCTGCGGGCGGTCCCGCGCCACTGGTTCGTGCCGCCGGTGGGGGAGTCGCCCGAGCGCGACGGGCGGAGCGCGCCGATCGACCGGGAGGCCGACCCGCCGGCCTGGTGGGACGCCGTCTACGCCGGGCGCCCGATCGTCGCCGCCGACGGGTGCTCCTGTCCCGCGCCCAGCGCGGTCGCCGATCTGCTGGAGCTGCTCGGTCCGGCGCCGGGCCAGAGGGTGCTGGAGGTGGGCACGCGTACGGGGTGGACCGCCGCCCTGCTGTGCCGGCTGGTCGGGCAGTCGGGGAGTGTGACCTCCATCGAGGCGGATCCCACCGTGGCCGAGCAGGGTGCCAAGAACCTGGCCGCCGCGGGAGCGCTCCCGCACCTGGTCGTGGGCGACGGCACGGCGGGGTGGGCCGAGCGGGCGCCGTACGACGGGGTGCACGCGACGTACGCCGTGCGGACCGTGCCGTACGCCTGGATCGCGCAGACCAGGCCGGGCGGGGTGGTGGTCGCGCCGTACGGCGACGGGCACGCCCTGCGGCTCGTGGTCGGGCCGGACGGCACGGCCGGCGGCCGGTTCTCCCCGCTCACGACCATGACGTGGACGCGGCACGACACCCCGCCGGGCGCCGTCCTGGCCGAGGACGTCCTGGCCGAGCCGGGTGACGCCCGCCGGATGTGGGCGGACTGGGGCGAGCCGGAGCGGGAGCGGTTCGGCGTGACGATCACGCCCGACGGGCAGCGGGTCTGGCTGGACAGCCCCGAGCGAGTGATCGGCTGACCCGCTGAAATTCGGTTGACCCCGCGCGGAGCCCGTCAGAAGGATGCGGGGGGTGCAGATCGAGTTCACGAGATTCTCCCCGGACGACGTCGAAGCGCTCGTCGGCTTCCTCACCGGGCACGAATGGCCCTTTCACGCGGGCGTCCAGGACCCCGAGACCGTGCGCGAGCGCGCCGCGGACGGCCTCTACGACGACGAGGAGTCCAGGACGTTCTGGGTGCTCGCCGACGGGGAGCGCGCGGGCCTGGTCCGGCTGCAGGACCTCGCCGACGACACCCCCCTGTTCGACCTGCGGATCGGGCAGGAATGGCGGGGCCGGGGCCTCGGCGCCGCGGCGGTGGCCTGGCTGACCGGCTACCTGTTCACCGAGCTCCCGCACGTCAACCGGATCGAGGGCACGACCCGCCAGGACAACCGCGCGATGCGGGCGGTCTTCCGCAAGAGCGGGTACGCCAAGGAGTCGCACTACCGGGAGTCGTGGCCGGGCCTGGACGGCACGGTCCACGACGCCGTCGGCTACGCGATCCTGCGCCGCGACTGGCTCTCCGGCACGGTGACGCCTCCCGACTGGGACGACGAACCCCGCTGACCTCGGTGCGCCTGGCCGGGGACCGGCCAGGCGCGGGGCTCAGGAGGTCTTGCGGGGGCGGTGGCGGGTGACGGCGCGCGTGTGGGCCTCGGTCAGGAGGGGGCGGGCCTGCTCGCCCGGGTTCACGATGGCGATCCAGCCCTGGGTCGCGTACTTGGGGTGGGGGAGGACGCGGTCCTCGGCCGTGTAGTCGACCTCGGCGTCGTCGCCGGCGAGCCGCTGGAGGGTGGCGCGCCCGACGGCGATGTTGAGCCGGAACACGCCTGGCCTGTTCAGGTCGGAGAAGGTGTCCCAATCCGGGTAGTCCTTGATGACGATCGTGGCGAACGGCTGCCGGGGATGGGTCTCCAGGGTGCCTTCCGGGTCGTAGAAGAAGAACGTGTCGCCCCAGGCCATCTCGGGGGCCTCGCTGTTCTCCTCGATGGTCTGGGTCACGACTCCGGGGAAACCGGACACGAACTCGATGATTTCGCTCTCAGTCATACCTTCAAGTGTTTCATTGCACTGCCCTGTGAGACTTTGCGTGCTGAACAGGCCATCGACCGCGTGAAAGCCTCAAACCACTGACCTACGCGACAGTCGGGAGACCATGTCCGAGACACACCTCCCCGGGGGTTTCGTCAACGCCGTCGTCCGCGTCGGCGACACCGTCCGCCGTACGCCCGGACAGCGGGCCGCGTACGTGCACGAGCTGCTGCGCCTCTTCGAGCGGAGCGGATGGGCGGCCGCGCCCCGGTTCCTGGGCCTCGACGAGCGCGGTCGGGAGATCCTGACCTTCGTGGCCGGCCACGTGGCCTGGGAGGACGTCCAGCCGGACGGCGTCGCCTCGGACGAGAGCCTGGCGCGGGCCGCGGAGCTGGTGCGGGAGTTCCACGACCTGACCGCCGGCACCTCACTGGCAGGGGAGGAGGAGGTGGTCTGCCACAACGACCTGTCGCCCAGGAACACCGTCTACCGGGGCGAGGAGCCGCGGCCGGTGGCGTTCATCGACTGGGACCTGGCGGGGCCGGGACGGCGCGTCCACGACGTGGCGCACGTCTGCTGGCAGTACGCGGGCCTGGGCCCGCTGATCGCCGACCCGGCCGACGCGGCCCGGCGGGTGCGGCTGATCTGCGACGCCTACGGGCTGCGGGAGCGCGGCGAGGTGGTCGAGACGATCCTCTGGTGGCAGGACCGATGCCGGCGCGGCATCGAGCGGGATGCCGCGCAGGGGCTGGCGTACGCGATCAGGCTGCGCGAGCAGGGGGCGGTGGCGCAGGTGCGCGCCTGCCACGACTGGGTCGCCGGGCACCGCGCCGGATTCGAGCGGGCGCTGCGTTAGATCGAGGGGGTAGCGGCCTCGGCGGGCTGCCCGGGGGAGGGTTCCTCGATCGGGACGTAGTCGTGGCGCATGCCGTGATCCCCCAGCCACCGCCGGAGCCCGGAGACGGCCTCCGGATTGGCCGACACCTGGGCCGCGTACTCCGACAGCGCCACCTCCTCCCCGTCGTCGAACAGCAGCCGCGCCGGCCCCGACCACGACAGCGTCCACTTGGCCTCGCCGAGCTGGATCAGCACCGCCTCCAGCGCCTGCCCCAGCACCCCGGCGAGCAGGGTCTCCGACGCGTTCCAGCCCTGCTCGCGCAGGACGGCCTCCAGCTCCGCCTGCCGGCCCCGGGCGATCGCCTCGAAGGCGGCGTCCAGGTACGGCCGCGCGGCCCCCATCACCCGCTGGCCGGCGACCGCCAGGTCGTGGAGGGCGTCGGCGTTGCGGCCCGCGTACATGGCGTGCGACACCAGCTCCTCCCACGACACCGGCCGCAGCCCGGTGAGCGCCTCCGGCGTCCACATGGACTGCTCCACGGCCTGCACCGCCACGTTCGCGTCGCGCAGCAGCGTCAGGGCCGAGCGCGGGTCGGGGACGTGCGGCGGCTCAGGCAGGTGCTCGATGGCGGCCAGGCGCTCGGTCAGGCTCGGATGGGAGTCGTACGGCGAGACCTCCTGCGGCTCCTCGCCCAGCTTGGCGATCTCGGCCTGCCGGTCGGAGTCGCTCATGAGCGCGTGGAAGCCCCCGAACACCGAGAGGGGCCTGGTGCCGCCCGCGCCGGTGAGCGACAGGTAGTTGGCGACGTAGAGGTCCCAGCCCGTCGCGGTGGTCTGGATCTTCTGCAGCGCCCCGGCCATGGCCTGCCGCCCGCCGATCGCGACCGCGAACTGGTCGGCCTCCAGCTCCTGCTTGCGCGAGACGGCCTGCGACACCCGCAGGTAGAACTTGGCGTACCAGGTGAACAGGCGCTGGACGAACGGGTGGTTACGCAGCCCCTGGACGGTGGCGAGGAGCGAGACCCGCCCCCGGTAGACCGGCGCGCCCAGCCGCGTGTGAGCGCCGCTGTAGTGGCCCAGCTCGTGTCCCAGCACCGCGCGCAGCTCGTCCACCGTCAGCGTCTGCAGCAGCGGCAGCCCGATGAACATCCGCCGCCGCGTCGCCTTCATCCCCAGCCAGCGTGTGTCCTCGGAAACGGCCGCGTTCACCTCCGCCACCAGCCGGATCTCGTCCGGCGGCGCCGTGCGCACGCGCTGGGCGAGCTCCTCGACCGTCTGCCAGAGCGCGGGCTCGTGCTCGCGCCCGATCGGCACGCCCGGTTGCTCGCCGCCCTGGCGGCGGCTCACCACGAACAGGGCCTGTACGAGCGCGCCGGCGACCAGGGTGAGGACGATCGCGAGCTTGAGGGTGTTCGCGTGGAAGTCCACGAGGAGCAGGACATCGAAGAAGATGGCGGCCACCAGGAAGAGGCCGACCAGAACGTAGAAGCCGGCGAGCAGGATGAAGGCCAGCACTGCTCGGAACGCTGTCGTCATGGGGTGAGGGCTCCCGGGGAAGGGGTTCTCGCGAGGCTCGACCTTAGCGGAGACCGGAAACTGGATAAAATCACCTAAGCAATGCCGTACTACGATGACCATGATCAGGAGCGTTGGGTTCCGGAACCTCCCGGCAATCCCGAACGCTCCGCATTCGAGCGCGACCGCGCCCGCGTGCTGCACAGTGCCGCCCTGCGCAGGCTGGCCGCGAAAACGCAGGTCGTGGGCCCTGCCGAGTCCCTCGGCGGCGGCCAGCACATCCCGCGCACGAGGCTCACGCACTCCCTCGAATGCGGTCAGGTCGGCAGGGAGATGGGCGCCACGCTCGGCGTCGATCCCGACCTGGTGGAGACCGCGTGCCTGGCGCACGACCTGGGGCACCCACCTTTCGGCCACAATGGGGAGATGGCGCTCAACGCGCTGTCGGCCTCGTGCGGCGGCTTCGAGGGCAACGCGCAGAGCCTGCGCCTGCTCACCAGGCTGGAGGCCAAGGTCCTCACCGAGGACGGCCGCAGCGCCGGGCTCAACCTGACGCGGGCGGCGCTCGACGCTTCCATCAAATATCCCTGGACATGCGAAAAATCGGCAAAATTCGGCGTATATGACGATGATCTACCCGTGTTCCGCTGGATCCGGGACGGCGCGCCGGACGGTCGGGTGAGCTTCGAGGCGCAGATCATGGACTGGGCCGACGACGTCGCCTACTCCGTACACGACCTCGAGGACGCGCTCCACTCCGGCCACGTCACCCCCGAGGCGCTGCGCTCGCCCATCGAGCGCACGCTGGTGTGCGAGACCACCCGCACCTGGTACGCCCCCAACGCCGACCTCGGCGAGCTGGAGGAGATCTTCGCCAAGCTGATCACCGACCCGCTCTGGCCGCGCCGCTTCGAGGCCACGCTCGCCGACCTGGCCGGGCTCAAAGCCCTCACGAGCGGCCTCATCGGCCGCTTCTGCCGCTCGGCCCAGACCGCCACCAAGGAGGTGTACGGCTCCCGCCACCGCGCCGACCTCGTCGTGCCCCACGCCACCCGCCTGGAGTGCGCCCTGCTCAAGGGCGTCACCGCCCACTACGTCATGGCCACCAGGGACCACAACGCCAACCAGGCCAGGCAGCGCGAGCTCATCACCGAACTGGCCTCGATGATCACGCTGGGCGCGCCGGGCACGCTGGAGCCCGCCTTCAGGCCCGCGTACCTGGGCGCCGCCGACGACGCGGCCCGCGTCCGCGTGGTGATCGACCAGATCGCCTCGCTCACCGACACCTCCGCCGTGGCGTGGCACCGCAGGCTCTCCCGCTGACCAAGTTTCTCCATGATCCGGTACACCCGGCTTTCCCCATGACCCTCGCAGGCGGATACTGCGCCCATGGCCACATATGTGATCGTCGGTGCCGGACTCGCGGGGGCCAAGGCCGCGGAGACGTTGCGCGAGGAAGGCTTCGACGGTGAGATCGTGCTCATCGGCGCGGAGAACGAACGGCCCTACGAACGACCGCCCCTGTCCAAGGACTACCTCCAGGGCAAGAGCGAACGAGAGAGCATCTTCGTCCACGGCCCGGAGTGGTACGCGGACAACGCCGTCGATCTGCGGCTCGGCACGCGCGTCACGCGCATCGAGCTCGACAACCACCTGGTCAGGCTCGGCGACGGGTCGCGCCGGCGGTACGACAAGCTGCTCATCGCCACCGGCGCCACGCCGCGACGCCTGCCAGGGCCCGCATACTACCTGCGGACCGTCCACGACAGCGAGGCGCTCAAAGAGCGCCTGGCGAGCGCGGGCAGCGTGCTCATCGTCGGCGCTTCCTGGATCGGGCTGGAGACCGCGGCGGCCGCCCGCGCGGCCGGCTGCGAGGTCACCGTCGTCGAGCCCGAGCCCACCGCGCTCAACCGGCCGCTCGGCAACGAGCTCGGCGACCTGTTCGCCCGCCTGCACGTCAGCAAGGGCGTGGACCTGCGCTTCGGCACCGCCGCCGCCGAGATCACCGAGACGGGCGTGCGGCTCAGCTCGGGCGAGCGGCTCGCCGCCGACTTCGTCGTCGTCGGCATCGGCGCCGCGCCCGAGGTCGGGCTCGCCCGTGACGCCGGGCTCGACGTCGGCCAGGGCATCCACACCGATGCCGCGCTGCGCACCTCGCACCCCGACGTGTTCGCCGCCGGTGACGTGGCCGAGCCCTTCCACCCCCTGTACGGGCGCCGCCTGCGCGTCGAACACTGGGCCAACGCCCTGCACGGCGGCCCCGCCGCCGCCCGGTCCATGCTCGGCCAGGACGTGGTCTACGACCGGATCCCGTACTTCTACACCGACCAGTACGAGCTGGGCATGGAGTTCTCCGGCGACATCGAGGGCTACGACGAGATCGTCTACCGCGGCGAGCCGGAGAGCCTGGAGTTCATCGCGTACTGGCTGCGCGAGGGACGCGTGATCGCCGGCATGAACGTCAACGTCTGGGACGTCGTGGACGAGATCCAGGAGCTCATCAGGTCACGCGTCATTGTTGATCAAAAGGAGCTATCGACGGGGTGACGGTGATCACGCCGTGGTCGGTGCGCTTCGGCTTCGGGCCCTGGGTCTTGCCGGCCTGCGGGACCTTCTTCGACCCGCACTGCACTGTGCAGCCCGGCGTCTCGCCCAGCTTGCCGCGCAGCGCCAGCGTCTCCTCCCTGGGCGAGTACGTGCGGTTGCCGGTCGCCCAGGCGTCGAGATAGTCCCACGGCTTGACCATGCCCCTGCGTACCCACCAGAAGGCCGGGCCCGTCTTCCACGAGATCGCGAAGTAGAGGTTGGGCCCGGTTTCGCGGGCGTTGCCCGTCCGGCCCACCCGCCCGAGCAGCTGGCCCGCCTTGACCGGGACGCCCGGCCGGACGCCGTCGGCGATCGTGTCGAGGTGACCGCCGAGGTAACGCACGCCGTCCTCGCCGATGATCGTGACGAACCTGCCCTCGCGGGCGGCCCCCGCGTCGGTGGACGGGCTCCACTTGTCCTGGAGGTTCACCTCGTCCACGACGCCGCCGATCGGGGCCACGAACGCGCACCCCTGCGGCGCCCAGATCGTCGTCTTGGGCAGCACGAGGAGCTGGCGCTGGTAGGTCGTCTTGCAGCCCTTGACCGGGAAGGTGTACTCGTACTTCGACATCTTCGGCGGCGGCACCTTCACCGGGTCGTCGCCCTTGGGCGGCTGCTCGGCCGCCTGGTGCTCGGCCTCCGGCTCCGCCGATTCGCCGGGCTGCGCGGCGGCCGGCGGGCTCGTGGCCGGCGGGGTCGACGGCGAGGTCGCGTTGACCCCCGCCAGGCCGGTGGCCTGGGAGCAGGCGCCGGTCAGCAACAGGGCGGCCGTGACGGCCGCCCATCGTCCGAGATGCCCCGTACGCATGATCTCCACCCGTGTCACCGTTTCCACCGACAACCTTTACCTTTGTAGCCGACCGGGAGCTCCCGCAGAGCCGGTTTCCCTCTTTAGCAACCGACAGGTAATGCGCGCCTACCCGTACCGGGCCCGGAGGGGCGGAACCGTCGGTGGGGCGGAATAGACTCACCGGCGTGGCTGGCCGGATCCGTGATGTCGACATCGCGCTCGTACGTGAGCGTTCACCCATCGCCGACGTGATCGGCGAACACATCCAGTTGCGCAACGCAGGGGGCGGCAACCTCAAGGGCCTGTGCCCCTTCCACGACGAGAAGAGCCCGTCCTTCAACGTCACCCCCGAGCGCGGGATGTACTTCTGCTTCGGCTGCTCCGAGGGCGGCGACGTGATCACGTTCGTCGAGAAGATCGAGCACCTGTCGTTCGGCGAGGCGGTCGAGCGGCTGGCGCAGCGGGCCGGGATCACGCTGCAGTACGAGCAGGGTGGCTACGTCCCCAGGCGTGACCACGGCGAGCGGGCCCGGCTGATCGAGGCGCACAAGGCGGCGGCGGAGTTCTACGCGGACAAGCTGCTCGTGCCCGACGCGGCGCCCGGGCGGCGGTTCCTGTCGGAGCGGGGCTTCGAGCGGGCCGACGCCGAGCTGTTCGGGGTGGGCTACGCGCCGGCCGAATGGGAGGCGCTGACGCGGCATCTGCTGGGGCGCGGGTTCACCGCCGAGGAGATCGTCAAGGGCGGGCTGGCCAAGGAGGGCCGGCGGGGGCCCATCGACCGCTTCAGGGGGCGGCTGATCTGGCCTATCAGGGACGCCACGGGCGATGTGATCGGATTCGGCGCGCGGAAGTTGCTCGATTCCGATGATGGTCCGAAATATCTGAATACGCCTGACTCGCCGCTTTACAAGAAGAGCCAGGTGCTTTATGGGATTGATCTCGCCAAACGGGAGATCTCCAAGCGGGCCCAGGCGGTGATCGTCGAAGGCTATACCGATGTGATGGCCTGCCATCTGGCCGGAGTGCCGACGGCGGTGGCCACCTGCGGCACGTCGTTCGGCGAGGAGCACATCAAGATCCTGCGCAGATTCCTGCTCGACCAGGCCGAATTCCGGGGCGAGGTGATCTTCACCTTCGACGGCGACGCGGCCGGGCAGAAGGCGGCGCTGCGGGCGTTCGCCGACGAGCAGAAGTTCGTCACCCAGACCTACGTCGCGGTGCAGCCCGACGGGCTCGACCCGTGCGACCTGCGGGTCAAGCAGGGCGACGCGGCCGTGCGGGACCTCATCGCGAGCCGGGAGCCGCTCTTCCAGTTCGCGATCAGGAGCACGATCTCCCGCTACGACCTGCGCAGCAACGAAGGCAAGATCGCCGCGCTCGACGCCGCCGCGCCGATCGTGGCCGGGATCAAGGACGTCGGGCTGCGCAAGCGCTACGCCATCGACCTCGACCGGTGGCTGGGGTTCATGGACGAGCGGTTCGTGATGCAGCGCATCGCCGAGGTGGGCGGGGCGCAGCAGGGCCGCCCGAGGCGCGCGCCCCAGGCGGCGCCCGTCGACCCGAGCGTGCGGGTGGAGGGGGAGCTGCTCAAGCTCGCCGTGCAGCGCCCGGCGCTGCTCGGGCCCCGCTTCGACGCGCTCGACCCGCAGGCGTTCACGGCTCCCGACCACGTGACGCTGCACAAGGTCATCCTCGCCGCGGGCGGCGTGGCCGCCGGCTCCTACGGCGGGCGCGAGTGGGTCGACCGGCTGCTGGAGCACGCGCACGAGGAGGGGGCGCGGGGGCTGGTGACCCGCTTCGCGGTGGAGCCGTTTGACGCGGATGCTGAGATCGAGCAACGGTATGCTGCGGCGATGCTTGCACGGGTTGAGGGGATGGCGGTTGACAGGGCCATCGCTCAGGTCAAAGGTCGGATGCAGCGTATCAATCCGGTCGAGGAGCCTAATGAGCACCGAAAGCTGTTGGGTGAGCTGATCGGGCTTGAGCAACAGCGAAAGGTGCTCCTGGATCGTCTTGCGGGCAGCCAGTGACCCGCTGGCCCCGCTCCGTCCTGCGGTGCTGACCCTGGGCCGCTTCCTTGGTGGGCCCGGGGCATCTGCGCCATGCTGGACGGCGGCGGAGCTGTGCGGCTCGGTGCCGTTGGGCGGTGAGGGGGCGGGCCTTGCGCGGAGTCGTCTTCCAAGAGCGGCGCGAGGGCCAAGACCACATCGGCCCTCAGAGTTCTGGCGGCGGTGGCGCTGACAGCGGCCGGGGCAGGCCCAGCGGGTCACTGAGGGAGAAGACTGACACCGGTCGCGGTGAGCGCCGATGGGGCCCGAATGGCCTCAGAGCACTCGTCACCTACCGTTCCTAGGGGCTGGGCAGGAGTTGCTCAGCCGTGTGCCCCGAACGGTGGTGGGCACACTGGTCGCCCGCGTTCTCGCCTCGGTCCGGTGGCATGCATCGTGTGCATGATCCGGTGTCCGGGGGGCGGGTTTCCTCACGCCCGCGGGCGTCCGGTCGGGCCTGGGCGGTCCGATGCCCCTGCTCATCGCTCCGGTGAGCAGGGGGCGGTGCCGTCCGTCGCCGGATCGGATGCCCGAGGGCGCGTCGTCCGATCGCCACGGCGGCGGCGTCGTGACGGGTGGTCGCGCGCGTCTTGCCGGTCAGCGGGGCCTGCCAGTGCTGGGCGCCCCACTTGGAGGTGTAGGCCGGGTCCACCGCGACGATCGTGATGTCGGCCGCGTTGGCCATCGAGATCAGGCGGGCCCGCAAGCGGCCAGTGGGCAGGCCGGAGATGAGCTTCCGGAACTGCTTGCGGCGGCCGTGTTTCTCCCGGGTCTTCTCTGCCTGAAAGTCCAGGTCCTCGATGGCGATGGCTTTCACGCCGCAGGACTTTGCCCAGGTCAGGAGTCGTGTCAGCGCGTGGCGGACTTGGGCGTCGCGGTGCTCGGAGCTGCCGGACAACTCATAACTGAAGCGACGGGGGCTACCGATCGGGTTGCCGTGGGTGTCGAGCCGCCAGGCGGCCAGGTGGTCGGCGTTGGTGTCGACCCCGATCACGCCCTGGGTGAGCGCGGCCTGGAGCGGGACGATCGGTGCGGTTGGAGCTTGCCAGGAGGCAGTCAGGTACCAGCGGCCGCGCTCCTCGTCCAGATGGATGCGGTAGGCCACTGCCCGATCGGCATGCACGCGATCGGCCCACTCCGTGCCGCGATGCGCGAACCGTACCCGGGCCGACAGCACGTACCGGCCATGCGGGGCGTTGGCCAGGTGCGCCAGCGGGCCGGGCAGCCTGATCGACACCTCCCCGTCCGGACTGACGCGGATCGTCTCGTTGCCGTACCGCTTGCCGGACTCGCCGTCGGCTTGCAGGAACCAGCGCGCCGCCTGCCACCGCGCCCGCCATTGGGCCTCGTCCAGATGGGCGGCTTCGAGGTGGTGCCGCATCCCGGCCAGCCGTTTGCCGCCCCGCACGATCCGCACCCGCCCGCCCTGCCAATCGGCCCGCAGAGCGGCCAGCCGATTGGCCAGCACCCGCAGACGGCGGGACTTGACGAACCACTCCCGCTGGGACCCGTATCCGCCCGGCCCGCCCTTGGTGCCCTTGTGGCCCACGGGCAGCGATAGCCGGTGCGCGATCGTGGCGATCCCGGCCTCAAGAGTGTGGAGGTGGGCCAGTTGGCCGCGCCGGGCCAGCGCCCACTGATCGTGCGACGCTTTGGTGATCGCCCCTGCCCACCGCGCCGACGAGTCCGGGGTCAGCTCCCGCTTACGGGCCGCCCACCGATCAGCACCATGCGCCAGCCCGTCACGGCACCGCACTGCGAGATCTTTCGAAGCCAACGAGCCCAGATACGCCCCAGCCAGCCGCAGCACCGGCTCGTCCTGGCCGCTCAGCCCCTTGAGACGATCGCGAATTGCCACCCCGGATGCTGGGGCGGCGATGTACGGCGCCGCGATCGCTCGCGCCTCAGCCACGCGCACCACCCCGCAACATCAGGTGCACGTGGGCTGGCGCCGGACGGCAGGCGCCCGGCGAGGTCACCACACGCCGGACCTCGGCACACCGGTACGCCCGCATCACGCCCTGCCCACTTCCCGGACTTCACTGAACGTGACTACGAGACTACCCATATTTGACTATGTCGGGTAGAACATTCGAGCGATAGGCAAGCCCTCGCCCGTCCGTGCGGGCCGTGACATCACGCTGACCGGCTCCACCCCGGACGGCGGCGGCCGGACACGGCTGGTCCGGATCGACGTGGACAGCGGCGCGAGCCAGGTCGCGGACGACTACCGAACCCCTGTGAAGCGGGCATACCACGCGGGCGGTTGATAACAGTTCGGCCGCGATGACAAGCGGGATACCAGGGCGGTTGACCAGGGAACCTGGCGCGGTCCAATAAGTGGTGAAGAGGATGGGTGACGACTTCCGGGCAGCGAAAGAGTTGCGTCCGCCGGGGGGTGTCGCCGGGCGCCGGGAATCCAGACCGCGTAATTGACTTTACTTTCCTGATCAAACTCCGGCTAAACCTTTAAGTGATCTCAATTCGGTAAGGACGTTAGTCTTACCTTCGGTGACAAAAATGGGTCTGCCATTTGATGGAACCAATACTGCAGACTGTCTCCCGTGGGTGCATCGGTGCTGCCAAGCAGTCCGCCATCGGTAGATCAGGTGGCGGACCTCGTCGCGAAGGGAAGAGAGCGCGGGAGCGTAACCGTCGATGACGTCGCAGCCGCGCTTGACCGATCCGAGTTGCCGTCCGACGCGCTGGAACGCGTCGTGCGCATGCTCGCCGAGAACGGCGTGGAGGTCCTCGAGCCCCAGGGCGACGAGGAGGCCACCCGCGCCGATGAGGAAGACGTTGGCAAGCGGGCGCCGACCAGCGATCTGGTCCGTATTTATCTACGGGAGATCGGCCGTGTGCCTTTGCTGACCGCAGAGGAGGAGGTGGAGCTCGCCAAGTCGATCGAAGCCGGTCTGTTCGCCGAGGACAAGCTGGGCAGCGGGGTCTCGCGCCTGGCCTTCCCGGAGTTCAGGGAGCTCGTCTGGCAGGGCACCCGGGCCAAGCAGCGGCTCATCGAGGCCAACCTCAGGCTCGTGGTGTCGATCGCCAAGCGGTACGTGGGCCGCGGCATGCTGTTCCTGGACCTGATCCAGGAGGGCAACCTCGGGCTCATCCGGGCGGTCGAGAAGTTCGACTACACGAAGGGCTACAAGTTCTCCACCTACGCCACCTGGTGGATCAGGCAGGCGATCACGAGGGCCATCGCCGACCAGGCGCGGACGATCCGCATTCCCGTGCACATGGTGGAGACCATCAACAAGCTCGTGCGCGTGCAGCGCCAGCTCCACCAGGACCTCGGCCGCGAGCCGATTCCCGAGGAGATCGCCAAGGAGATGGACCTCCCTGTCGATCGCGTGGTGGAGATCCAGCGCATCGCCCAGGAGCCGGTGTCACTGCAGTCGCCGATCGGTGAGGAGGACTCCGACCTCGGAGACTTCATCGAGGACGCCGACGCCGTCGTGCCCATGGAGGCCGCGGCCTTCATCATGCTGCAGGACCAGCTCGACGACATCCTGGCCACGCTGTCCGACCGCGAGCAGCGCATCATCCAGCTCCGCTTCGGCCTCGCCGACGGTCATCCGCGCACGCTGGAGGAGGTGGGCAGGGAGTTCGGGGTCACGCGGGAGCGCATCCGGCAGATCGAGTCGAAGACCCTGGCCAAGCTCCGGCACCCGACGCGGGCGCAGATGCTGAGGGACTATCTGGACTGATCCGGAGGGATCCCAAGGGAACGGGCCCGGGCCTCGCCGCCCGGGCCCTTCCCCTGTCCGAAGCATGTCCGCGGCCGTCAGGAGCAGCCCTCGAACTGCGGCACCGCGACCGTCGACAGGTCCAGCCCCGACTTGCCGAACCACCGGTGCAGCAGCCGCGCGGTCGTCCCGTCCTGGTACATGTCGGTGATCGCCCGGTTGACCGCCTCGCACCCGGCCACGTCGCTCCTGCGCATGCCCACCCCGGTACGCTGCTCGTTGAACTGCGCGTTGGCCAGCTTCAGCCCCGTCCCGTCCTGGTTGGCCAGCCCCGCCAGGATGACGTCATTGGTGGTGACCGCGTCGACCTGCTTGCTCTTCAGCGCCGTCAGGCACGCCTTGTAGTCGTCGAACGGCACCAGCTGCGCCGGCACCTCGCGCTCCTCCACGACCCGCTGGGCCGCGTTCGAGCCCTTGACCGCGCAGATCCTGCGGCCCTTGAGCTCGCGCACGTTCTTGATCGTCTCGTCGGGCCGCTGCAGGATGTCCTGGTAGGAGACGTGGTACGGCCCCGCGAACAGCACGTCCTTCTTGCGCTCCTGGTCGATCGTGAACGTGGCCAGCACCAGGTCGGCCTTGCCGTCCGTCAGCACCTTCGCCCGGTCGGCGGCCAGCACGGGGATGTAGGAGGCCTGCTTGTGCAGCTTGCGCGCGATGTAGGCGGCCACGTCCACGTCGAAGCCCTCGAACCCGCCGTCCGGGCGGCGGAACCCGACCGACGGCAGGTCGGGCCGTACCGCGATGACGATCTGGTCCTTGTCCAGGACCGATTCCTGCCCGTCCGTCCCGCAGCCCGCGACGACCGTCGCGAACAGGGCCAGCACCGCTGCCAACGCCCGCTTCACCGGTACTCCTTGAGTCGTGGCCACACCCCTGCGATCACCAGCAGGCCGATCGCGCCGATGGCGAACGGCAGCAGCCGCCACAGGTTGTCCAGCGAGCCTTCGCCGGTCGCGATCGCCCGCGTGAACACGGCCTGGTGCCCGGCGGACAGCGACACCAGCGCGCGGTCATAGGCGTCGAACGCCTGGCTCACCGGCCCGAGCCGCTCGGCGACCGCCTCGTTGGTCCTGCCGCCCGCCACCAGCTCGCGGAACTTCCCGTCGGCGGCCTGGAAACTCCGGTACGCCTCCATCGCCTGTTCGCCCTGCTTGCCGACGAGCTCGGGCCCCAGCAGGCCGAGGACGTCGTCGTCACCCTTGGCGACCTGGTCGTGGTAGGTCCGCAGGTTGCCCGCCTTGAGGTAGACGACCGACATCGCCTTGTCCAGGAACGTGTGCTCGTAGGTGTCGGCCCACTCCTTGTCGAGCAGGTAGCGGCTCTGGTCGCCCTGCATGCTGTTGCTGATCGAGCGCGCCTTGGCCAGCGTCAGCACCGAGTCGAACCCGGCCGACTTCGCCGTGCGCAACGCGTTCTCGTCCTGCGCGAGCACGGTCAGCCCGGAGATCAGCGCGACCGCGGTCGTCACGGTGGCGACCAGCAGCGCCGGGCCGAACACCCGGCGGAAGCGTCGCGCGAGGAAGACCTGCAGCCAGATCAGGCAGCCCAGCGCGAGCAGCCCGGCCACCACCACGGCGGCCCGCAGCAGGGGCACCATGACGGCCTTCTCGTCATAGGTGGCGCGCACGATCGTGCCGCTCTCCAAGGTCAGGTTGTACGCCTGGGGCAGCAGCTCGACCCGCATCAGCTTGGTGGCCTCGCGGTAGGTGAGCACCACGTCCTGGGGAGGCGGCCCCGGCGCGTGCTTGGACCGCTCGTCCAGCAGCAGCGCCTGGCCGGTCAGCCGTTCGTAGCGGCCCAGCCGGTCGAGCACCGCGTGGACCGTCGCCTGCTCCGCCTTGGTGTCGGCCAGCGACAGCGCCTGCATCAGCGCCTCGTTGGCCCTGGACCGCGCCGCCTCGTAGCGGTCGAGCGCCTGCGCGCGCTGCGGCGCGTACTGGTCGCCCATGACCAGCACGTTGGCCACCTGCGCGTCCATGTCGCTCAGCGCCAGGTAGAGATCGGCGGTGGCGACCACCTGCGGGCCCGCGTCGCGCCCGATGACCTGCAGGCCATCGCGGGCGGTCATGCTGCCGACCGCGAGCGCCCCGAAGAGCAGCGCCAGCGAGGCGACGGTGATGCCGGTGATGACCCGGATCCTGCCGGGCACGCTCCGGCGCGCCGGCGGCGGGCCGCCCGCCGCCGGCACCGCGGGGGCCTGGGGCGCCTGGGGCTGTGCGAGGGTCACGGCGTGCCCTCCCTGATGGTGATGACGGTCCACGCGCCCAGGTGGATCCGGTCGCCCGCGCCGACCCTGACCGGCACGTTGACCTTGACGGGCTTGCCGTTCACCTGGGTGCCGTTGGAGGAGCCCGGGTCGACCAGCAGCCACGAGCCGTCCGGCTGCGCCAGCAGCACGGCGTGCAGGTGGGAGACGCCCGGGTCCTCGGGCGGCCCGGTCAGGTCGATCTCGGGGGCCACGTTCCTGGCCCTGCTGCGCCGCCCGATGCGTACCTGCTCGCCCATCAGCGCGAACGAGCGCTCGGGGCAGTACGGCGGGAACGCCATCGCCGCCGCGTCGGGCCCGCCCTCGGCGACGACCTTCTCGTAGTAGGTCCGGTCGGCCGCCGTGACGGCCTCGAACCGCACCCCGCTCACGGGGACCGCGACGGGCGCGCTGCCGCCGGTGAAGTCGTGCCCGCACACCTCGCAGAACTGCCCGGCGCGCGGCGTCTGGCAGACCGGGCACGCCTCCGCCGACGGGCCCGGAGCCTGGGGCTGGGGCGCGGCCGCGGGCGCGCCCCCCATCTGGGCGCCGCAGACGTCGCAGTAGTCGTCGGCGCCTGATGGGTGCCCCTGCGGACAGGTGGCCATCAGTTTCCTTCCTTGCGCAGCCGGCTGGTACGGACGGAGCCGGTGTCGAGCTCGAGCTCGTCGGCCTTGTCCACGTTCCTGCGCAGCCTGGCCGTGCCGGTGGCCGGATCGACCTCGACCACCTTCTCCAGCAGCCTGGCCGTGTCCTCGCGGCCCGACTGGGCGGCCAGCTGCTGGGCCTTGGCCAGGCGGGCGGTCGCGGTGTCGACGTCCCCCATGGCGCGGGCGCTGAGGCCGTCCTGGATGAGCTCGTGCAGCTCGGCCTGGCCGGTGTAGTGGGCGACCTTGCCGTTGATCCGGGTGGACTGCGCCAGGTCGTCGGTCCACTGGGCGAGCACGTTCCCGCTGGCCAGGACCTCCTGGGTGTCGGGGCGTACGAGCTTGACCCAGCCGGCCCTGATCTCGTGCCCGATCTGCCCCGGCGGCACCTCCACGCAGATGTGGTACTCGCGCTCCTCCGTGCCCCAGGAGCCGGTCGGGTAGTCGCCGGTCAGCGGGTTCACGTCGGTGCGCTTGCCGGTCAGGTCGAGCAGCGTGGGGGAGACCTGCTTGACGAACTTCAGCGTCGCGGTCTGCGGCACCCACACCCGCAGCGACAGCTCGGCCACGGTCTTGCTCATCGACGTCTGCGTCAGCCTGCGGAAGAACTCCGACAGATCCCCTTGGTTGCGTACGTAGTCGAACGAGCCGAGCATGGCCTCCGCGACCTTCCGCAGCTCGGCGGGCACCCAGTCCTCGCCGATCCCCAGGGAGTCGCACACGAACTTGCCGCTCCAGCCCGCCAGCACGGAGGCGAACACCTCGGGCCGCTCGTTGTTCTGGCCGTCGGTCATCAGCAGCGCGTGCCGGATCGCCGACGGGTGCGCCGAGAGGAGATG
The DNA here is from genome assembly GCF_044593615.1 of Nonomuraea sp. NPDC051941. Lineage (NCBI taxonomy): Bacteria > Bacillati > Actinomycetota > Actinomycetes > Streptosporangiales > Streptosporangiaceae > Nonomuraea > Nonomuraea sp. NPDC051941. The sequence continues at coordinate 236,555 of NZ_JBIUCF010000006.1, forward strand.
CCCGGCCAGCTTCAGCCACTCGCCCATGGCGGTGCCGCCGTGCGCGCTCAACCGGCTGATCGCCCGCTCTGCCTCGGCCCTGGTGGCCGGGCTCGACCTGACCAGGTTGGCGTTGCCGCCGGGGTAGACGACCTTGGCCCGCTCGGTGCCGGCGACCACCGCGAAATACACCCCGTCGCGCAGGGTGTGGACGGCGGTCGTGGCCGCCTGCCTGGCCTCGCGGATCTTGCTGCCGCTCATCGAGCCGGACGTGTCAATGATGATCACTTCGGCGGCCTCGGCGGCGACGGACTGCGTGGTGACGCCGCCGGTGGAGCTGACCGTGAGGATGGCGTGCACGTCGCGGCCGTCGGTGGAGAGGTACTTGTTCTGGTCGATCGTCAAGGTGAAGGTCGGCTGCTCACCCATGCGTCACTCCTAGGGGGATCAAGGCGATGGTCACGTTGTCCTGGCCGCCGGAGTCGAGCGCGTGGCGCAGCATCTCGCGGGCCATGTCGATGGGGGTTCCGGAGCTGGGGAAGGCGTAGCCGTCCAGATAGCGCCACAGGCCGTCGCTGCAGACGAGCAGCAGGCCGGGCTCCTCCGGGGTGAGGGTGCGTACGTGGAGCGGGACGTCGACGGCGTCGGCGCCCAGCCAGCCGGTGATCTCGCCGGTCTCGATCGCGTCGTCCACGGTCAGCATGACGCCGGGCCGGCCTGCCGGGCCCGGCAGCCAGTAGGCCCTGGTGTCGCCGGCCCAGCCGAGCGTGATCCGGCCCCGCTCGACCACGGCGGCGATGTACGTGCAGGCGGGGGCGTCGTCCACGGACGTGGCGAGCTTGGTCACCGCGCGCCCGGCCAGCTCGAACGCCTCCTCCTGCCCCAGCCCCCTGGCCAGCGCGGCCGAGGCGGTCTCGACGGCCACCGCGGACGCCTCGTCGGCCCTGGGCGAGCTGCCCACGCCGTCGCAGACCACGGTCACGATCGCGTCGCCGGACGTCAGCAGCGCTACCGCGTCCTCGTTGCGGCTGCGGCGCAGGCCCTTGTCGGTCACGGCCGCCGCGCCGCCGTCGATCACGGTCTCCGCGTGGTCCCTGTCGGTGGGCTGGCGCAGGCCGCACCGCTCGCAGTAGCCCTCGGCGTCCACGGCCGCCGCGCCGCACGACGCGCAGGTCGGCGCGCCCAGGGTGTGCCCGCACGCCTCGCAGTAGGTGTCACCCGCGAGCACGGGCGCCTCACACACAGGACAGCTCATGGCGTCCTTTTGCCGAGCTGCGCTCGGGGCGTTCTGATGGATGTCCTCGCTTCGCTGCGGATCCATCAGAACCAGCTCCTCGGGCGCACCGCGTTCGCCTGGTCGATGAGGGCGTGGCGCTCCTGGCGGGACTCGGCCGCGACGGCCAGCTTGCGGAAGATCGACTCCAGCCGCCTGCGCAGCCCCTGCTCGGTGAACGGCGCCTCGGCCAGTCGCGCGCCCTTCGGTGGCGAGCCGCTCTCGAGCCAGGTCAGCGCCGAGGTGAGCAGCTCGGCGGTGAGCACGTCGCGGCGGCGCGGGTCGAGGTCGGCCTGTTTGGCCAGCCGGTCGGCCGAGCCCACCAGGTCGTCCGTGGTGAGCCTGCTCAGGTCGGCCCCCCGTACAACGGAGACGGCCAGCGCCACCTGCGCCCGCGCCCGGTGCACCGAGTGGGTGGGCACCTCGTCGAGCACGCTCATCCGGCCCGACCTGGCCAGCCCGAACACCGCGCTCACGTACGAGTGGTCGGTCCGCCACACGGCCTCGTACCAGCCGGCGGCGGGCTTGCCCGCGCACTCCAGCGCGAACGCCAGCGCCAGCTTCGGCGCCAGCTCGCCGGGCAGCGCCGACAGGCACGCGTCGAACATGGCGACGGCCTCCTCCGGCCGTCCCGTGGTCAGGCACAGCACCCCGCGGTACCAGGTCACCCGCCAGTCGCGGGGCAGCTCGATGTCCAGCTCGTTCAGCGCGACGGGGGCCTCGGGCGCGGCCCCCTCGGCCAGCAGCCTGGCCCGCATCAGCTTCGTCTCGGGCGTCTTCGGCAGCGCGGCGAGCTGGTCCATCAGCTCCTTGCCGTCGCTGCCCAGCAGCCCGGCCAGCGCGCCCGCTGCCGCGTCGGCGGGGTCGACCAGCGGCACCGGCAGCGCCTGCGCGACGGCCACCGGGTCGAGCGGCCCGAACACCACGTCGCTCTCCTCCGCCAGCGCCGTGCCCACGGCGCCGCGCTCGGGCCCGAACATCGGCGAGGGCGCCGGGTACGGGACCTTGTCCTCGATGGCGCTGACCTCCCGCAGCACCCCGACGAGCTGCTCCTCCATCTCCTCCGCGCTCTGGAACCTGTCGGCGGGATTGACGGCGGTGGCCTTGCGCAGCAGCCGGGTGAACGACGGGTGCCCGCAGTCCTCGGGCAGCGGGGTGGCCACGCCGTTCGCGTACGGGGAGAAGCCCGGGATCGCCAGCACCGCCAGCGTCCTGGCCACGGTGTAGAGGTCGGCGGTGGCGGCGGCGGCGTGGGTCTCCACCTCGGGGCCGTGGTAGCCGGGCGTGGCCCAGCCCGAGCCCGGCGGCGCGCCGATGGGCAGCACCGCACCCAGGTCGATGAGCTTGAGCCGCTTGCCGACCCTGATCACGTTGGCCGGCTTGAGGTCGCAGTAGACCATGCCGTGCTCGTGCAGGTAGGCGAACGCCTGCAGGATCTCCCGGCCGTACATGAGGGCCTCGCGCAGCGGCACCGGGCCCTGGCGGCGCAGCTCGTGCAGCGACTGGCCGCCGACGTACTCCATGACGATGTAGCCGAAGCCGCCGGAGCGCTGGAAGTTGAGGATCTTGACGATGTTGGGGTGGTCGACCGTGGTGAGGAACTTCCGCTCGGCCTCCGCCGCCGCCAGCGCCTCGGCGTCGTTGGTGTTGAGCAGGCCCTTGAGCACGACCCACATGCCGTCGAGGTTCTCGTCGGAGGCCAGGTAGATCCAGCCGAGCCCGCCGTGCGCCAGGCAGCCCAGCACGCGGTACTGGTCCGCCACCAGGTCGGCCTTGTCCAGCTTGGGGGTGAACGAGAACTGCGTGCGGCAGTGCGGGCAGAACCCGTCCGTCAGCCCCGGCCGGCCCTCCCTGGAGCGCCCGACCTCCTGCCCGCACGCCGGGTTGGCGCAGAACCGCTTGTTCTCGGGCACCATGGGGTCGGCCATCACGGCGGTGGCCGGGTCGCGGTAGGGCACCGACGGCAGGTCGGCGATGGTGGCCAGCACGCCGGGCCGCGACCTGCCGCTGCTCACCGGAGAGGTGACCGACCGGCTCACCGGCTGTGTCTGCAGGGGGACCGAAACAGGTGCGGAAACGGGCACAGAGGCGGGCGGCGGCGCCGGCGTGCTCGCCGAGTGGCCGCACAGGTCGCAGTAGCCGTCCTCGATCGTGCCCGTGCAGCCCGGCTGCGCGCAGCGGGTCATGGCTTACCTCCGTGGATCGCGCGCTGGTACGTCTCGACGGCCGCCGCCGCCCTCGTCAGGTCGCAGGGCGCGGTCCACAGCAGCACGCGCGCCCGTTCGAACAGCTCGGAGGCCGCCGGGTCCTCCGCCAGGCCCTTGCGCACCGCCATCACCTGGCAGGCGCCGAGCCGCCCGCGCAGCTCGTCACGTCTGCTGACCAGGCCGTAGAGCGCCTTGGCCGTGGTCTGCGACTGCTCGGCGGCCTTGCGGGCCTCTTCCTCCAGCGCCGCCAGCCGCTTGGCCCGCAGCACCCAGGTGTCGGCCGAGGCGTCGAGCGCGTCCAGCTCGGCGGCCAGGGACTCGGCCCGGCCGCGCGGCTGGGCCTGCGGCGGCAGGGCGATCTTCACGACGACCGCGCCGTGGGCCAGCCTGGCCTCGCTCTCGGCCGCCCGTACCCGGTCGAGCGCGGCCACGAGGTCCTCCCGCCGCCTGGCGAACTCGTCCTTGACGGTGAGCGCCAGCTCCAGCTCCGCGCGGGAGCCGGCCAGCAGCCGGGTCAGCCGGTCGAGGTCCGGCTCCGCGGACGGGCCCAGCGGGTCTTCGAGCACCGAGCCGCGCAGCCGCTTCAGCTCGGCCTCCTGCGCGGTCAGGTCGGCGCCCTCGCCCAACTGGCGTTCGAGGTCGCGGATGTGGCGCAGGTCGCTGTCGGCGCCGTCGAGGCGGGGCAGCACGGCGTTCCACACCGCGTCGATGTCGTTGAGCGCGGAGGTGACCTCGCGGAAGGCGGCGTCCATCCGGGTCAGGGTCTGGTCGAGGGTCAGCCGCTCGTCCTTCTGGGGGAGCAGCGAGCGCTGCTCGACGGGCTTGGCGGTGGCCCGCAGCACCACGGACGGGCCCGCCAGCAGCTCCGTGAGCCGGCTCAGCTGTTCGGGGGTCAGCCTGGCGCGCGTGGCCCTGATCTGCTCCGCGTCACGCAGCACCGCCCGGTACGCGTCGTTCAGAGACCACAGCGTGGCCAGCGACTCCTGCGCCGCGGCCCATCTCCGCTGCGTCTCCCCGCGTAAGGAGGCTCCCTTGAGCAGCTGATAGGTGGTGTGGGATTCGAGATCGAGCAGGTCGCCGGAGACGCGGTCGCGTTCGTCGGCTCGAGCGCGCAGTGCGTGCTCGACGCCCTCCCTGCTCATAGGTGGTCCCAGGCTCATCACGCTCCCCGTGAAGCAGGCCTCCCCCGAACCCTTGCTCCTACCGGCACAACGGGGGGATCGGCCGGTTGGTTCCAAGAGTAGGGGTGACCCCTGACTTGTCCCTGATTCAACCCTGCATCGCCTGCAATTCGCTTAAAGGATCTTTTACCGTTGCAGGCATGGGACGAATTCTGCTGATCATCGCGGCTGTCGTGGCCGCACTCGTACTTCTCGGGCCCCTTGTGGGCTTCGCGCTCACGCTGCTCAAGTGGGGACTGATCATCGGTGCCGTGGCGTTCGGCGTCATGCTCCTGTCGAAGTGGGTCAAGAGGACATAGCGTCTTGGGGTTTCCCCAGGCATAGTTGTGTGATGGAGGCGCGGCCGGCGGTCGACGATGCCGCGCTCGGGCGCGAGGCACTGGCCGTGCTCGAGGCGAACTGGACAGGCACGGGCACCGTGCCCGCGCCAGGTCTCTATCCGCACCAATGGAGCTGGGACTCCGCGTTCGTCGTCATCGGTCTGGCCAGGCACCGGCCGGACCGGGCCCGCGACGAGCTGCTCAGCCTGCTGCGGGGGCAGTGGGCGACCGGGATGGTGCCGCACATCGTCTTCCACACGCGCGAGGCGTACTTCCCGGGCCCGTCCGTGTGGCGCTCGCAGGAGCACGAGGCCGCGCCACGCGTGCTCACCTCGGGGCTCACCTCGCCGCCGCTGCACGCGCTGGCGCTGTGGTGGTTCTACCGGCACACCGGCGACGTCGCGTTCGTCAGGAAGGCGTACCCGGCGCTGGTGGCCCAGCACGCCTACCTCGCCTCGGCCCGCGATCTCGGCGGCGCGGGCCTGGCGGCGATCGTGCACCCCTGGGAGTCGGGCATGGACGACAGCCCCTCCTGGGACGAGGCCCTGAACGCGCTGCCCGCGATCAGGTACGGCTACCGCCACGTGGAGCTCGAGCAGCGCCACCCCGACAGCGACCACGACCGCTACGTCTGGCTGGCCATGCGCTACCGGGACGCCGGATACCGGGCCGAATACCTGCGGGACGAGCATCCGTTCGCGATCGAGGACCCGATGTTCAACGGGATCTGGCTGGCCTCCTGCCAGGCCCTGGCCGAGCTGGCGCCGCTGGCGGGCGCCGACCCCGTACCGCACGCCGAGCAGGCCGACCGCATCAGGCAGGCCATGCTCGACCGCCTGTGGGACGGCTGCTTCTACGCCCGCGACCTGCGGACCGACCGGCTGATCCGGGTCTGCACGGTGGGCGGGTTCGGGCCGCTGCTGGATCCCGGGCTGCCCAGCGACCGCCTGCACGCGGCGGTGGAGGTGCTGGAGTCGGCCAGGTTCATGGGGGCCACCGGCTATCCGGTGCCGAGCTGCGAGATCCGGGCCCCTCAGTTCGACCGTACGCGCTACTGGCGCGGCCCCTCCTGGGTGAACACCAACTGGCTGCTGCGCAGGGCCGCGGCCGTGCACTCGCTCGACCAGCTCGGCCAGCAGCTCGCCAACGGCACCCTGCGCCTGGTCCGGCAGGCCGGGTTCCGGGAGTGTTTCGACCCCTTCGACGGCAGCGGGCGCGGGTGCAGGGACTTCTCGTGGAGCGCGGCGCTCACCCTCGATCTGCTCGCCGATAACGTGGAGGAATGAGCATTTTCCGCCGCCTGCCCGCCGACGTGCGCAAGTCCCTGGCCACCGAGTCCGGGGAGCGGGTGCTGACGTTCGCCGCCGGGGCGGTCTCCGGCTATGTGGTGGCCACGAACCTCGCCCTCTACCTGACGGACGGGACGCGGGTGCCGTACGAGATGGTCGACAAGGCGTCGTGGGACGACGACGGGGTGCGGATCCTCACCACGGACGGCACGCGACACGCCGAGCGGATCACCGACCCGCGGATGCTGCCCGAGACCGTGCGGGAGCGCGTCAACTCCACGATCGTGGTCAACAAGCACGTGAAGCTCCCGGGGAGGGGCGGGGTGCGGCTGGTGGCCAGGCGCCGGCCCGGCGGCGAGGTGCGCGGCTGGACCTTCGTCTTCGACGACGGCCTCGACCCCGAGGACCCGGGCCTGCGCGCGCAGGCCGAACAGGCCCTGGAAGGGCTGCGGCGGAGCATGGGCGTGTGACGCCCATGGACGGGCTGCGGCAGAGCATGGGCGTGTGCGCCCGCCCAGCTGTGGACGCCCGTACGGAGCCGTGTGGGGCGCCCACGCCCATGCCCTGCCCTGCTCTACCGGATCAGTAAGGGATGCCGCTCTCGCGGGCCTTCTTGTCCACGATGTCCTCTTCAGGCCAGCCCGTGCCCGTGTCGGGGTGGTGGTTGTCGGCACTGAGGAACGGGATGCGGTGCTGCAACGTCGCCCCCACCTTCGACTTGGCCACCCCGGCCAGCCTCGACGCCTGCGCGCCCACCACCCCGGCGACCTCCTGCACCCTGGGGCTGTCGGCGACGCGCTGGGCCGTCCGCTTGATCTGTTCGTACCGCTCGCGCCCGGCCCGGCTGCCCAGCACGTAGCCGATCGCCAGACCCACAGCGAATGTCACTCGATAACGCATTTTGCACCTCCGCTGTCTCCGGGCCTACCCCGCTTACGATGCGACACGCACTCCAGGAGTGCGCTAATCTATTCCTGCGCACGACGGAGGGGCCGACAGCCCCGAGGAAGTGCGCAGACGCACGATCCCGCGTAGCTCAACGGCAGAGCAGCCGGCTGTTAACCGGCAGGTTATAGGTTCGAGTCCTATCGCGGGAGCTTCGATTGCACAAAGCAGGCCCTCTTCCTTGATCAAGGATGAGGGCCTGAGTCGTTCCGGAAGCCACTTCTGGTCTGGCGTCGATAGACGGTCCACGAGGTCGGCGAGGGCTCCACCGAGCCCTCGCCGTCGCTCAAGATCGAGACGAAGGAGCGTCGATGTTCCCGATGCCGTCCGAGCTCATCGACTGTATTGAGGGCGACCCTGGATCAGGTCAGGTGTCCACTCATAGCTCATACCGGTACCAACGCCGCGGATCCCCGTTCTCGTACAGCCACAGCGTCCCATCTCTGCCGATCTTTCCCCGTGCCCAGCCGGTCGGGTGCCGGTCGTCCGGCAGCAGCAGGCGCTCACGGTCCGTCTTGGTGATGGCCCCGGCCTGTTGGCGGGCCCTGCGGATCTCCCAGCGGAAGCCGCCACCCGCTCGACGCTGATCGAGGAAGCCGAGCTCGGTGCCTGAGACGGCCAAGCCGTGGCCCCGTGTGATGGGGTTCGGTGTGATGTTCCGGACGCCGTCAGCGTCGATCTCGATCAGCGGGAAGTCGGTGTAGGGGCACGCATGGACCAGGTCACGGCCGACGTTCAGCGCATAGCAGTCGCACCAGACAACGTCTGGAGTGTGGGACGGCGCCATCCAGGGCGGTCCGCCGTCGCTGTCCCAGCGTGCCAAACCGATCATGAAACCGTAGGAGCGGGTGCCGTCCGGGTTGGGGAACCAGTAGTTCGACTCGTCGAAGTAGCTGATCCAGATGTTGCCCTGGGCATCCGTCATGAGCTGCTCGATGCCGTCACCGGCGTAGAAGGCCGAGCAGGTCTGCCCGTTTCCGTCGATCACCCGGACGTTGTCGGTGAGGTGAAGTCGGCCCTCGGGAACCGGCTCCCAGTAGTGCTCGCGGTCGATGCCCACAGGCTCACAGCGGGCGGCGGCCAGCGCGATGCCATCGGCGAGGGTGTCGATGTGGGTGAACCACAGGTCGAGATCCGTCAGCGGAATCTCACTGATCTCGGCTCCGTCGCAGATGACGGCCGTCGCGTCATAGCGCGGAGGCGGCCGTAGCCCGGAGAAGTGCGGGATGGGGGTGAAGCCTTGGGCGGGGTCGGCGACCAGGGCGGCCAGTCGGCCACGATGGTCAATGGTCGAGGTCAGGACCTCATAACGGGCGTAGCGATCGGGAAGGGTCGCATGCAGCCCAAGCCGGCGGTCAGCGACCATAAGCCTTTCTCGTTGTCATCCATCGATGATCGCATACAAAAGGCAGGACGGGATGCTGCTCCGTCTCCCGGACGATGAGTATGAGTCGCCGGCGCTCTGGGCGGCCCACATGTTCGTATTCGATCACGTCCCGGCCGCCGTGGCGGAGTATGGCCGGCTGAAAGCCGAGATCCTCGCCGAGGCGTAGGGACGAGCGATTTCCTGGCCGGGTCACGTCCAGCGGGATCCTGTCACCCGACCAGCTCAAAGGCCGTTTCCGAAGCGGACGTGGTCAGGAGGGGCGTTTGGCGAGGATGCCGGTCAGCGCCCAGCCGAGGCCGACGATGACGCCGCCGACGATGGCGACGACGCCGACCCCGCCGGTCTGGAGCAGCGCGAGCAGGGCGATCACCAGCCCGTAGATCACGGTCAGGGCGAGCATCAGGCGGGGATATGTCTTCTGGGTCATATGCACACGATCGCGTGGCGCAGGACAGAGGTCTGTCCCCCGATCGGTGGACATGCTCCCGGTAAAATGTCGATCATGGGCAGTCCCGTGGACGCGCGGGCGGAGAACGCCTGGTTGCGTTCCTATCCCTTCTGGGACGCGTACTTCGCGATCGTGCTGATCGCGACCATCATCACCATCGTGGTGGACGACGGGGCGCCGGTCGCCATCATCCTGCTGCTCCTGATCGCCGTCTCGTACGCGCTGTGGGGCCGCAAGGCCGTGCGGGCGCCGGTCGCGCCCACCAAGGAGGGGTGGTGGCACGCCGCCGCGATGCTCGTCCTGTTCACCGCGGCCAACCTGCTCGCGTCGCAGTCCGCCGTCGCGCTGTCGGCGTTGATCCCCATGACGTTCATGGCGCTGCGGCGGGCGCGGGCCGTGGCCGTGACGGTGGCCATGTTCACCGGGCCCGCGATCCAGCTCATGGCGGAGAACGGCTCGCACCCGCTGCTGATCGCGGTGGCGATCGTCCTCGGACTGTCGGCCAGTACGCTGCTGGGGGTGTTCATCGACCGGCTCGGGCGGCAGAACACCGAGCGGGCCCGGCTGATCGCGGAGCTCGACCGCACCCGGGAGGAGCTGGCCGAGGTGAGCAAGGAGGCCGGGATGCTGGCCGAACGCGAGCGGCTGGCCGGTGACATCCACGACACCCTGGCCCAGGGGTTCGCGAGCATCATGATGCTGCTGCAGGCCGCGGGGGACGGGCACGACCCGTACGTGCGGCGCGCCATGGAGACGGCCAAGGAGAACCTGTCCGAGACCCGCGCGCTCATCGCCGCCCTGGCGCCGCCCGCGCTGGAGGGCGCCTCGCTGGAGGAGGCGCTGGGGCGGCTGGCCAAGGGGTTCGAGCTGCCCGTGGAGGTGAGCGTCGCCGGGACCGCCGACGCGCCCGCCCTCGTGGCGGAGACGCTGGTGCGGGCCGCTCAGGAAGGGCTGGCCAACGTACGCAAGCACGCCCGCGCCCGCTCCGTACGGCTGGCCCTCGAACACGTGCCGGGCCCGGCCGTACGGATGTCGATCTCCGACGACGGGTGCGGCTTCGACACCTCGGCCGACGGCGACGGGTACGGCCTGCGCGCGATGCGCAACCGGGTGACCCGGCTCGGCGGCACCGTCCGGATCACCGGCTCGCCCGGCCAGGGGACCACGCTCGTGGTGGAGCTGCCATGCTCAGGGTGATGATCGTCGACGACCATCCGATCGTCCGCGAGGGGCTGCGCGGGATGCTGCAGGCCGAGCCGGATCTGGAGGTGGTCGGCGAGGCCGGGTCGGGGGACGAGGCCGTGGTCGTCGTGCCCCGGCTGCGGCCCGACGTGATCCTCATGGACCTGCGCATGCCGGGCGGTGACGGGGTCAGCGCCATCGAACGGCTGGGGCCCGGCCACCGGGTCATCGTGCTGACGACGTACGAGGACGACGGGGAGATCCTGCGGGCCGTCTCCGCGGGCGCGGCCGGATACCTGCTGAAGGACGTGTCACGGGCGGACCTGGCGTCGGCCGTGCGGGCGGCGGCGGGCGGCCGGACGGTGCTCTCGCCGTCGGTCGCCGCGCGGCTGGCCGGGCGGCGGCCTGCCATGCCCGTGCTGTCGGAACGGGAGCGAGAGGTCCTGGAGCTGGTGGCCCAGGGGCTCACGAACGGGGAGATCGGCCGGCGGCTGTTCATCGGGGAGGCGACGGTCAAGACGTACCTGCTGCGGGTGTTCGGCAAGCTGGGCGTCTCCGACCGCACCTCGGCCGTCCTGGCCGCCCTGGACCTCGGCCTCGTCCACCGCCACCCCTGAGCCCGTCCCCAGGCTGTTGGTTCCTTCCGGCCCCGACGGCCTCTCGCCTCCGGCCGGGAGGTGACTGCCTGCGCGTCCGTCGGGGACATGCCTGCGCGTCGGCCTCGGGTGGGGCGTGCCTCCTCGGCGTCCGACGCTGGCCAGGTCGGCCAGGGACACCTCGTCCTCGGCGTATCGGCGGCGGATGGAACGCCGGGCGGGTGTTCCGGTTGAGGATCGCCTCCCGTGCGAGATGCGTCCGTGGGCGCTACCGCAGTTGGTCGCGGCGGCGGGTCAGGGAGGCGGTCTCGGCGGTGTTGCCGGCCAGTTCGATGGCTTTGTCGTAGGCCGCGCGCGACTCCCGGCCGCGGCCCAGCCGGCGCAGCAGGTCGGCGCGGGTGGCGTGGTAGGCGTGATAGCCGGCCAACCTGGGCTCAAGACGGTCGACGGCCGCCAGTGCCACTTCCGGGCCGTCGAGCTCGGCGACCGCGATGGCCCGGTTGAGGGCGATGATCGGCGAGGGGTCGAGGCGGACGAGCTGGTCGTAGAGGGCGAGGACCTGCGACCAGTCGGTGTCTCGCATGTCGCGGGCGGAGGTGTGCACGGCGTTGATCGCCGCGAGGATCTGGTAGCGACCCGGAGCCACCCCGGCGGCGGCAGCGGCGAGGCGCTCGCGCACCAGCCGGTGACCCTCGGCGATCAGCGCCGTGTCCCAGGCCCCTCGGTCCTGCTCGTCGAGGGCCACCAGTTCCCCGCCGGACGACACCCGGGCGGGGCGGCGGGCCTCGGTGAGGAGCATCAGCGCCAGCAGTCCGGCCACTTCACCGTCGTCCGGCAGGAGCGCACGGATCAGGCGGGTGAGCCGGATCGCCTCGGCGGTCAGCTCGTGCCGTACGGGATCGGTGTCGGGACTGGTGGCCAGGTAGCCCTCGTTGAAGACAAGGTAGAGGACGGCGAGGACGCCGGAGACGCGCGCCGGGAGATCCTCCGCGGACGGCACCCGATAGGGGATGCGCGCCGCCTTGATCTTGGCCTTCGCGCGGGTGATCCGCTGCCCCATGGCGCTCTCGGCCACCAGGAAGGCGCGGGCGATCTCGGGCATGGTCAGGCCGGCGACCATGCGCAGCGTCAGCGCCACGCGGGTCTCCATCGCCAGCGCCGGGTGACAGCAGGTGAAGATCAGCCGGAGCCGGTCGTCGTCGATGACGCCGACAGGCTCGGGCCGGTCGTCGTCGTACACCATCTGAGCCTCCTTGTGCTTGTCGTCGCGCTTGTTCTCGCGCCGGATCCGGTCGATGGCCTTGCGGTTGGCGGTGGTGGTCAGCCAGGCGCCGGGGTTGGGGGGCACGCCGTCGGCCGGCCACCGCTGGACGGCGGTCGCGAACGCCTCGGCGGCCGCCTCCTCGGCGATGTCGAGGTCGCCGAAGCGCCTGGTCAGGGAGGCGACCACCCGGGCCCACTCCTCATGGTGGGCCTGGGTGATCGCCTCGCGGACGTCGATCCTGTTCACTGGAACGGCCGCACCTCGACCTTCCGGTTGCAGGCCTTCGACCCCTCGGCTGCCAGCTTGAGCGCCACGTCGAGGTCGGGGGCCTCGATGATCCAGAAGCCGGCGAGGTACTCCTTGGACTCCAGAAAGGGCCCGTCGGTGACCATCGCCTCCCCACCCCGGTTGTCGATGACGGTGGCCGTGTCGGGCGAGGCGAGGCCACCGGCGAAGACCCAGTGGCCGTCGGTCTGGAGCCGGTCGTTGAACACGTCGATCGCAGCGTCCTCGTCCGGGGTGGCGAGGCCGGCCTGGTCGTGGATCACGGAAATCAGGTACTGCATCTGAGGATCATCTCCTGTGGTGTCAAGACAGGGCCGGTCAGGGGCTTCAAGGCGTTGCATACTGCGGGCGCCCGGCCGGCCGGTAGACCAGGGTCGTCACGCCCTTGGAGTCGACCCGCGACTCGACCAAGCTTCATGATCGCGGTTCCTTCCGCCTCGGCGCCGCCCCCTTGCGGGCGGCCTCACCCCTGCTACGAACACCACCGCCCCGATCCGACACCGCCTCCCGGATTTCTTTGAAGAACTTTCAGCGATCCGACAGCGCGGCCGCGCTCCACTTCCTCGACCCCGGATGAGGCATACCTGAAGATCACTTCGGGTGCCTTAAGCCCTCCTTCAGGTGCGCCGCGCCACCCTCGGGCTGTCTCATCGAATCGGGGAAGGAGACCCCAATGTTCAAGCGACGCGCCGCCGTCGTCCTCACCGCCGTCACCCTCGGGCTCGCCGGCATGGCCGGGTCCGCGCTGGCCGACGACGGTCCGATCGAGGTGCGCGGCGAAGGGCTGGTCAGGGTCCACGGCGAGCCGGACTTCCCGGCCGGCCCGCTCACGTGCTGGCTGACCGACGGCAAGGTCGTCAAGTTCTCCAAGGCCAGGGTGGCCGAGCTTGTGGACGAGGAGTACATCGAGCCGGCCCGGCCCGTGACCGTGGACGGCGTGACGACCCTGCCTGCGGACCGGCTGTCGATCAGCGTCCCGGCCGGGGAGCTGCCGTACAAGGTCAAGGCCGGCAAGCGCTGGCACCGCAGCCGCGTCGTCCACCTCACGTGCGTGTGGAGGGACTACGCGGGCCGTTAGCCGCTGAACGCGCCCCGGAGTTTTCCGGGGCGCGTTCATTTCGTGGTTTGGCGGGACAAAGCTGAGAGCGGCTGGTAAGGATGGGTTACCGGTCCTCTGGGCCGGGAGCCGCGGGCAGGTCGACGGGGGCGAGGAGAGGGCGCCGCCACCAGGACGTGTCGCCGACCCGGAATCGGCGGGGCGATCCGATGACGGAGAAGTGCTGATTGCCGCGTGCGTACCTGGATTACGAGCCTGCGCCCCTTCGATGCTCTGACCGTGCAGGCAGTGCTTGAGCGAACCACCGACTTCCGCGAGGCGGAGCGTTTCATCAGGCTCTTCCACGCCGAGAACCCCCAGGCCGGAGGCCTGCACGCCCGGTTGCGCGACGTCTCCAGAGACGTGGCCCGCCACGGGACCTACACCCACACGTACGAGGAGCTGGAGTTCGGCGCCCGGGTGGCCTGGCGCAACAGCAACCGGTGCATCGGACGGCTCTACTGGCGTTCGCTGAAGGTGCGCGACCGCAGGCAGGTGACCACGGCCGAGGGGGTCGCCCTGGAGTGCGTCGAGCACCTGCGGGTGGCCACCGGGAACGGCAGGATCAGGCCGACGGTGACCGTCCTGCCGCCCGACACCCCGGCGCTGCCCGGCCCCCGGATCCTGAACGACCAGCTCATCCGGTACGCGGGCCACCGCACCGGGAAGGGCCGCATCGTGGGGGACCCGCACAACGCGGAGCTCACCGACCTGGCCAAGGCGCTGGGCTGGCAGGGCAGGTTCGGCCGGTTCGACGTGCTGCCGGTGATCATCCAGCCGAGCCTGGGCGATCCGCTGCTGTGCAACCTGCCGGGTGACGTCGTGCTGGAGGTGCCGCTGGTGCATCCGGAGTATCAGTGGTTCGAGGAGTTGGGCCTGCGTTGGCATGCCGTTCCGGCTATTTCCGACATGTGTCTGGAGATCGGCGGCATCTGCTACCCGTGCGCGCCCTTCAACGGCTGGTACATGGGCACCGAGATCGGCGCCCGCAACTTCGCGGACGCCGACAGGTACGACCAGCTCAAGGTCGTCGCGGAGCGGCTCGGGCTGGACACCTCGACCGAGCGAACCCTGTGGCGGGACCACGCGCTGGTGGAGCTGAACGTGGCGGTGCTGCACTCGTTCGAGCGGGAGGGGGTGACGATGACCGATCACCACACCGAGTCGCGCCGTTTCCTCACCCACCTGTCGCGCGAGGAGAAGGCCGGGCGCGTCTGCCCGGCGGACTGGTCGTGGATCGTGCCCCCGATGTCGGGCAGCGTCACCCCCGTCTTCCACCGCTACTACGACACCAGCGTCCTGAGCCCCGCCTTCGTCCATCACCGCCAGCCGCCGTCCTTGCCTTCCCGGCCTAGAACATGGTTCGGTTAGGGCATGGCAGAACTCGTGCTCTCATCCCTCGACCAGGGCGTACTCACACTGACCTTCAACCGTCCCGACACCCTCAACGCGTGGACGGACGCCCTGGGGCGGCGCTACTTCGACCTGCTGGCGGAGGCCGAGAAGGACCCCGAGGTGCGGGCCGTCGTGGTCACGGGCGCGGGCAAGGGGTTCTGCTCGGGGGCGGACTTCAAGGCGCTGGCGGCGATCCAGAGCGGCACCTACGACGTGGAGCCCGACCCGCGGCCCAACACGTTCCCGACCACGATCGGCAAGCCGATCATCGCCGCCGTCAACGGGGCCTGCGCGGGGCTGGGCATGGTGCACGCGCTCGTCTGCGACCTCGTCTTCACGGCCGCGGACGCCAAGTGGACCACGGCGTTCCCGCGCCGGGGGCTGATCGCGGAGTACGGGCTGTCGTGGGTGCTGCCCAGGCTCATGGGGCAGCAGCGGGCCATGGACGTCCTGCTGTCGGGGCGGGTGTTCACCGGGGCCGAGGCGTACGAGCTCGGGCTGGTCAACCGGGTCGTGCCGGGGGAGGGCCTGCTCTCCGAGGCACAGGCGTACGCCCGGGAGCTCGCGGCCTACAGCTCACCGGCGTCCATGGCGGTGATCAAGCGGCAGGTGTGGCACGACTGGGACGCCACCCTGGAGGACTCCGCCAAGGCGGCCGTACGGGAGATGATGGCCTCCTTCGACCGCCCCGACTTCGCGGAGGGCGTCGCCAGTTTCCTGGAGCGACGCCCGCCGAACTTCCCGCCCCTGTAGGCGGGCAGGGTAAGCGCGCAGGGTAGGCGGCTCAGGCCAGGCGGTGGGCGCCGCGGGCCGGGGTGGCGGGCAGGAAGCGCGGAGGCTGGAAGCCGTGCTCCGCGTACGCGCCGGTCACCGACTCCTCGACACTGGACAGGCGCTCCACCGGCACCAGGGCGATGGCGGAGCCGCCGAAGCCGCCGCCCGTCATCCGGGCGCCCCGCGCCCCGCCCTTGATGGCGGCCTCGACCGCGACGTCCAGCTCCGGCGAGGAGACCTCGTACTGGTCCCGGAGCGACAGGTGCGAGGCGTTGAGGAGGGCGCCGATCTCGGTGACGGCGCCCGCGCGCAGGAGGCCGATGAGGGCCTCGACGCGGTGGTTCTCGGTGACGATGTGCATCGTGCGCTTGCGCTCGTCACCCTGGAGCTGATCGAGGGCGGCCGCCAGGTCCGTGACGTCGCGCAGGGCCGGGACGCCGAGCTTGCGGGCCGCCGACTCGCACTCGGCGCGGCGCTTGGCGTACTCGCCGCCGGCGTGCTCGTGGTGGACCTGCGTGTCGATGATCAGCATGCTCAGCCCGTGGGCGGCCAGGTCGAGCGGGATGTTGCGGGAGCCGAGCGAGCGGCAGTCGAGGAACAGCGCGTGCCCCTCCTCGCACAGCGCCGAGGCGGCCTGGTCGAGGATGCCGCAGGGCATGCCGACGAAGTCGTTCTCGGCCTTCTGGCTGAGCAGGGCGATCTCCATGGGCGTCATGCCCAGGTCGTGCAGGTCGTTGAGCGCCGAGGCGACGGCCACCTCGAGGGCGGCGCTGGAGCTGAGGCCGGCGCCCGGCGGGACGTCGCCGTCGATCGCGATGTCCGCGCCCCGCACGCGGTCGCCCAGCATGGCGAAGACGCCGACGACGTAGCGCGTCCAGCCCGCCGACTGGTCGTGACTGGGAATCGTGACGGGCTCGCCGGGAGCCTGGAGGGAGAGGAGCCGGATGGTGCCGTCCGTACGCGGCGTGATCGCGGCCGTGACGCCCCACGGCACGGCGAAGGGGAGGACGAAGCCGTCGTTGTAGTCGGTGTGCTCGCCGATCAGGTTGACCCGGCCGGGCGCACGCCAGACGGTCTGGGGGGCCGCGCCATAGGCGGCACGGAAAGCTTCAACAACGCGCATAATCGAACACTCCTCAACAAAGGCTCGACCGTAGACTAGCGCCATGGAAGAGCTCCTGGATCCCGGGCTCGGCCGGGTCCGGTTGTTCCTGATGCACGACGACAACAAACCCCGCAAACTCCGGTACAACCTGGGCCATTCCCGCCTGCTGACCTTCGGCGGCGCGTACTCCAACCACATCAGGGCCGTGGCCGAGGCGGGGCGGCGGCACGGGATCGAGACCATCGGGGTCATCCGGGGCGAGGAGCACCTGCCGCTGAACCCCTCGCTCGCCCACGCGAGGGCGTGCGGGATGACCCTGACCTACCTCGACCGGGCCTCCTACCGGCTCAAGCACACCGAGGACGTGCTGGCGGGGCTGCGGGCGCGCTGGGGCGACGACGTGGCGATCCTGCCCGAGGGCGGGAGCAACGCGGCCGCCGTGCGCGGGTGCGCCGAGCTGCCGGGGGAGATCTCCGCGGAGTACGACGTCATCTGCTGCCCGGTCGGCACCGGCGGGACGCTGGCCGGGATCTCGGCGGGGCTGCCGGAGGGGAAGCGGGCGATCGGGTTCGCGGTGCTGAAGGGGGCGGGCTTCCTCGCGGGCGAGGTGGCCAGGCTGCAGCGGGAGGCGTACGGGCGCACCTGGGTGAACTGGGAGCTCAACCTGGACTACCACTTCGGCGGCTACGCCAAGTCGACCCCCGCCTTGGACGCATTTATCGGGAAATATCGTGTTGAGGGCATCTATGTGGCGAAGATGCTCTACGGGATCCTCGACCTCGCCCGGCAGGGCGCCTTCCCCGACGGCACCCGCATCGTCGCCGTGATCACCGGTCAGCCCTCCACACCCGTCTCGGCGTGAGCCGCCCCCACCGGCTTCGACTCGGGTGACCCCCGCTGCCGGAGGTAGATCGAGAGCACCACCATCGACAGCACCGCGAGCAGCTCCGACTGCCAGTTCTGCAGGGTCCGGTCCCAGAACTCGGGCGCGGTCACGTACGACCACCACGAGACCGGGTCGCGCAGGTCGCCGAGCCGATCCGAGTTGTACGCCGCCTGCCCCGTCACCGACTGCGCCAGCCACGACAGGACGAAGATGGTCCCCATCACCAGCCCCAGTGAGTTGCTGTAGACCCACAGCCTGAGCCCGTCGGCCCTGGCCCACCGGGGAGAGCGCGGGCCGGCATGCGCCCCGATCCGCTGCTCCTCCTCGGACTCCGTCCCCACCTCCTCCATCGTCTTGGACTCGGGCGACCCCTTCTGCACGAGCCAGACGGTCAGCATGATGTACAGCAGGAACTGCAGGTACTCCGACTGCCAGTTCTCCGAGACGTCCACCGCGAACGGGGACGACGTCACGTACTGCGCGAACGAGACCGGCTCCGCCCCTTCGACCCGCTGCAGGTCGTTGTACTGCAGCATCCCGGCCACGGCCTGTCCGCCCAGCGAGAGCAGGGACATGACGAGGAAGGCCAGCGCCAGCGAGTTCTCCTTGACCCACCTCATAGCCGCGAGAGCCCCACGACGAAGAAGAACGCCAGGCCGACCACGATGATCAGCATGGTGATCGTGAACATCACCCGCATCAGTCCTCCACCTCGCAGTCGTAGGGGAGGTCGCGCACCGGCTCGCACCCGGCGGCCGTGACCCGCCAGCCGTCGGTGAAGCGGTGCAGGAAGAGCGTGTCGCCGGCCAGTCGCACCTGGGCGGCTTCTCCCCACACGCTGACCGACGTGACGGACCCGCCCGGCCCCAGCTTCGCCTCGCGCAGCGCCTCGGCGCAGGTCTGGCCGGGATCGGGGAGCTTCTCGGCGGTCTTGCGGGTGAGCATCGCGCACGCGGCGTCCTCGTGGTGCGCGGAGAGCGCCGCGTGGAAGCGCTCGGCCGCCCGCGCCGGGGTGGCCATATCAGGGGCGCATCCTGCGGCGACCAGCACGAGCGCCGGCCAGATGAGCAGGTTCCTCATGGACCTCCGCTACCCGCGGATCATCCGCGCATGCTAACCGCCGAGCTGGTCGAGGACCGGTGCGACCAACGCGTTCAGCTCGCGGGTCAGCACCACCACCGCCCGGTGTGCGCGCTGCTCGACCTCGTCGTGCGGCCCCTCGGGCTCGGGCGGCAGGTCGTCCAGGGGCACGGGTACCTCCAGGAGCAGCGAGGTCCGCAGGAACGGGTGCCGGGCCAGGTCCTGCTGGGTCGGCTCGACGTACTGGCCGAAGGTCTCCTGCCAGCCCAGCCACCCCCGGTCGCGCCACCAGGCCCGCGAGCGGGTCAGCTCCTCGGGCAGCGGCGAGACGACCCTGACCCGCGCGTAGAGCGAGCCGTCCCAGGTGTTGCGGTGGCAGGTGGCGTCGAGCACACGCCGGTCCCACCGTACGTAGCCGGGGGTCAGCGCCGGCGGCGTGGCCAGCCGCCACGCGGCGCACGCGAACCTGACGGGGGCGATGTCACCCCATTCAAACTCTTCCAGATTCTTGCGAACGTGTACGGCATAGCGCCCGTCACGGTCTCTGTCGAACTCTTGATCGATCCAGAACGCCTTGCCCATGAGGACTACGCTACGGCCTCCCCCGCCCGGCGGGGGCTCCATAAGCACGCGCCATCTCCACAAATGGCCTGTGACGGACGTGACACATGTGTAGCTTTTTCACATTGTTGGATGACTTTGGAGTGAGCAATGGCGTCAGAACAGCTCGACGCGGCCATGGGCCACTGGAAAGCGGGAGACCTCGACCAGGCCGCCGCGCTGTTCAGGCAGATCGCGGCCACAGGGGACCCGGAAGCCTCCCACCTGCTGGCGGGCCTGCTGCAGGAGCAGGGGGACCTCGACGGTGCCGAGGCGGCGCACAGGTCGGTGATCCAGTCGGGCGACCCCGTGTTCGGGCAGCGCTCGGCCATCGCCATGGGCATGATGCTGGTCGCGGCCAAGGAGTGGCCGGCGGCGCACCGGGTGCTGACGATCGCGTCCGACGGGGCCGACTTCGAGGTGGCCGCGCTCGCCGACACGGCGATGGTGCTGGTGCTCACGCAGATGGGCGACGTGGAGGGCGCGCAGGAGGCGCTGGAGCGGGCCCGCAGGTGTGACAGCCCGGCGGTGGCCGAGCTGGCCGCGCGGCTGGAGCTGCCCGAGTTCCACTTCCAGGACCCGGCCTCGGCCCGCGAGCTGTATGAGGAGGCGGAGGACGAGGACGACTTCCGGGCGCTGCTGACCTGCGGCGACCCCGACGTGGTGTCGCTGTCGGCGTTCCGGCTGTACCAGATCTACGCCGAGGAGGAGGAGTTCGAGCAGGCCAGGCAGGTGTGCGAGCACGCCATCGCCGTCGGGCACCCCGACCACCTGGCCATGGCGCACAAGCTGCTCGGCGCGGTGCTGGTGGACCTGGGCGAGTACGCCGAGTCCGCCGCCGCCTACCGCGTGGCCGCCGAGGACCCGAGGCCCGACATCCGGCTGCCGTCGCTGATCGAGCTGGCCAAGGTGACCGCGTCGCTGGGCGACGTGGAGGAGACCAAGGCGATCTTCCGCCGGGTGATCGCCAGCGGGCAGCGCGAGTACGTCGTGCAGGCCCAGGCCTGCCTGGCCCAGATGCACGTCGAGGCGGGCGAGACGGCCGAGGCGCTGGCCGCGCTGCGCGCGGTGCTGGAGGCGGGCGAGGACGAGTGGGCGTCGATCTGCGTCACGCTGCTCGGCCTGCTGCTCGACCAGCATCCGGAGGTGTACGACGAGGCCATGGAGCTGGCGCGGTTCGCGTCCGGGCACGACGACCCCGACGCCGCGTTCAAGGCCACGCTGCTCCTCGAGCATGCCGCCAGGCAGCAGCCGCTGGCCGACCCCGTCGAGGAGCAGGCGCTCCAGGACACCGACGAGGGGCTGGCCCGCCTGCAGGCCGGTGACGTGGCCGGGGCCAGGCTGCTGCTGCGCGGGGCCGCCGACTCGGGCGCGGCCACGCAGTCGCTCAGGGCCATGGCGACGCTGGCCCAGCTGGAGATCGGCGAGGGCGACCGGGAGCAGGCCGACGAGCTGCTCGCGTACGTGGCCGAGGGCGACGACGTGCTCCAGGGCTTCAGCGCGGTCTTCCTGCTGCACCTGCTGCGCGAGTCGGGCGAGGAGGCGCACCCCGTGCTGGGCGCGATGCTCGACCACCAGCGACTGGGCAGGGAGGAGGGGCTGGTCCGCTACCGCGCGGCCATGGACCATCCCGATCCCGCCGTCGCGGCGATCGGCGCCGCCGTGTTCGCCCAGGTGCTGGCCTCGATCGGGTACGACCTGTCGGACGCGGCCAAGCTGTTCGAGTCGGCGGCCGAGAGCGGGGACCCGCTGGCGCTGTCGTACACGGCGGTGATCTGCAAGGAGGTGCTGTCCGACGAGGAGGCCTCGCTCGACCTGCTGCGCCGGGCCACGGCGGAGGGGCATCCGGTGCTGGCGCCGTGGGTGGGGTACGCGCTGGGCGGGCTCGTCACGGAGCACGACCTGGGCGAGGCGCGGGCCGCGTACACGACGGCCATGGACGGCGGCAACCGCGGGCTGCGGATCGAGGCGGCCGCCTCGCTGTTCACGGTGCTGGAGCGGCAGGGAGACCTGCTGGCCGTCTGCCGGCTGCACGAGAGGCAGATCGAGGAGGAGACCTCCGCGGACGACCGCTCGCGCAGCGCCTGGCTGCTCGGGCTGCACCGGGTGCGGGTCGACGACCTCGCCGCCGCGCGGGCGGCCTTCGACCTCGCGACGGGGGAGCCGAAGGAGATGGGGCGCTTCGCCCGGTTCCTACTCGACCGGGACCTCGACGCCGCCGCCGAGGCGCTGGCGGAGATCGACGACGAGGGCAACGCGTTCCTGGTGAGCATGCTGGCCATGGAGAGCGCGCACGCCTGGCAGCGGCGCGGCGAGATCGCCGCCGCCGACGCGGCGCTCTCGCTGGTGCTGGCTGCGGGGCACCCCAACTACCGGCAGGAGGCGGGCTGCTACCTCGGCGCGCTGCGGAACGAGGCGGGGGACAAGCGCGGGGCTCTGGAGGCGTGGGAGCAGGTCGCGGAGGGTGACAACGAGCGCCTGGCCGCCATCACGCTGCGCGACATCGGGCAGGTGCGGCAGGAGCTCGGGCTGCTGGTCGAGGCGGCCGCCGCCTACCGGGGAGCGCTCGGGGAGCTGAGCGAGGCGCGCAGGAAGGACGCGACCGTGCGGCTCGCCGAGGTGCTCGTGGCGAGCGGGGCGGCGCAGGAGGCCGGTGAGCTGATGACGGAGGAGTTCGGCGCGGCTGGGCGGCTCAAGTTCGCCGTCGTTCTCCGCGACCACGGCGACCTGAGCGCCGCCCTGTCCCTCCTGGCGCCCGGCTCGGGCGATACGCTCGAGGAACAGGTGCTCGGGGAGCTGCTGGCCAGGACGGGCGACGTGCTGGGGGCGCGGGAGGCGTTCGAGCGGGCCGTGGCCGCCGACCCCGAGTCCGCGTCCGGTGCGCTGATGTGGGCGGGCCGGACGCTGGCCGAAGCGGGCGACGACGAGTACGCCCGCTCCGCCTACGAACGGATCGTCGCCCTGGACGACGACGAATGGTTCACGGCCGTCGCGCGCGTCCGGCTCGGCACGGCCTCGGCCAAGGAACGCGGATGGGTGCTGGCCGACGACGGCGACCGGGAGGGGGCGGTCGCGGCGCTGACCGAGTTCGCCGGGTCGGAGCTGATGGCCGAGGTGCTGCTCGCGCTCGAAGAGGACGACGCGAAGGCCGTACGCCGGCTGGTGACCGCGGGGGACCCGCAGGACCGGCGGGAACCCCTCGCCGAGACCCTTGAGCGGGCCCGCGGGCTGGACGACGAGCACGCGGCCGCGGCGCTCTGCCGGGTGGTCGTCGAGCTGGGCGAGCCCGACCTCGCCGCGCAGGCCGCGGTGGACCTCGGCGTGGTCCTCGCCGAGCGCGGCCAGCACTGCCGGGCCGAGCTGAGCACCCTGCCCGCCACCGGACACCCGCGCACGGCCGAGATGGCCTGGCGCAACATCGCCATCCTCCGCCACCGCCGCGGCGACCTCGACGGGGCGATCGAGGCGGCCCGCGCCGCGATGCCCGCCACCGCCGTCGTGCTGGCCGACCTTCTCAACGCGCGGGGCGACGCCGAGGGCGTACGCGAGGCGCTGACCGCCGGTGCGGCGGCCGGGGACCTCGAGAGCGAGCGCCACCTGATCGCCCACCTGCTCCTCATGGAGGACCACGACGCGGTGGTGGAGGAGGCCGAGCGGGCCGTCGGCACCGGCGACCCCGAGACCGTGTCGATGGGCTACTGGGCATGGGGCGACGCGTACAAGGCGCGGGACGACCTGGAGAACGCGGCCCTCATGTACCGGCGGGGCGTGGAGACCGGCTTCCCCGGCACCTCGGCCGGCATCCGCGTGGACCTCGCCAAGGCCCTGCGCGGGCTGGGCGACACGGCCGGCGCCGTCCGGGAGGTGCGGCTGGCCATGGAGTCCGGCGCGCCCGACGCGGTGGACCGGGGCGGCGTGCAGCTCGGCATCTGGCTGTACGAGGAGGACGACCACATGGGCGCCGCACAGGCGTTCGCGGCCGCCGCGGGCGCCGGCTCCGAGGTGGCGGCGGGCAACCTGCGGGTGCTCGCCCACCAGGCGTCCGACCGCGGCGAGCACGACCTGGCCGTGCGGATCCTCCGGCTGATGGGCGACGAGGCCGCCGCCGTGGCGCGCGAGCTGGGCGAGCGGTGTGCGGACCCGGCCGCCGTACGGGCGTACTTCGAGCTGGCCGGGCGGGGGACGTTCACCGAGCTGGACGTCGCCGACCGGCTGGCCGAGCTGGGCGAGCACGCCGAGGCCCGGGCGATCTACGAACGGCTCAGCCGGGACGACGACGCGGACGTACGGTTCGTCGCCGGCGGCAGGCTGCTCGAACTGCTCGACGACGAGGGGGACACCGAGGCGTTCTTCGACGTCGCGCAGCGGGCGGCGGCCGACGCCGACAGCCCCATCCGCGGGGTGTTCGGGAGCCTGCTCGGCATGCTGCAGGGCAACCGCGGGGACACCGAGGCGTCCCTGGACACGTTGCGGGCGGCGGCCGCCGGGGGCGAGCCCATCGCGGTGGCCACGCTGGCGCAGACGCTGGTCGGGGCCGGGCTGGTGGACGAGGGGCGGGAGACGTACCTGCGGGTGCTCGACGCCGGCGACGCCGACCTCGCGGCCCGGGCCACGATCGCGCTGGGGCAGACGTACCACGAGGAGGACGAGGAACGGGCCCGGCAGTGGTACCTGCGGGGCGTCGAGGAGGCCGAGGGGCACTACAGCGCGCTCGCGGCGATGTACCTGGGCGCGCTGGCCAAGCGGAACCGGGACTTCCCCGAGGCGCTCACCTGGTACCAGCGGGTCATCGACGCGGGGGACACCGAGTCGGGGCTGGCCGCGGCGCACCTCGGCGAGCTGTGCTACTGGCTCGGCGACCACGACGGCGCCCTGCGCTACTACGAGCTCACGCTGGGGCTGACCGAGCAGGCCGACCTGGTGGCCGAGGCCGCCTGCCGGATGGGGGAGATCAGGTACGCGCGGGGTGACATGGAGCTGGCCCGGCGGTTGCTGCGGACGGCGGTGGAGACCGGCGACCCGTCCTTCGTCTCCCCGGCCTCGTCGCTGCTGGCCAAGATCGGGTAAGCCAGGTCAGGCGTGCCCGAGGCCCGCCGGCAGCAGGGCGCGGAGCGTGGTCTGGACGGACTCCAGGTCCACCGCCTCGGGAGCGACGCGCCACTGGGCGTGGACGCCGATGACGGCCCCCACCAGCAGGACCGCGAACGCCTCCGGGTCGGTGCCCGGGGGCAGCGCGTCCGCCGGTATCCGGGCCAGCACCCCCTGCCGGAGTGCCGCGTGGAGCCGGGCGTAGTGCTCGCGGATCGGTGAGCCGACCTCCACGGCCTCGGCGAGCAGGGTGATGAACAGCCGCGTGGCGGGCCGGCGGATGAAGCCCATGACCTGGTCGAGCGGATCACCGGCGGGCGGGGGGAAGCCGCTCGGCACGGCCTGGACCTGGTCGTCCACCACCGCTTCCAGCAGGCCGAGCTTGTTGCCGAAGTGCCAGGGGATGGAGCCGCGGCTGATGCCGGCCTTGTCGGCGATGTCGATGAAGCTCGTCTGCCGGTATCCCTTCTCGGCGAAGAGCTCGGCCGCGGCCGTCACCAGCAGCCGGCGGCTCTCCTGAGTGCTCTCGATGCGTCGCGTGGCCATGCGGCCATCTAACCAGGTATGCCGAATGACAGAGCATATGCCCGGCGATATAGCCTATGTTGGTCAACATAGAAGGGTGTCACGATGGACTCCAAGAAGCGGCTGCTCCGCTGGGCGAGCGGGATCATGCTGGTGCTGGGCGCGGGGCACCTGTCCCTGCTGGCGCTCTTCGCCTGGGGCGACGTCGCCGGCTGGGCGGACCGGGGGCTGTGGGCGGCCGTCCCGCTCGAATTCACGGGCGGCGCCCAGACGGTGGAGTCCCTGCAGAACAAGCTCGTCTTCTGGGCCGGTCCGGGGGGCTTCGCCGTCCCCTTGTTCCTCCTGGGGTGCCTGATCTGGCACCTGGCCGGACGAGGGGTGGCGGTGCCCGCCGGACTCGGCTGGGGTGTCGCGGCGTGGTGTGCGCTGGGCGGCGTCCTGCTCGTGCCGTCCCCGTTCTTCGCCGGGACGGTCTCCGGGGCGCTCATCGTCGTGGCGGCCCGGGACCGCCGCCCTGGTCCTAGTTCAGGCGGGTGACCCGGCCCAGGGCCGGGGCCTGCAGCGGGCTCTTCGCCCGGATGTAGGACTCGAACGCCTCGATGTCGCGTACCTTCTCCACCCGGTCGGTGCCCTCGGTCAGCACCGAGAAGCCGTCGCCGCCGTTCGCGATGAAGGAGTTGGCGGTCAGGCGGTACTTCGCGGCCGGGTCGACGACGGTCCCGTTGAGCTTGACGGTGGCCGGGTCGATCCGGTCGCAGGCGGGCTTGGCGTTGTCGTAGGTGTACGTGAGCCCCTGGGAGACGCCGAGCACGCGCGCGGTGCCCTGGCCGCACCACTGCTGCTCCAGCAGCCGCTCCAGCTGGGTGCCGGTGAGCGTCATGGTGACGAGCATGTTGCTGAACGGCTGCACGCGCAGCGCCTTGCCGTGCGTCACCAGGTTCGCCATCTCGTTGCCGGTGGGGTTGACGATCAGGTCGCCGCCGATGCCGCCGCCGTAGGGCGGCTGGATCCCGATCTGGGCGCCGCCGTTCTCCGGGGCCGAGGTGGCGAAGAGCCGGGCGTCGGCCAGGGCGTGGCCGACGGTGGACTCGCCGGCGGCGTTGCGCTGGGCGGTGAGGTCGCGGGCGAGCAGGCCGACCGGCCGGTCCAGCAGCTTCTGCCCCTGCTCGTCGGTCCTGCGGCGCAGGGCGGCGATCTGGCCGTCCGGCTTGACGTCGTGGGTGACGGTGAGGTTCTCGGCCTTGGAGGCGGTCGGGTTGCCGGTCGCCCGGTCCACGGTGAGGGAGATCCTGGTGAGCTCGCGCGTGTGGCCCGAGGTCTGGGTGACCGGGATGCCGTTGATCACGCAGTTGTACGCGTTGTGCGTGTGCCCCGAGATCACCGCGTCCACCTCGGGATCGAACCGCTGCACGATGTCCTTGATCGGCCCGGCCAGGTTGTTGCACTGGTTGGGCAGGCCGCCGCCGGTCTGGCCGCCGCCCTGGTGGATCAGCACCACGATGGTCCGCACACCCTTGGCCTTGAGCTCGGCCGCGTACGTGTTGACCGCCTCGGCCTCGTCGCGTCCCTCCAGCGGCGCGGTGGGGCCGGGGGCCTCGTTCAGCGTGTTCTTGTAGCTGACGCCGATGATGCCGACCTTGACGCCCTTGACCTCCTTCACGATGTAGGGGGTCATCGCGGGCTTGCCGGTGGTGGTGTCGACGATGTTGGCGCCCAGGTACGGGAAGTCGGCGCCCTTGAAGCCCGGGAGCGCGCACCCTTCGATCGGGTGGCAGCCGCCGTTCTCCATCCGGCGGAACTCGGTCAGGCCCTCGTCGAACTCGTGGTTGCCGACGCTGGAGGCGTCCAGGCGCATCAGGTTGAGCGCCTGAATGCCCGGCTCGTCGTGCAGGGCGGTGGCGTTCATGGTGCTGGAGGAGATGTTGTCGCCGGCCGCGAGCCGCAGCGTGCCGTGGGGGTTGTCGCGCTGGAGCCGGTCCATGTGGGCGGCCAGGTACTCGGCGCCGCCCGCCGGGACCGGGCCGGACGGCGTCATGGCGAAGCTGGTCGGGAAGCCGGAGTGGAAGTCGTTGAAGGCCAGTAACTGGATGTCCACCGCGTCGGCGCGGGTGGGCAGCAGGCCGGCGCTCCCGAGCACCAGCGCCAGGAGGAAGTTCCGCATGGCCTCGAAAGTGACATATTCCCAACAGGTCACACAAGGGGGAAATTTTCTAACATCGTCTGTTGAATGTGAACTATTGACATACATGGTGGAAAGCGGGAGGGTTCCTCCCATGTCACCGATCCTGGCCAGAATCCGGGGGGTCGAGCCCACCCTCACCGCGACCCACCGGCGCATCGCCGAGACGATCCTGGCGGACCCCGCCGCCGTGGCCGCCTCGACCATCGGCGAGCTGGCGGAGCGGTGCGGCACCTCACTCACCACCGTCACCCGCTTCTGCCGCGAGCTGGGCCTGGCCGGCTACCCCGAGCTCAGGCTGGCGCTGGCGGCCGAGCTCGGCCGCAACGACGCCACCCCGCGCGAGCAGAGCCTGATCGCCTTCTCGCCGGACGACCCCGCGAGCCTGGTGCTGCGCAGCCTGCTGGCCAGCGACATGCGCGCGATGGAGGAGACGGCGGCCCAGCTCGACCTCGAGGCGGTGGACCGGGCGGCCTCCGCCCTGGTGCGCGCCAGGTTCATCGACTTCTTCGCGGTCGCCGGCAGCGCCGGCGTGGCCATGGACCTGCACCTGCGGCTGCACGCCATCGGCCGGCCGGGCGCGCTGTGGACGGACGTGCACAACGCCGTCTGCAGCGCCAACGCGCGCGACGACCACGACGTGGCGCTCGGCATCTCCCACTCGGGCACCACGGCCGAGGTCGTCGAGCCGCTGACCATCGCCAAACAACG
Source organism: Nonomuraea sp. NPDC051941 (assembly GCF_044593615.1). Lineage (NCBI taxonomy): Bacteria > Bacillati > Actinomycetota > Actinomycetes > Streptosporangiales > Streptosporangiaceae > Nonomuraea > Nonomuraea sp. NPDC051941. The sequence goes on from NZ_JBIUCF010000006.1 coordinate 264,350, forward strand.
CGGCGCCACCACGATCGCGGTCACCAACTTCCCCCGCAGCCCGCTGGCCGAGGCCGCCGACATCGTCCTCACCACCGCCGCGCAGGACACCCCCTTCCGCGCCGGCGGGGTGGCCGCCCGCCACACCCAGATGCTCGTCCTGGACTGCCTCTACATCGGCGTCGTCCAACGCACCCATCAGACCAGCAACCAGCTGCTGACCGCCGCCACCGACGCGGTCGCCAAGCACCGCCTGCCCCCACGCTAGGAGCCCCCCCATGCGCCTCGCCGCCGCTGTCGCGCTGGCGACAGCCCTCACCGCCTGTGCCCCTTCGACCACCACCAGTGCCGGCGAGGGCAAGGTCACCCTCTCGGTCTGGGGGTGGGGTCCCGAGGCCAACTACGACAAGATGTTCGCCGCGTACGAGAAGCTCAACCCCGGGGTCGACGTCGACGCCCGCTCCTTCACCACCGCCACCGAGTACGACACGATCCTGTCCACCGGCCTGGCCGGCGACAGCGGCCCCGACCTGGCCTGGCTGCGCGCCGGCGCCCAGCTCCAGCCGCTGGTCGAGGCGGGCCGGCTGCTCCCGCTCGACGCCAAGGACGTGCCCGGCCTGGCGAGCTACGACGAGGGCGTCCTGCGCGCCGCCAAGGGCGACAAGGACGGCAAGGTGTACGGCGTCCCGTTCGCCGTGCAGACCCTGCAGGTGATCTACAACAAGAAGATCTTCGCCGACAACGGCGTCACCCCGCCCAAGACGTACGACGAGATGATCTCCGCCGCCGAGAAGCTCAAGGCCAAGGGCATCATCCCGTTCGCCTTCGGCGGCAAGGACGACTGGATGCTGCCCATCGTGGCGAGCATCTTCGGCACCGCCCAGTGGGGCGGCGACGAGTTCCTCGCCGACGTCAAGGCCAAGCGGAAGAAGTTCGCCGACCCGCGCTTCGTTGAGGGCATCGAGCAGCTCGGCAAGCTCAAGCCGTACTTCCCCGAGAACGCCGCCGGCGTCTCCTACACCGACGCGCAGATCCTGTTCTCCTCCGGCAAGGCGGCCATGTTCCCCGGCGGCCTGTGGGAGCTGAACTTCTTCAACGAGAACGCCAAGGGCGTCGATCTCGGCGTCTTCACGCCGCCCTCGCCGGAGGGCCAGGGCCTCATGCCCGGGTTCACCGACGGCTCCTACGGCATCAACGTCAAGACCAAGCACAAGGCCGAGGCGCTGAAGTTCGCCGCCTGGCTGGCCTCCAAGGACTACGGCCGGCTCTACACCGACACCCTGCGCATCTTCTCCGCCGTCCCCGGCGTCACGCCCAAGGACCCCCTGCTCGGCGAGGTCGCCACCACCTTCAAGCAGCACGGCGCGGCCTACTTCATGAACGAGTTCGCCTACGGCAACCCCTCCTCGGCCGCCGTGTTCTCCAAGGCGCTGCAGGAGATGCTGCTGGGCCGGATCACCGCCAAGGAAGCGGCGGAGCGGCTCGACAAGAGCGTGTCCACATGGCTCTAGGCACGCGGCGGGGGCGGGGATCGTCGTACCTGTTCCTGATCCCCGCCTTCCTCCTCTACTCGGCCTTCGTGGTCTACCCGCTGTTCACCGGCCTGACCTACAGCTTCTTCTCCTGGAAGGGCACGCTGCGCGGCGGCTTCGCCGGGGTGGACAACTACGCCGGCCTGCTGTCGGGCACCTTCCTCGACCAGCTGCTGCCGGCGCTGGGGCACAACTTCCTGCTCTTCGCTGGCACCATGCTGGTGCAGAACACGCTGGGCCTGGCCTTCGCGCTCGCGCTGTCCCGAGTACGGCGCGGCAAGCGGGCCCTGCAGACCATGTTCGCCCTGCCGTACCTGGTCAACCCCCTGGTCATCGGCTACCTGTGGACCCTGCTGCTCAGCCCCGCCTTCGGCCCGGTCAACGCGTTCCTCAAGCCGCTCGGCCTGGCGATGCCGTGGCTGGGCGACCCGGACACCGCGTTGCCGACCGTCATCATGATCACCACCTGGCAGTGGGTGGGCTTTCCGATGCTGCTGTTCAGCGCCGCCCTCGGCGGCATCCCCCAGGAGTACGGCGAGGCCGCCAGGACGGACGGCGCGGGCTCCTGGCAGGTGTTCTGGCGCATCACGCTGCCGCTGCTCAAGCCGGCCATGGCCACTGTCACGATCCTCAGCTTCATCGGCAGCATGGGCACCTTCGCCCTGGTCTACGCGCTCGGCGGCTCCAACGGCGCCCCGGCGGGCGCGACGGACGTGCTCGGACTGCTGTTCTACCGGACCGCCTTCGCCTCGGGCGACGTCAACGCGCTGGGCACCTCCTCGGCGCTGGCGGTCTTCATGTTCACCTTCATCTTCGGCTCGACGCTGCTGCTCGAGCGGGTCCTGAGGAGGAAGGCATGAGGGCACTGGCGATCAAGATCCTGCTCTGGGGCTACGCCGCCTTCTCCATGGCGCCCCTGCTCGTCATGGTGCTCAGCTCGTTCCGGCCCACCAGCGAGATCTTCGACCGGCCGCTCGGCCGGCCCACCGGGTTCGGCAACTACGTCAAGGCGTGGACGGAGGCGTCCTTCTCCACGTACGTGGTCAACTCGGCGGTCGTCGTGGTCTGCGCGGTGCTGCTGGGCGCCGGGGTCTCGCTGCTGGCCGCGTACCCGCTGGGCCGCAGGGAGTTCCGCGGCCGCGGCATGTTCGCCGCCTATTTCATCTCCGGCATGACGCTGCCCGCCCACCTGGGTGTGCTGCCGCTGTTCTACCTGCTGGAGAGCATGGGGCTGGTGGACTCGCTGGCCGGGCTGGTGCTGGTCTACGCGGCCGGGTCGGTCCCGTTCAACGTCTTCGTGCTGACCGCCTTCTTCCGCCAGCTGCCGTACGAGCTGGACGAGGCCGCGTCCCTGGACGGCGCCGGCCCGTTCGCGACCTTCTGGCACGTGATGCTGCCGCTGGTCCGGCCCGCGCTCGCGACGGTGGTGGTCTTCCAGTTCGTGCCGATCTGGAATGACTTCTTCTACCCCCTGGTCCTGATGCGGGACGAGAGCAAGCTGACCCTGCCGGTCGGCCTCACCCACTTCTTCGGCCAGTTCCAGAACGACTGGGGGACGCTCTTCGCCGGCCTGGTGATGACGACGGTCCCTCTGGTCGTGCTCTTCGTCCTGGCCACGCGCCAGATCGTCGCCGGGCTGACCGCCGGCATGAACCGTTGAGGAAACAATCTATGGATCTTGTGATGGCCTTCGCCGACGAGGCGCGCTCCCGCCTGGACCGGCTGCTGACCGGCCAGCTGCCCGCCATCCGGCGGTCGGGGGCGCTGATCGCCGAGGCCGTGCGCGCCGGCGGCGTCGTGCACGCGTACGGGACGGGGCACTCGGAGGCGGTGGCGCTGGAGGTGGCGGGCCGGGCGGGCGGTCTCATCCCGACCAACCGGCTCACCCTGCGCGACCCGGTGGTGCTGGGCTCGGCCGACCCCGGCGAGTTCGACCCGCTGGCCGAGCGCGATCCGCGCACCGCGCACCAGGTGCTGGCCCTGCACACGATCGAGAAGTCCGACGTCTTCGTCATCGCCTCCAACTCGGGCGGCAACGGCTCGACCGTGGAGATGGCCCGGCTGGTCAAGGAGCGCGGCCTGCCGCTGATCGCGATCACCTCCCTGGCCCACTCCGGCGCCATCACCTCGCGCCACCCGTCGGGGGAGCGGCTGTTCGAGCTGGCGGACATTGTGATCGACAACCTGGCGCCGTACGGGGACGCCGTCCTGCCGACCGAGCACGGCCCGGTCTGCGGCATCTCCTCGATCACCTCGGCGCTGGTCGTGCAGCTGATGATCGCCGAGGCGATCGGCCTGCTCCAGGCGGATGGAACGGTCCCGCCGGTCTACCTGTCGGCCAACATCCCCGGCGCCGACGCGCACAACGACGCCCTCGTGGCCCGCTACGCCGGGCGGATCAGGACGGGAGCGCTGTGAACCTGACGATCGCCGCCTTCTGGCCGCCGCCGCCCCACGAGACGACGGCCGCCCGCTACCGGGAGATCGCCGACGCCGGTATCGACCTGGTCATCACCGGCAACTACCTCAACGACCGCGTCATCCTGCGACACGCGCTGGCCTGCGCCGAGGAGGCGGGGCTCGGCGTGCTGGTCGCCTCGGACCCGCGCGTGGACGTGCTCATGCGCGACCTGGACGTGGACCCCGCGCCGCTGATCGGCCGGGTGGTCGAGGACTACCGCCCGTTCCGCTCCTTCCGCGGCGTCAGCCTCATGGACGAGCCGCACGCCGAGCAGTTCGCCAGGGTGGCGGCCGGGGTCGCCGCCGTGCGTGCGGCCGGCGCCTTCGCCTACGCCAACCTCCTCCCGAGCCACGCCACCGGCCCCTACGACGCGTACGTGGGGGAGTTCGCCAGGATCGTCCGCCCCGACGTGCTCTCCTTCGACCGCTACCCGTTCCTGGCCGACGGCTTCGACGAGGGCTACCTCGCCGACCTGGCGACCGTGCGCGAGCACGCGCGCCGGGCAGGGCTGCCCGCCTGGATGTACGTGCAGACGCTGGCCTACGACGGGCACCGCGAGCCGACGGCCGCCGAGCTGGCCTGGCAGGTCAACACCGCGCTCGCCCACGGCTACACCGGCATCCAGTACTTCACCTACTGGACGCCCGACCCGGCGCGCGGCGAGGGCTTCCGGCCGGCGCTCATCGACGGGGACGGCGTGCCGACCGAGCGCTACGGCATGGTGCGCGACCTCAACACCCGCTGGCTGCGCCCGGTGGCGGCGGAACTGTCCGGCTGGACGTCGGTCGACCACGACGGCGACGTCCTGGTGGGCCGCTACGGCGAGGGCCTGCGGTTCGTCTGCAACGCCCGTCACGACGAGCCGGCCGAGGTCACGCTCGACGGGATCACCGAGGCCTTCGACCCGGCGACCGGCTCCTACGAGGCGTGCGGCACGGCCTTCACCCTCGCGCCCGGCGCGGCGAGACTGGTCCGATGATGCTCTTCGCCGGCGTCGACGCCGGCGGCACCACCACCCGGGCCGCCCTCCACGCGGCGGACGGGACCAGGCTCGGATACGGCACCGCCGGCCCCGGCAACCCGGCCGCGCACGGCGGCCCGGCGGCCGGGGCGGCGATCGAGCAGGCCCTGCGCCGCGCGCTCGACGGCCTGGACCCATCGCTGGTGGCCGCCTCGGTGGCGGGGGTGGCGGGCGCGGACGACGGCTTCGCCGAGGTGCTGCGGCGCGTCTGGACCGCGTGCGGCATCGCCTCCCCGCCCAGGCCGGCGAGTGACGTGGACGTCGCCTACGCGGCCGGCACCCCGGAGCCGTCCGGCACGCTGCTGCTGGCCGGGACGGGGGCGGCGGCCGCCCGCTTCTGCGGCCGCGCGGTGGCGGCCGTCGCCGACGGGCTCGGGTGGTTGCTCGGCGACGAGGGCGGAGGCTTCTGGATCGGCCGGGCCGGGGTGCGCGCGGCCGTCCGCGCGCTCGATCGCGGCCTGCCGTACGGGCCGCTGGTGGAGCTGGTCGGCGCGCACTTCGGCGCGACGGGGGAGCCGCGCCGGCGCGCCGACCGCATCGTGCGGCTGGCGCAGGCCGACCGGATGCTGGTGGGGGCCGCGGCGCCGCTCGTGGCCGAGGCGGCGGCGGCCGGGGACGAGCGCGCGGCGGAGATCGTCGGCGAGGCCGCGCGGCGGCTGGCGGCGACGGCGGGCCGCGTGCACGGGGAGGGTCCGATCGTGCTGGCGGGCGGCGTGCTGGCCGCCGACGGCCCGGTACGCACGGCGGTCATGGCGCTGCTGGCCGGGCGGGAGGTGGTCACCGCGCGGGACGGCGCGGCGGGGGCGAGCTGGCTGGCCGCGCTCGACCGGCTGGGCGACCTCGGCGCGCACGCGAGCTTCACCACTCTCGACCACCCCTGAGTGAACTTGCCATTAATTTAATGACCGATTAGTCTCATCTGGTCAAACAAATGAGGTGAGACGGATGGTCAAGGTAGGGCGGCCACCGCAGGACCCGGCCCGGCAGATGGAGCGGGCTCACCGGATCCTCGACGCCGCCGCCGATCTGGTCCTGCGCTGGGGCTACGGCAAGACCACGATCGACGACGTGGCCAAGCGGGCAGGCGTCGCCAAGGGCACCATTTACCTGCACTGGAAGACGCGCGACGAGCTCTTCGCCGCGTTGCTGCGCCGCGAGCGGGTGCTCATGCTGGCCGAGGTCCGCCAGGGCACGCCGGCCACGCTGGGCGAGCTGTACGGCGGATACGCCCGCGTGCTGCTGCGCAGGCCGCTGCTCCAGGCGCTCATGCGGGGCGACTCGGACCTGCTGGGCAAGTTCACCCGCCAGAAGCAGCAGGCGGGCCAGTCGCCGACGATGGGCCTGCCCCTGGAGGCGTACGTGGCGGAGCTGGTCAAGCTGGGCGCGGTGCGCGAGGAGCCGGGCGACCACGCCATGGTGGCCAACGCCGTCCTGTACGGGTTCCTGTTCGTGCCGGACGGCCTGCGCATGGAGGCGGAGGAGTCCGCCGACCGGATCGCGTTCCTGGTGGCCGACACCATCGACCGGGCCATGAGCACGGGCCGCACCCTGTCCGGCGACGACGCGGACGCCGTCGCGCGGGCCACCCTCGACTTCCTCGCCGCCGCGCAGGAGATCGCCGAGCAGCGGCTGGCGGCCTCCATGGGCGGGTCGCAAAAGGCGCAAAGGAGCGTGTGACGTGAAGGCCGTACTCCCTCTCGACGACGCGGCGGCCGACCTCGCGACCGTCGGCGGCAAAGGCGCGTCGCTGGCCAGGCTGACCAGGGCGGGGCTGCCCGTTCCCGCCGGGTTCCACATCACGACCGAGGCCTACCGGGCGTTCGTGTCGGCCTTCCGCGACGAGATCCCGCACGCGGAGGACCCGCGGACGCTGTTCGCCGAGCACGACATGCCCGCCGGGCTCGCCGCGGAGATCCGCCGGGCGTACGAGGCGCTCGGCGACGACGTGCCGGTGGCCGTGCGCTCGTCCGCCACCGCCGAGGACCTGCCGGACATGTCGTTCGCCGGCCAGCAGGACACCTACCTCAACATCAGGGGCGACGCCCTGCTCGACGCGGTCAGACGCTGCTGGGCCTCGCTGTGGAACCCGCGCGCCGTCGCCTACCGCGACCAGAACGGCGTCCCCCACGACGACGTGGCGCTGGCCGTGGTGGTCCAGGAGCTGGTGGACGCGGACGCGGCCGGCATCATGTTCACCGCGAATCCGGTCAGCGGCGCCCGCGACGAGACCGTCGTCAACGCCTCCTGGGGGCTCGGCGAGGCGGTCGTCGGCGGCCAGGTCACCCCTGACACGGTCGTCGTGTCCGGCGGCGCCGTGACCCAGGAGCAGGTGAGTGACAAGACGGTCAGGACCGTCCGCACCCCCGACGGCACCCGCGAGGAGCCCGTCCCGGAGGACCTGCGGCGCGCGGCCGTGCTCGACGCCGCGCAGGCCGTGGAGCTGGCCGCGATCGGCGCGCGCATCCAGAGCCTGTACGGCACGCCGATGGACGTCGAGTGGGCCAGGCGCGACGGGAGGTTCGCCATCGTCCAGGCCCGCCCGATCACCGGCCTCAAGCCGCAGGTCGAGGAGTGGAACGACAGCCTCAAGGGCGAATACCTGTGGACCGGCGGCAACCTGGGCGAGGCCATCCCCGACGTGATGACGCCCATGACGTGGTCGTTCGTGCGGCTGTTCATTACGGAGGCCATGTCCGCCTCGGCCCTGCCGGGCTTCGACATGGTCGGCAACATCGGCGGCCGCTTCTACATGAACCTGAGCGTCGTCCACTCCATCGCCGGCGCCCTGGGCATGCGCGGCAGGCTGAGCACGGTCGACCAGATCTTCGGCAAGCTGCCGCCGGGGCTCGGCGTGCCGATGGTGCCGGTGTCGCGCTGGGAGATCATCAAGCGGGTCCTGCCCATGGCGGTCGGCGTCCAGCGCCGCGTGCGTACCAACCTCAAGGGCATGCGCGCGTTCCTGGACACCTCGCAGCGGCGCTGCGAGGAGCTGCGCGCCACGATCGCCGCCACCGGGTCGGGCCCCGAGCTGGCCGAGCTGTGGGAACGCGAGATCAAGCCGCATCTGGTCACCTCCTGCCGCATGCTGGAGGCCGCCGGCCGCCAGGGCGGCGCCACCCTGGTCTGGACCCGCGACCGGCTGCGCAAGATGATGGGCGAGGTCGACGCCGAGGCCATGCTGACCGGCGTCAACACCGATGGCGAGCTGGCCAGCCTGGGGCCGGTGATGGGCCTGTCCAGGCTGGCGCGCGGGGAGATCACCAGGGACGAGTTCGCCCGCGCGTACGGGCATCGCGGCCCTCACGAGTTCGAGGTGTCGATCCCGCGGCCCGGCGAGGACGACGCCTGGATCGACGCCCAGCTCGCGGGCCTGCGCGACCTGCGGGCCGACACCGAGGCGCTGCTCGCGCGGCAGCGGAAGGCCAGGGAGGAGGCGTGGGCGCGCTTCGCCGGGCGCTATCCGCGCCAGGAGGCCAGGATGCGCGCCAGGGTCCAGCGGTGGAACGCCGTCGTGCGGGACCGCGAGTCCGCGCGCTCGGAGAACATGCGGGCGTTCTGGGTGCTGCGGGCCTTCGCCGTACGGGCCGGGGAGCTGTCGGGCCGGGGCGACGACGTGTTCTTCCTCTACCTGGACGAGCTGCTGGCCCTGCTGCGGGGTGACCCGGCCGCGCTGGAGCGGGTGCCGGTGCGGCGGGCCACCTACGAGCAGTACGCGGCCCTGCCGCTCTACCCCGCGCTGATCGTCGGCCACTTCGACCCCGTGCGCTGGGCCGCCGACCCCGCCCGGCGGGTCGACGTCTACGACGCGCGCGGCACGGTCGTGCCGGTGAGCGACACCGTGAAGGGCTTCCCCGGCGCCCCCGGCATCGTCGAGGGCATCGCCCGGGTGATCTCGGGGCCCGAGGAGGGCGACCGGCTCAAGCCGGGCGAGATCCTCGTCACGACGCTCACGAACGTGGGCTGGACCCCGATGTTCCCCCGCGCGGCAGCCGTGGTGACCGACATGGGCGCGCCGCTGTCGCACGCCTCGATCGTCGCGCGCGAGCTGGGCATCCCCGCCGTGGTCGGCACCGGCAACGCCACCATGCGCGTGCGCGACGGCGACCGGATCAGGGTGGACGGCGAGCGGGGCACGGTCGAGTTGCTGACGTGAAAAGTCTCCGCCAAGTCGACCGCTTTAACGGGTGGCATGGGATGACCTTGGTGCCCATGATCGAATGGTGGACTCCGCAGGACGTGTACGAGCTCGAGGCGCGCTGCGCCCGATTCCGCATTGCCAAGCTGGCGCTCGATCGGGGCCCCATGGAAGTGGGCAGGGCGGAAATGGACAGGGCGGAAATGGACAGGGCGGAAATGGGCAGGGCGGATGAGGCCGATCCGGCGGCGTGACTTCGCCGAGCTGCCCCCGTCGCTCGTGGCCGAGGTGGAGCGCAGGCTGGGCGCCGTGCGCGGCTTCGAGGAGCGGCGGGGCGGCTTCTCGGACGGCGTGCTCGGCGTGGCCGCGCTCGCCGGCGGGGAACGCGTGTTCGTCAAGGCCGTCCCGGCGGACGGCGGGGACGCGGCCGGCTACCGGGAGGAGGCCGCCGTCAGCGCGGCGCTGCCTCCCGGGGTGCCCGCGCCGCGCCTGCTGTTCGCGGACGAAAGGGACGGCTGGCTGCTCATCTGCTCCGAACTGGCGCCCGGTAGGGTGCCGCACGAGCCGTGGCGCCCCGAGGAGCTGGCGGCGGCGCTGGACCTGCTCACGGTCTGCGCCAGGGAGCTGACCCCGGCGCCGGTGGACGGCCTCTCGACCGTCGCCGCGCGCATGAAGGGCCGCTGCGAGCTGTGGCAGGACCCGGGCACCGCCCGGCTCGGCGTGTGGGAACGCGACCACCTGGCCAGGCTGGCGGAGGTCGAGCGGGAATGGGAGTCGCTGGTCACCGGCGACACGATGCTCCACTTCGATCCGCGGTTCGACAACATCCTCATCGACGAGCGCGGCACGGCCCGGCTGGTGGACTGGGGGCGGGCCTGCATGGGCCCGGACTGGGTGGACCTCGTCTGCCTGCTGCTGGAGTCCGAGCTCGGGGATCCCGACCCGGAGGAGGTCTTCGCCGGGCACCCGCTCGGGCGGCGGGCGGCACCAGAGGGCGTGGACGCCCTGCTGGTGACGCTCCTGGGCTACTGGACGCGTACCGTGGTGCTTCCCGGACCGGCGCACGCGCCGCACCTGCGGGAGCGGCGCGAGCACTCCCGCCGCGCCACCCTCGCCTGGCTCGGCGCCCGCTGGGCGTGAAGGCGCCCGCTAGCCGCCGACGTGGATGCCGGGCCGGTTGGCGGGCTCGGGCTCGCTCTTGCGCAGGATCTCGCGTACGACCGGCGCCGTGTCGCCGCGGCCGAGGATGAGATAGCGGAACAGGTGGACCAGCGGAGAGCCCTCCGCCCACGCGAAGTAGCAGTGCGGCCGCACGCCCCCGGCGTCGCGGAGCGCGAGCAGGACGGCGGCGATGGCGTTGGGCGCGGCCGGGCTCTCCGCGCGCAGGATGCGGTACTTGTCCACCTCCACGCCGCGCACGTGGAGCACGTCGCTGAAGCCGGACGGGTCGATGACGTCGATCTCCAGGAACATGATGTCCGCCCGGCCCGGGACCGGGTTGACCCCGCGCTGCTCGGCCTCCTTCTCGGCGTACTCGGCCGCGTCACCCGCCTGGCGGCGGTTGGCGATGATGTTGAGCGCGCCGTCGTAGTCGAGCGAGTCGGCGATGAACCGCCGCGCCGCCTCGTCGAACTCGATCCGGTCGGCCCGCAGCTCGGTCGTCCGCGAGACGCGCGAGATCAGCGAGATGGCGATGATGCCCAGGATGAACAGCGCGGAGATGGCGATGCCGTCGGGCTTCTCCCGGATGTTCTCCACCAGCGCGTACACCAGCACCAGGGTGAGCACCGAGAAGCCGGCCGTGGCGGCCCGCTGGCGGCGGCGGATGGCCGAGATCGTCACCGCGACCGCGCCGGAGACCATCATGGCCAGGATGCCCGTGGCGTACGCGCCGGCCTGGGCGTCCACGTCGGCGTCGAACGCGATGGTGAGCACCACGCAGATGCCCGTGTAGACCAGCACCACGGGCCGCACGGCGCGGCCCCAGTCGGGCGCCATGCCGTACGAGGGCAGGTAGCGCGGCACGATGTTGATCAGGCCGGCCATCGCTGAGGCGCCGGCGAACCACAGGATGAGGATCGTGCTGATGTCGTAGACCGTGCCGAACATCTCGCCGAGCCGCTCGTGCGCCAGGTACGCCAGCGCCCTGCCGTTGGCCTCGCCGCCGGGCCGGAACTTCTCGGCCGGGATGAGCACCGTCGTCACGAAGCTGGTCGCGATCAGGTAGACGCTCATGATGAGCGCGGCGCAGGTGAGCAGCTTGCGCGTGTTGGCGACGCGGGACTCCAGCTGCTCCTCGGCGGTCTTGCCGGCGGCGGCCACCAGCGGCATCATGCTGACGCCCGTCTCGAACCCCGAAAGGCCCAGCACGAGCAGCGGGAAGGCCAGGACGGCCGGTCCGATGAGGCCGCCGAAGCCGCCCGTGCCGCTGGTCAGCGCGTCGGTCCAGCGGGAGAGCGCGTCCGGCGAGGTGAAGACGTCGCCCAGGCCGACGGCGACGACGACCGCGTTCAGCACCAGGAAGATCGCGACCAGCGGGATGGCCACGCCGACCGCCTCGCTGAACCCGAGCAGGAACACCCCGCCCAGCACCAGCAGCAGCACCGAGGTCAGCAGGACCTCGTGGCCGTGCAGGAAGCTCGGGAAGAACGGGTTCTCCACGACGTGCACGGACGCGTCGGCAGCGGACAGCGTGATCGTGATGATCCACGACGTGGCCACGAACCCCAGCAGCACCAGCACGAACAGCTTGCCCCGCCAGAACGGCAGCAGCCGCTCCAGCATCGCCACCGAGCCCTGCCCGTGCGGGCTCTCCCGGGCCACCCGCCGGTACATCGGCAGCATGCCGAGCAGCGTCAGCGCCACGATGAGCAGCGTGGCCAGCGGCGATAAGGCACCGGCCGCCAGCGCGGCGATGGCGGGCAGGTAGGCCAGCGTGGAGAAGTAGTCGACGCCGGTCAGGCACATGACCTTCCACCAGGCCTGCGGCTCGGCGTGCGCCTCGGTCGTCTCCGGGCCCGTTGGCTGCACGCGAAGCTGCAGCAACCAGCGCGCCAGACCGTTGGACGGGGGCGCTGGAGGGGTCGGGCTGTCGACGACCGCGGGGATCGTACGCCCACCGGTACCGCTCACCGGATCTTCCTCTCATCGAGAACGGAAACCACCCTAGGGGGTCCGGCACGTTATCACGCGGCTGGTCCGGCGAATCTCCCCGCACCCTCCCGATCGCCACCTACCTGGACGACCGGCCCGGCGGGTCTAGGCGCCGTCCTTGTCGGAGTCGGCGGAGAAGACGATGGCCCCGAGGTAGCCGTCGTCCTCCTGAGTGATCTTCATGAGCATGCTGCCGTCGTAGATGTTGTCGTTGTCGTTGAACGTGTCGCGCCCCGTGTGCTCCGAGTACGGCGACTTCGCCATGACCGCGCTGTTGAGCTTCTCGTCGAACATCATCTGCGTGGTCAGCACGCGCTGGTTGCTGAAGTGGACCATGGCGTGGATGTGGATCGTGCGCCCCCGGTACCAGCCCGGCCAGATCGTGGTGAACTCCACGATGCCGTCGGCGTTGGTGACCTGCGCGCCGCGGAGGTAGCGCTTGTCGTCGGTGGGCGTCAGATCCGCCATGTCGCCCCCACCGTTACCGGACCCGCCACCGGGACCGCCACTGGGACCGCCACTGGGCGGGGCGCCGGTGGGCGCGCCGCTCGGGGGATTGCCTCCGCCGGGCGGGTTGCCGCCGCCCCCGCCGGTCGAGGCCGCCTCGGCCCCCGAGTAGAGCCCGGCCGCGTCGCAGTGCCAGATCTCCACGACCGCGTTGCCCAGCGGCTTGCACGTCTCGCTGTCCTGCACCTTGACGGCCACCCGCAGCCGCACGCCGGGCTTGTCCTCGCGGATGTCGCTGCGGATCTTGTCGGCGTCGAAGTAGTAGGGGCCCTGCGTCGTCGTGCTGGTCAGCTTGCAGGTGCCGGCCCCGTCGAACAGCGAGGTGAGGTCCTTGGCCGTGGTGGCGGTCGGCGTCACGCTCGCGCCCGTGGACGTCGTGACGGTCGCCGTGCCCTCGGCGCTCGAACAGGCCGCCAGCAGGCTGCCGAGCCCGAGCGAGCTGATGCCGGCGAACAGCCGCCTCCGGCTGACGCGCTGACCTTCATGATCGTGTCCCACTATGGTGTCCTTGTCCGGGATGCTGTGGTGTTCCGGACCTCACCGTAGGACGGGACCTCTGGGGACCTCCTTTACCGCGGATGAAGTTCTCATGAGTTGGGGACGGGGTCAGCCACCGTCGGTATCGGAGTCGGCGGACAGGATGATCGTGCCCAGGTAGCCGTCGCCGTCCTCGATGACCTGCAGCATCATGCCGTCACGGAAGATGTTGTCGGCGCTGTTGAAGGTGTCGCGCCCGGTGTGCGCCGCATAGGGCGGCGTGGCCAGCACCTTGGCGTTGAGCGCGTCGTCGAACATGATCTGCGTGTTCAGCACGCGCCGGTCGCTGAAGTGGACCATGGTGTGGATGTGGACCGTCCGGCCCGGGTACCAGCCCGGCCAGATGGTCGTGAACTCCACGATGCCGTCGGCGTTGGTGACCTGCGCGCCCCGCAGGTAACGGTAGTCGTCCGAGGGCTTCATGTCGCTCATGAAGGCCACGTCGGTGAAGCCGCCCGGGGGAGGGCCGCTGGCGGCGTCGTCCTTCGACTCCTTCTCCGCCCCCGAATAGACCCCCGCGGCGTCGCAGTGCCAGATCTCCACGACGGCGTTGCCCATGGCCGAGCACGTCTCGCTGTCCTGCACCCTGATGCCCATCCGCAGCCGCACGCCGGGCTTGTTCTCCCGGATGTCGCTGCGGATCTTGTCGGCGTCGAAGTAGTAGGGGCCCTGCGTCGCCGTCGGGGTCAGCTTGCACACCCGCGAGCCGGCGAGCAGCGAGGCGAGATCCCCGGTAGCCGTCCTCGACGCCGCCCCGGCCCGGGCGCCGGGCGCCGACAGTACGGCGCCGAGCCCGAGCGAGCTGATGCCGGTGATCAGCCGCCGCCGGCTGACCCGCTGACCTTCGTGATCGTGTCCCACTGGAGTTCCTTCTGGCGTTCCTGCACTCAGACGAACCTCTCACGGGAGGGCGGCCTTTCAGCGGAGGCGCGGCCTGCGCTCGATGGCAGTCGAGTCGAAACCCTTTTCGGTGATATGAAACTGTAACCAGGCGGCTCGCGAGCTGATCAGCGACCGTCGGGCCAGATAGGCCCAGTTGAATGGCCATGCACACAGTTGCAGTGGCCGATTGACAGCCCCCGTCGGGTCGTTCTACTTTCCCGAAAACCTTTTAGGTTCACCGCTTCGATCCCTGTCCGTGATGTTAGCGCTAACAAAAGCAATCGCTAGATTGTAAGGGGCGAACACATGAGACGACGCTGGGCAGCGGCCCTCACCGCGGCACTCGTGCTCATCCTCGGCAACGCGACGCCCGCGTACGCGGGCGCGCCGATCACCACCTCGATCTACACGGCCGACCCGGCCGCGCTGGTCGTGGGCGACACCCTGTACCTCTACACCGGCCACGACGAGGCCCCCGCGGGCGGCACGAACTTCGTCATGCGCGACTGGCACGTCTTCACCTCGACCGACGCCGCCAACTTCACCGACCAGGGCGCCAAGCTCTCGATCTCGAACTTCTCCTGGGCGGGCGCCGACGCCTGGGCGGGCGAGGTCGAGCGCGGCGCCGACGGCAAGTACTACTGGTACGTCCCCGTCAACGGCAACGGCGCCGGCTGGATGGACATCGGCGTGGCCGTCGGCGACAGCCCGCTCGGCCCGTTCCGCGACGCCAAGGGCGGCCCGCTGATCAGCGACAGCACCCCCAACTCCTCGCCGCTCAACATCGACCCCACCGTCTTCACCGACGACGACGGCCAGGTCTACATGTACTGGGGCTCCTACTACGGCCTGCGCGCGGCCAAGCTCAACGCCAACATGACCTCGCTCAACGGCTCGGTCGTCACCCCGAGCGGCGTGTCGAACTTCTGGGAGGCCCCCTGGATGTTCAAGCGCAATGGCGTCTACTACCTCGCCTACGCGGCCAACGACTCGGCCTGCTCCGCGCCGGGTTACGCCTGCATCAGGTACGCCACCGCCGGCAACCCGCTCGGCCCCTGGACGCACCGCGGCGTCGTGCTCGACCAGGTCAGCTCGACCACCAACCACCCGGCGATCATCGAGTACAAGGGCCAGTGGTACATGGTCTACCACAACGCCGCCGCCCCGGGCGGAGGCAACTTCCGCCGCTCGGTGACCATCGACAAGCTCTACTTCAACGCCGACGGCACCATGCAGAAGGTCGTCCAGACCAGCGGCGGCCCCACCACCCCGGGCAACCTGGCGGCCAGCGCCACCCCGTACACCTCGTACGTCTCGTCCTGGGAGACGCTCGGGGCGATCAATGACGGCTACACCCCGGCGAACTCGGCCGACCACAGCCACGGCGCCTACGGCAACTGGGACCACCAGGGCACCGAGTGGATCGAGTACCGCTGGTCCAGCGCCCAGAACATCTCCAGGATCCAGACCTACTGGTTCGACGACGACCTGGGCATCGACCTGCCGGCCTCCTGCCAGGTGCAGTACTGGAACGGCAGCGCCTACGTCAACGTGCCCGGCCAGTCGTCCTGCGGCGTGGCGGGCAACACCTTCAACACCACGACGTTCACCTCGGTCAACACAACCCGGTTGCGGCTGAACATCACCTCCAAGTCCGGCTTCTCGACCGGTGTGCTCGAATGGAGGGCCTTCTCATGAGGCGCGCCCTATTAGCCCTGCTGCTGGTGGCGGGATTGGTCGTCGCCGGTGCGCCGGCGCACGCGGACCAGACCATCGGCTATCCGACCTTCAGCGGCCCGGCCGTCCCCGCTCCGCCGGGGTCGTACACGACCGGCAACACGATGCAGGCCATCTACGACGCCGAGAGCTCCGGCACCGACTTCTGGATGGACCGGCTGCTGGCCCGCTCGGGCAACGACCCGGCCGGCACGTGGCTCATGACGCGCGGCCGGGCGCTGTTCATGAAGACCCACACGCCCGGCACGCTCGGCTTCGCCGGGCAGGTGGCGTACTGGGAGAGCATCAACAACAACAACGCCTTCACCGTCGCCGTCACCCCCGGCACGTTCACCGAACAGGTGAACTCGCGCTGGCAGGCGCCCAGCTACTGGAAGAGCCGGCACACCAGCGGCTCGATCACGATCGACCAGACGAAGTTCATCACCGACAACAACGTGGCGGTGGCCAACCTGGCCATCACCAACGGCGGCTCCGCCTCGACGACGCTGCAGCTGCGGGCCACCTCGCCGTACGCCACCTCCGGCAGCGGCAGCGAGCTGACCGGCCAGGTGAACGCCTACAACAACCTCACCACCCTCTACCCGAGGCTGACCGGTGACGGGTTCACCGTCTCCAGCGGCGGGCTGAACAGGTCCGTCACGATCGCCGCCGGGGCGACGACGACCGTCAAGGTCGTCATGGGCTTCGTCACCAACGAGATCCCGGCCTCGCGCACCGACTACGACGCCTACGCCGGCTACACGCCCGCCACCGCGTTCGCCACGCACGTGCGCGCCTACAACAAGTGGTGGGCCGACAACATCCCCTACATCGACGTCCCCGAGCCCGGCATCAAGAAGAACATCTACTACCGCTGGTGGCTGATGCGCTTCAACAACCTGGACGCGGACATCCCCGGACAGACCTTCCAGTTCCCCACCTCCGTCGAGGGCGCGCTGGGCTACAACAACGCGATCGCGCTGACCCAGCCCATGCACATCGACGACCTCAAGTACCTGCGTAACCCGATCTACTCGTACGGCGACTGGCTGAGCGTCGGGCAGATCTCCAAGAACGGCCGCTTCCTGGACAACCCCGGCGACCCGGAGAACTGGTCCAACAGCTACACGCAGTACATCGGCGAGGCGGCCTGGAAGAGCTACCAGATCCACGGCGGCCAGCCCGCCATCGCCGCGAACCTGGCCCGCTACGCCGAGCAGGACGTCAAGGGCCAGCTCTCCTACTACGACCACGACAACAACAAGCTCATCGAGTACGACTGGGGCGCCCTGACCGGCAACGACGCCGACGCCGTGTCCTTCCACTGGAAGCCGGGCAACATGGACCGCGCCGAGTCCGCCTACCAGTACAGCGGGGCGCTGGCCGCCGCACAGGCGTACGACGCGATCGGCAACACGGCCAAGGCCAACGAGATGCGCACGCTGGCCACGCAGATCCAGAACGCCATCGTCAACGTGCTGTGGAACCCGAGCAGGCAGCTCTTCGAGCACCGGCTGAAGTCCACCAACGAATGGGTGCCGTGGAAGGAGATCAACAACTACTACCCGTTCGCCGTCGGCGCGATCCCCAACACCTCCACCTACAAGCAGGCCCTGCGCCTGTTCGACGACCCGGCGCAGTACCCGATCTTCCCCTTCTACACCGCCAATCAGGCTGACAAGGCGGCCTCGGGCACCGGCAGCAACAACTTCTCCACGATCAACTCCACGGTGCAGTTCCGCCTGCTCTCCTCGGTGCTGCGGAACTACCCCAACGAGTGGATCGACCCGACCTGGTACAAGAAGCTGCTCTACTGGAACGCCTGGGCGCAGTACATCAACGGCAACACCCAGTGGCCGGACGCCAACGAGTTCTGGGCCGACTGGAACGGCTCGTCCATCACGTACCGCTCGTGGATCCACCACAACATCCTGGGCAGCAGCAACTGGACCGTGGTCGAGGACGTCGCCGGCCTGCGGCCGCGCAACGACGCCAAGGTGGAGCTCTCGCCGATCAACATCGGCTGGACCCACTTCACTGTCAACAACCTGCGCTACCGCAACGCCGACCTGACCATCGTCTGGGACGACCCGTCCGACGGCGTCGTGCGCTACCCCGGCGTGCCCGAGGGCTACTCGATCTACATCAACGGCAACCGGGCGGCCACGGTGTCGTCGCTGGTGCCGTTCACGTGGGACCCGGCCACCGGTGATGTCACCACCAGCGGGTCCGTCACCTACCACGTAGCCGTGCCCGGGCTGCAGGCGCCCGCGCAGGTCACCCAGAACAGCGCCCGCATGGTCGACATGCTGGCCAAGGCCGGCGTCGACCTGACCGCCAACCTCACCAACCTCGCCTCCGGCGCCACCGCCACGGCCTCCACCACGGCCTCGGGCAGCACCACCGCGGGCGCGGTGGACGGCTTCCCGATCAACGAGCCGTTCTGGGGCGGCACGACCGCCGGGCAGGACTGGTACGAGCTGAACTTCGGCTCCGCCAAGACGGTCAACGAGGTGCGGCTCTACTTCAAGGACAGCCGCCCGGCCAGCGCCACCTACCGGGCGCCGGCGTCGTACGACATCCAGTACTACAACGGCAGCGCCTGGGTGAGCGTGCCCGGCCAGGCCAAGACACCGTCCGCGCCGCGGGCCAACTACAACGTGGTGCAGTTCTCCGCGGTCAGCACGCAGCGCCTGCGGGTGCTGGCCACGGCCGCCTCCGGGGCCAGGACGGGGCTCACCGAGATCAAGGTGTTCAACCGGGGCGGGACGCAGCAGCCGAATCCCACCAACCTGGCGTCGTCGGCCACGCCGTCGGCGTCGAACACCTCGTCGTGGGAGAGCGTGGCCGCGATCAACGACGGGATCGACCCGCCGTCGTCCAACGACACCGTCAACCCGCGCTGGGGCTGCTGGCCGGAGACCGGGCAGCAGTGGGTGGACCTGACCTGGGGCTCGGCCCAGAACCTGAACCGGGCCGAGGTGTACTTCTTCGACGACGACGAGGGGATCGACATGCCCGCGTCGTGGAAGCTGCAGTACTGGAACGGCAGCGCGTACGTGGACGTGCCGGGCGCCTCGGCGTACACGCTGACCAAGAACGCCTACAACAGCGTCACCTTCAACGCCACGAGCACGACCCGCCTGCGGGTCCTGCTCACCGGTAACGGCAGCAACTCCGTGGGCCTCCTGGAGGTCAAGGCCTACGGTCCGTGACGCCGCGTGGGGGCGCGCCTCGGCGCGCCCCCACCCCGTCCCGCCCCGTCAGCGCTGCCTGGCCGGGCGGATGATCATCTCGTTCACGTCCACCTCCACAGGCTGGCCGATCGCGTACGCGATGGCGTCGGCGATGGCCTCCGGCGGAATCGAAGCCGCCCGGTATACGCGCATCGCCTCTTGCGCTCCCGGCTCGGTGATCGTGTCGGCCAGCTCCGACTCCACGACGCCCGGGGAGACCGTGGTGACCCGGATGCTCGGGTCCAGCTCCTGGCGCAGCCCCTCGGTGATCGCCCAGGCGGCGTACTTGGTGGCGCAGTAGACCGCGGCCGTCGGCACCACCTGGTGCGCGCCGATCGAGGCCACGGTGACGAAGTGGCCGCCGCCCTGCCGCTGGAAGTGGGGCAGCGCCGCGGCGATGCCGTGCAGCAGGCCGCGCACGTTCACGTCGATCATCCGCTCCCACTCGTCCACCAGGAGCGAGTCCAGCCGGGACAGCGGCATCACCCCTGCGTTGTTGACGATCACGTCCATCCGGCCGTGCTGCTTCGCGGCCGTGTCGACGAACCTCGTGACGTCCGCGGGGTCCGTCACATCGAGGCGACGCACCTCCACGCTGCCGCCCTCGTTCCTGATGCTCTCGGCGACGGCGGCCAGCCGGTCCTCGCGGCGGGCGCCGATGACCAGGTGGTGGCCCTCGCGGGCGAGGCGCACCGCGGTGGCCTGACCGATGCCGCTGCTGGCGCCGGTGACCAGGACGATCTTCGTCATATCAGTCAGTTCCCTTGGTAGTCGGTGCTGAGCGTGACGTGGCGCCACGCCTCGAATTCGGTCCTGAGCGTGTCGAGCCGCGCGGAGGCGATCTCGTACGCGGCCCGGCCGAGCAGCAGGCGCAGCGGCGGCTCGGCCGCCCCGACCGCGGTGATGATCGCCTCGGCCGCGCGCACCGGATCGCCGGGCTGGTGGCCGTAGGTGGCCAGGGTGGAGGCGCGGCGCGTGCCCGCGCTCTCCGCGTAGTCGTCGATGCGGACGGGAGACTGCCGCATGGAGGGGCCGGACCAGTTCGTACGGAACGCCGCGGGCTCGACGATCGTGACCTTGATGCCCAGCGGCGCGACCTCCGCCGCCAGCGACTCCGACAGGCCTTCCACGGCGAACTTCGTCGCGTGGTAGTAACCGGTCGCCCCGAACGCGGCCAGCCCGCCGAGCGAGGAGACGTTGACGATGTGGCCGCTCCCGCGGGCGCGCATGCCCGGCAGGACGGCCTTGGTGACGTCGACCAGCCCGAACACGTTCGCGTCGAACAGCGCCCGGACCTCGTCGTCCCGGCCCTCCTCGACGGCGGCCAGGTAACCGTACCCGGCGTTGTTGACCAGGACGTCGATGCGGCCGAAGGCGGACTCCGCCCGCTCGACCGCCGCCGCGATCTGGGCCTTGTCGGTGACGTCGAGCGGCAGGGCCACGGCCCGGTCGCCGTGCTCGGCGACGAGGTCGGCCACCTGCAGGGGGTCGCGGGCGGTGACGGCCGCGCTCCCGCCGCTTTCCAGCACGGCGGTGGCCAGCGCGCGGCCCAGGCCGGTGGAACAGCCGGTGATGAACCAGACGGACATGGTGGTATATCTCCAGGTAGATAGGCATGGCGAAATGGCGCCCCGGCCGGGCGCGGTCGGTGAAGGGTTGTTCAGCCGGCGGTCAGGGAGCCCAGCAGGGACAGCGACTCTTCCGACGGGCTGCCCGGGTCGGCCTGATAGACGACGAGTTGTTGCCCGGGAGCGCTGTTCACGGTCAGCGACTCGTAGTGCAGGGTCAGTTCGCCCACCAAGGGGTGGCGGAAGCGCTTGGTCTCGTGGGTCTTCTGGCGGATGTCGTGGCGGGCCCACAGCCTGCGGAAGGCCTCGCTCTTGACCGACAGCTCGCCGACCACCTCGATCAGCAGCGGGTCGTCCTGGTCGGCGCCCACGCCGGCGCGGAGCCCGGCGACGGTGTTGACCGCCACCCGGTCCCAGTCGGGATAGAACTCCCGCGCGTCCGGGTCGAGGAACACCAGCCGGACCAGGTCCCCGCTGTAGGCGTGGCCGTCGAACAAGGCTCTGCCGAGCGCGTTGGCGGCCAGCACGTTCAGGCAGCGGCCCAGGACCACCGCGGGGGTGTGCGGCCAGCCCTCCATCATGCGCAGCAGGTTCGGGCTGACCCGCTCCCGCCTGGCCGACGCGCGCTTGCGCCGGACCGGTTGGGCCAGCCGGTGCAGGTGCGCGACCGCGTCCTCCTCCAGGGCCAGGGCGTGGGCGAGCGCGTCGACCACCTGTGCGGAGGGGTGGCGCTCGCGGCCCTGCTCCAGCCGTACGTAGTAGTCGGTGCTCACGCCCGCGAGCCGGGCGACCTCCTCGCGGCGCAGCCCCGCCACGCGGCGCCGGGTCGTGACCGGCACGCCGGCCTCCTCCGGCTGGAGCAGCTCGCGGCGGGCCCGCAGGAACTGGCCGAGTGGGTTCTCCCTGTCCATGTCTTCGAGACTAGGCGAGGCCCGGGGGGCCATGGGGGGCTGAAGGTGGCCGCGCCACTCCCACCTTCGGCCCCGTCGTAGGCGTTCTCGAAGGTGAGGTTGCGGGCGGTGAAGTCGGGGGCGCTGATCGTGCACGAGGCGCTGCCGGAGGTGCCGTACGGTCCCGAGCCGTCCGGCTTCTGCGCGGCCGCCGAGGCGTCGAACGTGAGCACCACCTCGCGCGGGTCCCGCGTGGCGCCGACCAGGGAGATGTGCGGTTTGTCGGCCGGGATCACCACCTGCTGCCGGTAGGTGCCCTTGCGGACCAGGATGGTGACCGGGCGGGTGTTGCCGGCGGGGACGGCGTCGACCGCGGCCTGCACGGTCGTGTGGTCGCCCGAACCGTCCGCCGCGACCACGATGGCGGCGGGCGCCGGGGCCGCTGTCACAGGAGGCAAGGCGAGGAGGGGGAGAAGTAACTTGACCACGGGAGCGCGCCGATCTACAGTCCGCCTGATATTTATCGGCGCTTCGCTGAAACTTTCATCGGGAGCATCGTGCGCACCCTTCGAGCCCTGGTGGCCGCCGCCCTGTTATGCCTCGTTCCCGCGCTCTCCGCGCACGCGGCGGCGGACCTCGCCTACGACTTCGAGAACGGCACCACCGAGGGATGGGGGCCACGGGGCGGTGGCGTCTCCGTCACGGTGACGCCGGACGCCGCCCACGGGGGCACGAGCAGCCTCCTGACCACCGGCCGGACCGCCACGTGGCACGGCGCGTCCATCTCCGCGCCGTTCGTCCGAGGTGTCGGCTACACCGTGACCGCGTACGCGCGGCAGGTGAGCGGCCGGCCCGCCGCCACGATCGCGCTGACCGTCCAGCGCACCCCGACCGGGGGCAGCACCACGTACGAGCGGGTCGCGGCGGCCACCGTGACCGACGGCGGGTGGACGCGGCTGTCGGGCAACTACCTGTTCACCGCCGAGTCCGCCGACGTGCAGCTCTACGCCGAGAGCTCCGACGCCACCGGCGAGTTCTACCTGGACGACATCGTCGTCACCCCGCTGGGCGACCCCACGCGCGAGCCCGTCAGCAGCGACTTCGAGGACGGCACCGCGCAGGACTGGGCGCCCAGGGCCGCCGCCACCCTCCAGCCGAGCGCGGAGGCCGCCCACGCGGGCAGCCGCTCGCTGGCCGTGGGCGGCCGCTCTGCCTCCTGGGACGGTCCCGCCCTCAACGTGTTCGGCCGGATGGCCAAGGGCGACAAATACGCCCTGTCGGTGTGGGTGCGGCTCGGACCGGAGGCCACGGCGGGCCGGCTCGGCCTGTCGATCGAGCGCAGGACCGGCGGCACCCCCAGCTACGAGCGCGTCGTCTCGCCGAAGGACGTGCCGGCGGGGGAGTGGGTGCAGCTGTCCGGCACGTACACGCTCGCGTACGACGTCGACTTCCTCAGCGTCTATGTCGAGTCCGACACCGGCACGTTCCCCTTCTACCTGGACGACTTCTCCATGAAGTACATCCAGCCCAAGCCGATCCAGACCGACATCCCCGCGCTCAAGGACAAGGTGCCGTTCGTCATGGGCTCGGCGCTCACCAGGCCCGACGCGCTCGGCGTACACGGCGAGCTGCTGGCCAGGCACTTCAGCGGCGTCACCCCCGGCAACGAGCTCAAATGGGACGCCACCGAGCCCCGTGAGGGCGAGTTCACCTTCGCCGACGGCGACTTCCTGGTGGACTTCGCCACCCGGCACGGCATGACGATCCGCGGCCACACGCTCGCCTGGCACAGCCAGACCCCCGACTGGGTTTTCCAGAACGCCGACAAGGAGCTGCTGCTCAAGCGCCTGGAGACGCACGTGCGCACGCTCGTGACCAGGTACAAGGGCAAGATCGCGGCCTGGGACGTGGTCAACGAGGTCGTGGACGAGAACCAGCCCGACGGCCTGCGCCGCTCCAAGTGGTACGAGATCGCCGGCCTCGACTTCATCCGCACCGCCTTCCGCGTCGCCCACGAGGCCGACCCGGACGCCAAGCTCTTCATCAACGACTACAACACCGAGTTCCCGCGCAAGCGCGAGGCCCTGTACGCGCTGGTCAAGCGGCTCAAGGCGGAAGGGGTGCCGATCGACGGCGTCGGCCACCAGCTCCACCTGAACATCGAGCACCCGCCCGCCTCCTCCGTCGAGGCCACGATCGAGCGCTTCGCCACGCTGGGGGTGGACCAGCAGATCACCGAGCTGGACGTCAGCGTCTACACGGACTTCGTGTCGTCGTACGACACGATCCCGCCCGAGCTGCTCGTCCAGCAGGGCCACCGCTACAAGGAGCTGTTCGACGTCTTCCGGCGGCAGGCCGCCAAGCTCAGCTCCGTGACCGTCTGGGGCGAGTCCGACGACGTGAGCTGGCTGCGGTCGTGGCCGATCCCGCGGCTGAACGCGCCGCTGCTGTTCGACGACGACCTGCAGGCCAAGCCCGCCTACTGGGGCGTCGTGGACCCGTCGCGGCTGGCCCCGCCAGTGCGCCGGCTGGAGGCACCGGCCGGGACACCCAAGGTGGACGGCAGGCGGGACCTCGAGTGGGACCTGCTGCCGGACTCGCCGATCGCGCGGGTGGGCGACGTGTCGGCCGGGTTCCAGGCGCGCTCGTCGGGCAAGGGGCTGTACGTGCTCGCCGAGGTCACGGATCCGACGGCGGGCAAGGACGATCGGGTGACGTTCACGGTCGACGGCACCTCGTACGTCGTCAAACGAACCGGCGGCCCCAAGGCGGCGGTGCGGCCGACGCCGACCGGCTACCGCGTCGAGGCCCTGATCGCGACCGGCACCAACACAGACGTGACCGTGAGCGACTCCGCCGGCGCGAGCACCTCCTGGACGGGGAAGGTGACCGCCGTGCCCGCCGTCAAGCTCACCTCCGCCGCCCACCGCACGCCCGTGCTCGACGGCGCCGTGGACCGGGCCTGGTCGGCCGCGCCGGAGATCCGCACCGCGACCTGGATCCAGGGCACGTCCGGCGCGACCGCCAAGGTGCGCTCGCTGTGGAGCGGATCCACGCTGTACGTGCTCGCCCAGGTCGCCGATCCGACGCTGAGCGAGGAGTCCCCGAACCCGTGGGAGCAGGACTCCGTCGAGATCTTCGTGGACCCGGGCAACGGCAAGACCAAGGGCTACGAGGACGACGACGGCCAGTACCGGATCAGCTTCTCGGGCCGGATCACGGTCGGCGGGACGTTCGACGCGGGCGGGGTGAAGGACCACGTGAAGGCGGTGACCAGGACGGTGTCCGGCGGGTACGTCGTCGAGGCGGCCATCGAGCTGCCCACGATCACACTCGCACCGGGGACGCTGCTGGGCTTCGACGCCCAGGTCAACGACGCCACGGGCACCGCCCGTACCAGCGCCGTGACCTGGAACGACAACACCGGCCGAAGCTACCTGGACACCAGCCACTGGGGCGTCCTCCGGCTCACCCAGGGGTAGGTGGGCCGGCTTCCACCCTCCCGTTGCCCGACTGGACGGTGGGCCTGCCGACACCCACCCCAGGCCAAAGGGCCTTGCTCCGCTCGGACTGCCCTTCCGCTCGGCCGACCCGGACTCAGCGGTCGCACATGGCGGCGACGAAGGCGTCGATCAGGTGCTGCCGCTTCTCGGGGACGCCCGTGACGTAGACGGTGGCCGCGCGCCCGGCCCGGTCGCGGCCGCTGAACACCGCGGCCCCCGGCATGTCGCCGGCGCCGAAGTAGGCATAGCCGCAGCCCGACTCCATCCGGGCCAACCCGTAGCCGTAGCGGGCGCCTTCGGGCCAGCCTTCCTGCTCTACCGGCACCGTGCTGGCCATCATTTTGCCCAGCGGGGCCTTGCGCCAGAACCGGTTGAGGTCCTCCGGGCTGGAGACCAGACCGCCGCTGGGCCCGAACTCGTACGTGGGCAGCCGGTCGGTCAGATCCACCTCGCCGTCCTGCGGGCGGCCGGGGTGCACCCCGTAGGTGTGGGCATGCGGGCCACGGATGCCGTAGTCGCCCTTG
Source organism: Nonomuraea sp. NPDC051941 (assembly GCF_044593615.1). Lineage (NCBI taxonomy): Bacteria > Bacillati > Actinomycetota > Actinomycetes > Streptosporangiales > Streptosporangiaceae > Nonomuraea > Nonomuraea sp. NPDC051941. The sequence continues at coordinate 289,997 of NZ_JBIUCF010000006.1, forward strand.
GCCGGCCAGTACGTGTCCCGCATCCCGTACGGCTTCAAGATCAGCTCTCGGCTCGCCTGCCGGAAGTCCTTGCCGGTCACCTCGGTCACGATCATGCCGAGGACCAGGTAGTTGGTGTTGGCGTAGGCGAACGAGCCGCGGGGCGTGGGCTTGAGCGCGAGTGCCACCTGCAGGAAGTCCGGGAACGGCTCCTTCCACTCGATCGCGTTGAGGAACTCGGGCAGGCCACTGGTCTGCTGCAGCAGCATCCGGACGGTGATCTTCCGTCCATCGATCGCCGCACCGTCGCCCCTGCCGCGCAGCACGCCGGGCAGATAATGCTCCACCGGCGCGTCCAGGTCGATCTTCTTCTGGTCGGCCAGTCGCAGCACGGTGGCGGCGATGATCGGCTTGCTCGCGCTGGCGATCCGGAACCGGCCCTCGGGGCCGATCATCGGCCGGCCGGTGCCCCGCTCCGCGGTGCCGGAATGCAGGGTCACGGTCATGCCGCCCGGGGTCCGCACCTGGCTCAACGCGCCCGCCAGGCCGTCCTCGGTGGTGAGCAGGTCAAGGCGGGACTGCGGCGAGGGCGTTGCGGCGGCAGCGAAGGCGGGAGCTACAGGGGCGATGACCAGACAGCCGGCGACAGCGGCGGCGAGCAATCTCTTCATGCTTCTAATGTGGCGAGAAGATCACTCATGTTCAGTCATGCCTACCTGCCTGTTGGGGTGGAGGTCTTCCCTACCTTGTCCGCCCCGAGCCGAGGCCGAGCACCCGCTGACATTGACCATCACGCTCGGCTCCGCAGACGCCTACAAGCTGATGCTCCTGGCCTCGTCCACACTGACACCTACGGAGCCGACCGGCCTGACCCGCTCGCAAGAAGGCCGGGATCCGGCTGCCCGACGTCGGTGACCTCCACCCGCCGGCTGAGCTCACCTGCGGGAGGAGCCCCTTTCACCGCAGGCGCAGGTTGGGGCTCCGCTTGAGCCCGAGGAGGCCGAGCAGGTCGTCGATCATGTGCTCGAACAACGGCTGCAGGTCGTCGAAGGCGAACTTGTGGTGCCCGTACACGGCCATGCAGAGCAGCCCGTAGATCTGCCGCCAGCAGACGACCATGAGGAACACCACGCCGATGGGGAACTCCAGGCCGACTTCCGAGCGGTAGGTGCGCAACTGGGCTGCCAGGACGGGGTCGATCTCCTCGTCCGCCGGGCAGGTCAGCCGCCCCTCGTTCCACAGGCGGGCGAACAGCTGCCCGAACAGGCCGCCCAGCTCGCGCGCGATGACCACCGGGATGCCCTCCTCCGACTCGGCGATCTTGGCGAAGCCGGCTCCCATGAGCAGGTCGAACTCGACCTTGTTGGCCAGCGACCAGTCGAGCACGGCCTGGGTGGCGGCGTGCAGCTGGGCGCTGACGTCGTCAGGGTCCTGGCGCCGCGCGGCCCGGTCCACGGTGTCGATGAACTCCGCGGTGATGTCGTCGTAGATGGCGCGGATGAGGCCCGCCCTGCCGTTGAAGTAGCGGTAGAGGGCCGGGGGTGTCACGCCGACGCCGCGGGCCACGGCGGCGAGGGTGAGACCCTCGATGCCCTCCTCCGCGGCGATCCTGCGGGCGGCGGCCTTGGCGTCGCGTTCGAGCTCGGCCCGCAGTCGTTCCCGTCGCGTCAACGCTGTCACCCGACCATCTTGTCTGGTCTCGCCTGCCGCGGCCACTTGCGGTGAATGGGCGACACATGGTTAATGGTATTCACTCTTTTAAGGATCATCATTGAAGGCGTGAAGGAGATCTTGGATGAGTTCCCGTAGCGGTGGCTGGCCGGCGACGGCGGTCGCGCTCCTCCTGGCGGCAACCGGCTGTTCGGTGGCCTCCGGCCCCGTCGCCCTGTCCCAGCCGAGCCCGCGCGCCTCCACCCCCACTCCGGACGCCAGGAAGACGGCACTGGCCGAGGCGGCGAAGAGCCTTCCGGCCGTGCTCGCCGCCCAGGGGCCGGTCGCCTGCTCGTGGAATGACGACGGGTGGCGGGCCACGGCCTACGACGACGCCTTCCGTACCGGTGTCGCGAGCTTCTCCAGCGTGACGCTCGCGCCGCTCCTGACCGAGATCGCCGCGACGGCGGGCGGAGCGAAGGCCGTCGTGCGCAGCCTGTGCGGTGAGGAGGGAGATCCCGGCGTCAGCCCGGTCTCGCCGGACGGCCGCCGGGTCGCCGTCCAGGTGGACTTCCCGTCCAGTGGCGACCCGACGCACGTCGGCTGGCTCGACCTCGGCACCGGGACGTTCACGGACCTCACCGACAGGTCGAACAAGAAGGGATACGTCAAGGAGACGTTCTCCGACAAGTACCCCGGATTCGCGCCCGACGGGTCGTTCTGGTTCCTGCGCGACTCCCAGCAGTACTTCTCGGCGGACCCGAACGGCCGGCTGACTCCGCGCAAGATCAGCCTGGCCTGTTTCACCAACAGCAACGACGACACCTTCTACCGCGTCGTGGGATCGGTCGCCGTCATGTGCCCGGGCACCGTCCATCCCTCCGGGAGGTTCGCGGCGAACCCCAGCCGGGCGGCCGTGGGGATCAACCTGGTCCAAGGGGCCGAACTGGATATCCTCGGGAACACGGTGGACCGCTATGAGGACGCTCCGCTCCAACTGCCGTTCGGCATGAAGATCGTCGTACGTGACGGCGGCCTGCGCCACTGCGACCCGCTCGCCTGGATCAACGCCACCGACCTGCTCTGCGCGGGCGGGAGCAACGACTTCTACACCGCACGGATCAACCCTCGGCTCGCCCGGAACGACATCGATTATGTGCAGCACACCGAGGTGAAGGTGAAGAACGAGATCGCCCCGGCGACCGAGTCGTCGATCATTACGGTGGCCGTCTCCCGGGACCGCCGCTCCCTGATCATCGCGGCCAACGAGAACGACGACCCCGCCACGGCCAAGCTCTACCGCGCCGACCTGATCTCCCCCTCCGCTCCCGTGGAGATCGGCCCGATCCCGGCGGAGTCGAGGGAGCACTTCACCCTCCTGAACAACTACCAGCAGCCCGTACGAGCCGACTGACCGGCACTTCCGGGGACCTGGAGCTTCGGGAACCGCTCCCGACCTCCGCTCCTGGGCCCGACTACCATGTGACCGTGACCACGAGCCCCCGACATGTCCGTAAAGGGGCCGTCCCGAGCATCCGCGACGTCGCCGCCGCGGCCGGCGTCTCGCATCAGACCGTCTCCCGCGTGCTGAACGACTCACCCCGGGTGCGGCCCGACACCCGGGCCGCGGTGCTGGCCGCGATCGACCGGCTGGGGTTCCGCCCCAACCGGGCCGCCCGGGCGCTCGGCCTCGGCCGCGCCAGCGGCGTCACCGTCGTGACCTCCAACACCATGCTGTACGGGTACGCCTCCACCCTCCAGGGCATCGAGGAGGCCGCCAGGACCGAGGGTGTGGCGCTGGGGATCAGGGTCGTGGAGTCGGCCGAGGTCCGGCAGACGGTCGACTACGTCAGCGATCCGAGCGCGGGCGGCCTGGTGGTGATCGCGTTCGACCCGCTGGGTACGGCGGTGGCGCAGGCGCTGCCGCCGCACATCCCGGCCGTGGTGGCCGCCGAGCCGGTCGCACCCGATCTGGGGCGGGTGGCGATCGCGCTGGACGAGCGCCGGGCCGCCGCCGACGCCACCCAGCACCTGCTCGACCTGGGGCACCGTACCGTCCACCACGTGGCCATCCCGTCCGAGGGCCGGGCCGGCGGGCGGCACGCGGGGTGGCGCGACGCGCTGCGGCAGGCGGGAGCGGAGATCCCCTCGGTGCTGGGGTGCGGGTGGGACATCGAGTCGGCGTACGCGGCGGGGGAGCGGCTGGCCAGCTCGCCCGGGGTGACGGCGATCCTGTGCGGCAACGACGACATCGCGCAGGGGGTACGGCGGGCGCTCTACGACGTCGGCAAGGACGTTCCCGGGGACGTCAGCATCGTGGGCTTCGACGACATCCCTGGCTCGGCCTTCTGGACCCCGGCGCTGACGACCGTACGCATGGACTTCGTGGGGCTGGGCCGGGCATGCTTCCACGCGGCACTCGCCGAACTGAGCGGCCAGCCGCAACCGGACATCTCCCTGGTCCCACCCCGCCTGATCATCCGCGAGTCCACCGCCCCACCACGGCAGTAGGTGGGCCTGGGCTCGCCCGCCCGTTGCCCGTCTGGGTGGTCGGCCTGCTGGACCCCGCCCCGGACCGGAATGCCACCGGCACCGTCGTTGACCGAGGCACGCCGAACAGTTCATGATCGACACGGAAAGGCGGACCCCGTCATACATGCAGGCCGCAGCCTTCTCGGCTGGTGAGACTTAAGTGAGCGGGACCGACCGGTGGAGGGCCTTGCCACCGGATGGCTATGGAGCAGTGACTACGCGCGACATGATCAAGAGGGGATCCGGATCGCACCAAAGCCTGCAAGGATCTCGCCGTGCCGATCTTCCGTTTACTCCTGGTCGCACTCGCGGCGCTGACCGCGACCGTCATCGCCTTCCCCCGATCCGTGCCGAATGGGATCGGTCACCTCGGCAGCCTGGCCGAGACGTTTCTACCGTGGCTCGCGCTGGCCGTCCCGGTGCTGCTCGGCCTGGCCTGGTGGCGGCGCTCCATGGCGGGCGTGCTGGCCGCGCTGGTGCCGATGGTCGCCTGGCTTACCCAGTTCGGCGGGCATTTGTTGCCCCGTGGGGACCAGCCGCATCACCTGGTCGCGGTACAGCACAACGTCAGTGACGAGAACGCCGACCCGGCCGGCACCGCCCGCAAGCTGATCGCGGCCCGGCCGGACGTCATCGGCCTGGAGGAGCTCGTGCCGGCGGCGCGCCCGGCCTGGGATGCTGCGTTGGGCGTCGAGTACCCGTATCGGACGGTGCAAGGCACGGTCGGCCTCTGGTCCCGCTACCCCCTCGCCGAGGCGGCTCTGGTGGACATCCGTCCGCACGGCGTCGGCCCAGACTGGAACCGCGGCCTGCGCGCGGTAGCCCGAACCCCGCAGGGTGACATCGCGATCTACGTCGCTCACCTGCCGTCGGTGCGAATCGGTCTGGGAGGCTTCGACTCCGTACGCCGAGACGAGAGCGCCCACCGGCTCGGCGCCGTGCTGGCAGCCGAGCCGGTCGATCGCATCCTTCTGCTCGGCGACCTCAACAGCACCGTGGACGACCGGGGGTTGCGCCCGGTCGCCACGCTGATGGCAGCCCCACCTCGCGATTTCGCCTTCAGCTGGCCGGCGCGTGCCCCGCTGGCGCGCATCGACCAAATCCTGAGCCGCGGAATGACCGTGACCAAGATCCGATCGCTACCCAGGACGGGCAGCGATCACCTACCGATCGCCGCCGACATCCGCCTCTGATCCAGGACGCGGCGCGTTACCCAAAGATCAGGTGGCCCGCGCGACTTCGCCCGCGAGCGTCCCGTGCCGTGGCCGACTCGCGACGCACTGTGGCCACACGGCCGCGCTCAGCCGCGTCCAAGAGTGCATTGAGATGCGCACGGGCCTCGGCGTAGCTGCCGAAATGAACGGCAGTCATTGTGACACCTCCGCTGAACGTGCCTCTACGAGGCCTTCCTTGGTCAAGTACGTCGTACGCTACGTGCCTGTGACGACGTCTCGGATGACGTTCCGAACTTTGGCTCGCTAGTGCTCTTATCCGTTCGCGGGTTGCGCGGACATGAGACCGACTCTTTCCCCGGATCGGGATTGGCGTCTGGACATGCTTCGGCGACTCGGCCGCCGACTACGCCATTGCCCATCGGTCAACGACGGTGCCGGGGTGGGCATCAGTCGGTCAACCACCCAGACGGTCAAGGGGCGGGCGAGCCCCGGCCCACCTACTGCCCTCGCAGCGGGGGACGGACGGAGTTGCGGACGACGATGTGGGTGCCGAGGACCACGTGCTGGCGTTCCTCGCGGTTCAGCGCGAGCCGGACCGCCGTCCGCCCCAGCTCCTCCGTCGGGATGTGCACCGTCGTCAGCCCCGGCTCCAGGTCGGCGGCGAACGGGATGTCGTCGTAACCGACGAGCGACACGTCGTCGGGCACCCGCAGCCCCGCCTCCCGCAGTGCCGCCAGCACCCCGATGGCCACCATGTCGGTGGCCGCGAACACCGCGGTGAACCGCGTCCCGAGCGCGATCAGCCGGCGCGTGCTCTCGTAGCCGTCGGCCCGGCCGAACCCCGCCGGGATGACCAGGTCGGGGTCGTACGGCACCCCGAAGGACTCGTGCGCCCGCACGAACCCGCGTTCCCGGTCGACCTTCGTGGTGCTGCGGTCGGCAGGGGACGAGGCGCCGAGCAGGGCGATGTGCCGGTGGCCCTGCGACAGCAGGTGGCTGGTCATGGCGTAGGCGCCGCCCTCGTTGTCATACTCGACGACGGTCGTGGGCACGTCGTCCCCGAGCGGCGGCCGCCCGCACAGCACCAGCCGGGAGCCCGCCTTGTCGAGGGCGTGGGCGAAGTGGGACATGCGCTCGCGGTACGTGTCGTCCAGCGAGCCGCCCCCCACCAGGATCACCGCGTCGGCCCGCTGCTCGCGCATCGCCTCCACGACGGCCAGCTCCCTGGCCGGGTCGCCGTGGGTGGTGCACACCATGCACAGCCGCCCCTCGGCGGTGGCCTGCTGCTCGACGCCCTTGGCCACGTACGCGAAGGACGGCCCCGTGACGTCGTCCAGCACGAACGCCACCGTCTTCGTGCTCGCCCCCGACAGGGCGCGGGCGTGCACGTTGAGCACGTAGTCGAGGTCGCGCATCGCCCGCAGCACCCGCGTCCTGGTGGCCTGGGCGACCGGGTAGTCACCCTTGATCACCCTGGAGACCGTGGTGGCCGACACGCCTGCCCGGGCGGCCACATCGCGGATCGTGACACGCTCGTCGTCGGTGAGCACGCCTTTTGTGCTTACTTTTCGCGACAAGGTCGGCCCTTCACGGTTTTCGGCAGACGGAGCAGTGCGGGTGGATCATGGGAGATTTACGCCATCTCACCGAAGTCTATGGCCAGGGAGATCCGCGGGCGCAAGACGCGCGATCTCCACGGCCGGCGTCACCCGGCCTGGCAGGGCGGGCTGTACGGGAGCCCGGGCACGTACTGGGCCCACTCGCTCCGGGTGATGGTCATTCCGGACACCTCGCAGACGTGCTGCCGCGCCTGCTCCACGTCCATGCTCCAGAGCTGCGCCGTCCCGTTGCCCGACGCGCTGGCCAGCACGTTCCCGTCCGGCGTGAACGCCACGCCGTTGACCCAGTTGGACCCGGCGAGCACCGCCCACGTGACCGGCCGGGTCCGGTCGGCGAGGTTCCAGATCCGGATGGTGCCGTCACGCGCCCCCGTGGCCAGCCTGCGCCCGTCGGCGGCGAAGGCCACGCTGCCCACCGCGCCCGTGTGCCCCAGCAGGACCGCGACCTGCGTCGGCCGCTCGGGGTGGGTGAGGTCCCAGAGCCGGGCCGTCCCGTCGGAGCCCACCGACGCCAGCGTCCTGCCGTCCCGGCTGTACGTGAGCCCCAGCACGCTGTTGGTGTGCGCGGGGTAGTTGGCCAGCAGCCGCGGAGCGGCGGGCTTGGACACCTCCCAGAGCCGGATGGCCCCGGTCCCCGAGCCGATCGCGAGCATGCGGCCGTCGGGGCTGAACATGGCGGCGTTCAGCCAGTTGTCGGCGTCGCCCGGCGAGGAGACCAGCTTGGGAGCCTGGGGATCGGCCAGGTCCCACAGGTAGGTGCGGCCGTCCCGCGACGTCGTCACCACCGTCCGCCCGTCCGGGCTGAAGGCGCCGGACTCCACGACGTTCACGTGCTTCCTGATCGTCGCCAGCAGCTTCGGGGCGGCCGGCCGGGAGACGTCCCACAGCTTGGCCGTCTGGTCGGAGGAGCCGCTGACGAGCATGCGGCCGTCCGCGCTGAAACGGACCGTCTGGACGATGTCCGTGTGACCGGACAGCGTGGACAGCGACCTGGCCAGGCCCGGGTCGGAGACGTCCCAGAGCTTGACGGTCTTGTCGCCGGACGCGGTGGCCATGATCCGGCCGTCCGGGGAGATCGAGAGCGCGTTGACGGGGCCGGTGTGCTCGCCGAGGCCGGCGCGGTAGGAGACGCGGGCGGGGTCGGAGACGTTCCACAGCCTGGTCATGGTGTCCGCCGACGACGTGGCGAGCGTCCGGCCGTCCGGGCTGAACGCGGCGGCGGTCACCGTGTTCGCGAACCCGGTCAGGGCGGTCGTGCGCCGCGGCTCGGCCGGGTTCGAGACGTCCCACAGGGTGACGGAGGCGTCGGTGGCGGCGCTGGCCAGCAGCTTGCCGTCGGGGCTGAACGTGACGTCGTACACGAAGGAGCCCTGGCCCCGCGCGGTGCCGACGCGCTTGGCCGCGGTGACGTCCCAGAGGTACAGCGTGCCGGTGGTGGAGGCGGTGGCGAGCCGGCGGCCGGCGGGGTCGAAGGTCACGCTCCAGGTGCTGCCGCCGTCCGGCGCGCTCAGCACCGTCGGGTCGCCGGGCCGCGCCGGGTCCAGCACGTCCCAGATCGTGGTGCTTCCGTCGCCCGCCGCGGTCGCCAGCAGTCGCCCGTCGGGGCTGAAGGCGACGTCGTTGAGCACGTACTTCTGCCGCAGGAGGGCGATCTGGGCGGGCCGGGCGGGGTCGGCGATGTTCCACAGCCGGGTGGTGCCGTCGAAGGAGACGGTGGCCAGGACGCCTCCCTTGGGGCTGAACGCGACCGAGCTCACCTTGTTCGTGTGGCCCTTGAGCGTGGCGAGGACCCGTGGTCTGGCCGGGTCGGAGACGTCCCAGAGCCGGGCGGTCCGGTCCACGGACGCGGTCGCGAGCACCCGCCCGTCCGGGCTGAACACCGCTCGCACCACGCTCGCGGCGTGGCCCTTGAGCTCGCTCACGGCCTTGGGGCGGGCGAGGTCGGAGACGTTCCAGAGCCGGGCGGTGGCGTCGCTGGAGGCGGTGGCGATCATGCGGCCGTCGGGGCGGTAGGACACCCACTCGACCGGGCCCCGGTGCCCGATCAGGCGGGCGCCGACCGGGTGCGCCAGCGTGCCGAGCAGCGCGCCGCGGGCTTCCGGGGTGTCGGCGATGCGGTAGGAGACCAGGGAGAGCTGGGCGCCGAGCGAGGCGTCGGCGGCGCCGTTGGCGGAGTCGGCGACCTGCGTGGAGACGGCCTGGTCACGTTGCCTGGTCACCTCGGCGGTCTGCCGCAGGGCCAGGACGCCGGCGGTCACGGCGGCGAGGAGGAGGACCGTGAGCGCGGCGATCACCTGGCGGACGATCCAGGTCCGCCGTCTGCGCCGCCGCAGCGCCGCGTCGAGGAACGCCCGCTCGGTCGCCGATCGCGCGCCCTGCGCAACAGCCTGTGCCGCCGCCAGGCGGCTGTCCGCGTACAGGTACGCCGGGTCCCGGCCCTGCCGCTGCCACGTCTCCGCGTCCTCGGCCAGGCGCTGGCGGACGAGCAGGTCGACCCGGTTGGTCTCGATCCAGTTCCGGAGCCTGGGCCAGGCGCGGATGAGGGCCTCGTGGGCGATCTCCGCCTCGTCCTCGTTCACCGTGAGGAGCCGCGTGCGCACGAACTCGTCCAGGACCCGCCGCGGGACGCCCGCGGGAGCCAGGTCGGCCAGGGCCACCCGCTTCCTCGTGTCGTCGGTCTGCTCGTCGAGGTGCACCAGCCGTACCAGCAGGTCTCGTGCGATCGGCTCCACGCCCGCGCCGAGGTGCCGCAGCGTCTCCTCGGCGCTCGTGGCCAGCGCCCGCGCGATGCCGCCCGAGGCCCGGTACGCGGCCATCGTCAGCGTTCGCTCCGTACGGCGCTGCCAGGTGGCCAGCAGCGCGTGGGACAGCAGCGGCAGCACGCCGCCGGAGCGCTCCACGTCACCGGCTCCGACGTCTTCGAGCAGCAGGTCGGTGAGCCCTGGCTCCAGCGAGAGCCCCGCCCGCGCGGCCGGGCCCTCGATCGCGGCGCGCAGCTGCGTCACGGTCATGGGCCCGACGATCGCGGGCCGCTGCATCGCCTCCAGCAGCCCCGGGTACGACGCGCAGTGCCCGAAGAAGTCGGCCCGGACGGAGGCCACCACGGCCGCGGTCCTGGAGAGCGCGACCAGCTCCTCGACGAAGCGCCGCCTGGCCGGCTCGTCCGCGCACGCGGTGAAGACCTCCTCGAACTGGTCCACCACCAGCAGTAACCGCCGGTCGCCCGGGGCCACCCGGCGGGCCAGCTCCGCCGACGGATCCGCGCCCGGGGCCAGCACGACGCACGACAGCTCCTCCGCCATCTGGTGCCGCAGCGCCGGGATCAGCCCGGCCCGCAGCACCGACGACTTCCCCGCCCCCGAAGGACCCGTCACGATCAGCGGGCATCCGCTCCCGAACGTCTCCCGCACCCGCGCCACCAGCGACCTGGTCAGCTCCTGCCGCCCGAAGAACACCTCCGCGTCCTCGGGTCCGTACACGGCCAGTCCCCGGTACGGGCCGGCCTCGTCGCCGGGCTCCGCGACCGGCGGGACCGGCCGGGAGCGCGGGGCCACGTAGGCCGGGTTGACCGCGAACGCGCGGCGATCGCCCAGGTCGGTGGCCTGGCGGCGGGGCCGGGGGAAACCGGCGTCGGGGAGCCTGCGGGCGAGGCTGTGGTAGACGTGATCCAAGGTGAACACCGAGGGCCCCGCCGGGTCACCCGAGTTCAGCAGCCGCAGCAGCGCGCCGCTGAAGGCCGTGTGCCGGACGCCGGGCAGCGCCCAGGAGTTCTCGTCCCTGCTCGACGACGTGAGCAGGTACGCCCCCTGCCACATCGAGTCGAACACCCGCTCCACCGCCTGCGACGACGCCCCGCGGGCGCGGCCGGCGAAGCAGCAGTCCAGGACCACGACGACGAGCTCGGCCCGCGACGCGGACAGGATCTGGCGCACGACCCCGTACGGCAGCGCCTGGTATCCGGGCGCGCCGCGGCCTAGGTCCACGGTGGCGCGGGTGGCCAGGTGCAGCTCGTTGTCCGGGCCGACCAGGCCGTGGCCGACGTAGTAGAACATCAGGACGGACGTCGCCTCCTGGGCCAGCCGGTCCAGCGCCTGCCCCAGGTCGGCGGGGGTCGCCGGGTCCAGCCGTACGGTCAGGTGGGCCGGCGCCAGCCCGCCGCGCTCGACCAGGCAGCGCCCGACGTCCGCGACCGTCGCCGGCACGGCGGGCACCGCCGGCAGCGGCGACCCGGGCCGATGCGTCCCCGTGCCCGCCACCAGGACGCGGGCGCCGCCGGACGACAGCAGGAGAGGTGGACCGTTCCAGCGCGGTCTAGGCCTCTCGACGGTTGCGGATTCGTCGTCGGTCATCCGGCGCTCCACGGCGAGGAAGGTCGGCGGGCGGCACGAACTAGGAGGCGCCACTCCGAGCGCGCCTCGTGATCCCCCGACAACTCCCGGTTGCCAGAGTACGCACCTTTCCGACCTTCCGTCGAGATCCCGTGCCGGGGATCACCAGTTGGCGGGCAGCCCCGGCGTCGTGGCGGGCAGAGCGTGGCCGGGCGGGTGGATGATGTACGTGACCCCGCCGCTGCTGGAGCTCCGCAGCCACACGTTCTCGAAGTCCGCCCGGGGATAGACGTGCCGCACGGCGGCGTTGCCGGACGACGCCGGGTCGTTGGCGATCACGTCACCCGACGAGGTGAAGCCCACGATTGCCATGAGGTGCCCGTTGGTGCCGTAGCCGGCGCCGGGCAGCTCGCCCTTCTTGAACGACTGCGAGGTGATGACCGGGATGCCCGCCTTGATCAGCTGCTCCAGCTCGGTCAGCGACCGCAGCCGCGTGACGAACCCGTCCATTCCGTAGCGTCCGGCGTAGGCGGTGTTGAACGGCCAGTTGCCGGCGCCCTGGTAGGCGTGGTCGTAGGTGTAGCGGGCGGCGTAGTCGACCTCGGGGTTCGGGTCGGAGGGGTCGACCCAGGAGGTGTCCTGCGCGCTCGGCCACCTGTCCCAGTAGCCGAGGACCATGGTGGTCGAGGTCGGGCTGCACCAGGCCTCGCCGCCGCCGTCCCATTCGGGGTAGTGGCCCTGGTGCACGTTCTGGGAGCGGCGCGGCACGGCGAGCTCCGTCCCCCAGGCGCCCCCGCCCGGGCTGACCGGCACGGTCTTGCGCTCGGGCACGTTGGAGGCCATGACGCCGGAGGTGCGCACGCGCGGCGTGATCGCGGAGCCGGGCGCGCGGTAGAGGGTGAGGCGCAGCTGGTAGGCGGTGATGGGCTTGCCCGCCGCCGCGACCAGCGTGTCCACCGAGACGTTCGCGTCGGCGTCGCCCTGTCCCGAAACGGAGGTGCGGCGGATGTCGCCCTCCGCGTACGCCCAGCGGCCGAGCGAGAACCACTTGGTCAGCCCTTCGGCGTTCCTGGCCCGGGCCTCGACCTGCATCCAGCTGCCCTGGGGCACGTCCGCGGTCCAGGAGGCGATCAGCTCGGTGGCGTCGAACCCGATGGTCCGCTCGGGGCCGGTCCAGCGGGCGTACTCCCAGCTCTTGGTGCCGAGCGCGTCGGTGTAGGAGACGGTGCCGGCGGCCGTGCCGAACGACAGGCCGTCGTCGGCCGTGGTGCCCTCGTACGTGCCGGTGGCGAAGTCGGCCCGCTGGAAGACGACCTCGGACGTCAGGGCGAGCGGTTTCGCCCCGGCGGGTGCGGAGAGCGTCGTGGCGAGGAGCAGGCTGGACAGGAACACGGTCAGCGCGCGCATGAACCCCACCTTCCGGCACAACCGCTGTGTGAAGCATCCGGAAATCTACGTATCAACTCACGCTGCGCAAGTTTCACGAGTGCCGAAATATTTCGGCGAGAGTTTCCCCAAGTAATAGCAGATTATTACGGTTGGCACCGGCCTCCAGGGCCGATAGCTTTCTATGATTCATTGACACATTTCGGAAATTTCCGCAAACTGGCAGTTCACCCCCTCGGTGATGGACGTGTGTGGTGTGGTGTGCTCCGGGTGCCGCCACACCACACACCTTCCCGACCATGATCCCGCTGGGTCGGTTGTGGGAACGTGGGGCATATGCGCAAATACGTGATCCTCGGCGTCCAGGGCAGCGGCAAGGGCACCCAGAGCGCCATGCTCGCCGGCGACCTCGACCTCGTGCACATCAGCGTCGGCGACATCTTCCGCTGGCACGTCAAGAACCACACCAAGCTGGGCGCCCAGGTCCGCCGCCTGGTCGCGGCCGGCGAACTGGTGGGGGACGACCTGGTGGAGGCCGTGGTCAGGGACCGGCTCCAGCAGCACGACTGGAACTACGGCTTCATCATCGACGGCTTCCCCCGCAACCGCCGCCAGGCGGAGTTCTTCCTGGAGAGCTACGACATCGACGGGGTGATCCACCTGGACCTGCCGGACGAGGAGGTGCGCCGCCGCGTCCTGGCCCGCCGCCTGTGCTCGCGCTGCGGCATGGACTACAACCTGATCGCCCACCGGCCGGCGGAGGAGGGCCGCTGCGACGTGTGCGGCGGCGAGCTGGTCTCGCGCGCCGACGACACCCCGGACGCCCTGGCCAGACGCCTGCGCGAGTATCACAGCAAGATCGACCCGGTGGTGGAGCTGTTCAGGGGCAAGGAGTACGTGATGACCGTCGACGCCCGGTCGGACAAGGCGACGGTCCAGCGGACCATCCGCACCCGCTTCAACCTCCCGCCCTACACGCCGCCTCAGTGAGTGATCAGCATGGTGAACCGGTAGAGGTCGACGGCGAGGAAGAGGGAGAAGACGACGAACGCCGACGTGCTCCGCCACACGAAGCCCATCGCCGCCAGGGTCAGGAGGACGGCGGAACCCGACGCCGCGGTCGCCAGCGTCATCATGTCCGGATCGCTGTAATCCGGCATCTCCGGGTCCCAGTCGTAGTTGGTCGGCATGAAGCTCGCGAGCATCGCGAACGCTCCCAGGGTGCCGGTGAAGGCGCTCATGCTGATCCACGCGACCCTGTACGTCCTGTGCGCCGCCAACTGAGCCGCGGTCTCCGGATTTCTCACGACAACGCCCCCGTTTCCCGTAATTCCTTGACGCACTTTATGACGAGGAACACGGGGAAGCGGGCCGCTTCCGGTCGATTCGCCGCCCATTCGGGAGCCGGCTCGGGCTCGGCGAACTCGTCCACCCACAGGCCGTGGCGGCGGAAGGTGTTGACGTACGTCGAGAGCGTACGGTGGTTGGCGCCCACCTGGCGGCGCAGCGCGGAAAGCTCCCCGTCGGCGCGCCACCAGCCCTCGGCGTGGTAGCGCGCGTCCCCCGGCCAGGAGCCGGACACCCCCGGGCCGCCGGGAAAGCACGGGTGCAGGATCGAGCAGGCGAAGACCCCTCCGGGCCGCAACGCGCCGGCGGCGGCCGTGACGGCGCCCTCGAGGTCGTCGATGTCGGAGAGGCCGAAGTTGCAGACCACCGCGTCGAACGCATCGGGCAGACCGGGCCGGGAGGCGTCCGCGTGGAGGTAGCGGATGCCCAGCGGCGCGTCGCGCTCGGCGGCCCTCGCCTTCGCGATCAGGGCCTGTGAGACGTCCACGCCCACGACGGCGGCGCCCCGGCGGGCCAGCTCGCGGCTGATCCGGCCGTGGCCGCAGGCGATCTCCAGCACCCGCGTGCCCGCGACCGGCCCCAGCAGGTCGAGCAGGCGCGCGGAGGCCGGGTCGTCGATGACGTCGGTCCAGCCGGAGGCGTAGAAGTCGGCGATCTCGTCGTAGCGCGCGACATCGGGCATGACCCCGACGGTACGCGTCCTCGATCCGCGGCGGGCGGGTGTTCATCGAGCGCGGAACGCCTGCCGGGCGGGCAAAGGGTTTGCCATGGCGGCGCATGGTTCCGGTCGGGCCGCCCCGTGGGCGGGGCGGGTGAGAGGAGGATCGTCCCCGGTCGAGCGGCACGGCGCGGTCAGGCGGGGGGACGACATGGGCATGCCCGGGATCGCGGCGGTCATCGCGCTCCTCGCCGTAGGCGGGTGGACCGGAGTGTACGGCTCCGCCCCGCCGCCGCTGTCCGGCGCGGTTCCGGCCGCGTTCCACGTGCCCGGGAGCCCGGACCTGCGGATCATCGGGACCGTCAGCCCGGAGCCGATGGTCATCGGCGGGGAGTCGGTCTACTCGGTCACCGTCACGAACGCGGGAGACCGGGCCGCCGAGAACGTGACGGTCATCGACACGCTGGACCGCAACGCGATCCCGGGCCCGATCCCCGACGACTGCGCCCTCATCAGGCACGGCGGCGCCGTCGCCTGCGGCGGACCCGGGCTGACGCTCCCCGCGGGGCAGAGCGTGAGCTACGAGATCCCGGTCACGATCGACCCGGGAGTCCCGGAGGGTGCGCACGTCCTCAACCGCGCCGAGGTCACGGCCTGGGGGATGGGCAGCGGCACGACGCGGATGGTCAGCCCGACCCGGGCGCGGGTCGGGGGCCGTCCGGAGGCCGCGGGCCCGGACGGCGCCGTCGACGACTGCGCCCCCGGCAACACGGGCGGTTCCGAGGACGCGCCGGTGGAGGGTCCCGCCGGGGGTGGCGGCTGCGCGTCCGCCGTACCCGATCCGGCCCCGGCTCCGCGGCCGACGCCGAGCCCCGACACCCCCAAGGAACCGGACCCCGCGCCCACGGCCGATCCGGTGCCGTCCGCCACGGCGGAGCCGGGCCCCGTTCCGGGCCCCACGTCGGGTGACGACGCCGGGCCTGCGCAGCCCGTCCCCGGTGAGGGTTACGTTCCGCCTCTGCCCGGCCAGGATCCGCTCCAGCCCGTCCCCGGCCAGGGGCCGGTCCAGCCGGGTCCCGGCCAGCCCGGCCCCGGTGAGAAGGCCGGGCCCGGCCAGGTGCCGTACCCGGAAGGTCTCCATGAGGGTGGATATCAGGTGGGGGTCGGCGGGGGACCCGCCCATCGCGGGTCCCGGCCGGCGTCCGGCGGCGAGGAACCGGAGACGGAGGCCGACGACCTCCCCCTGGCCGGCGTGTCAGGCTGGGGGCTCGGCCTGGGCTTCGCCGTCCTCCTGGCGATCAGCCTGCTCGTGTGGCACTTCTCCCGCCGCGAGCAGGCCCGGGACCGTACCCGCAACCGGGCTCCCGTCGAAGCGGGCAAGAAGCGGTGAGGCTCAGCGGGCGCGAGGGGACAGCGCCTCGCGGGTCCACGAGCCGAGCACCAGCAGCGTCTTGGTCCCGGTCACGTCCCCGGCCCGCCGCAGCCGGTCGATGACCTGCTGCAGGTGCCCGAGGTCGCGTACCCGCACGTGGATCAGGGCGTCCGGATCGCCCGCGATCGTGAACACCGCCTGCACCTCGGGCACGTCCGTGGCGGTGCGGACGATCTCGCTCACGGGAGTCGTGCCCGGATAACGTAGCTCCGTGAACGCCTCGATCCCCCACCCCAGCTTGCCGTAGTCGATCTGCACCGTGAACCCCGTGATCACGCCGAGATCCCTGAGCCGGTCGACCCGCCGCTTCACCGCCGCGACCGACAGCCCCACCAGCTCCGCCATCTCCGAGAACGTCCTGCGCCCGTCCTCCCGCAGCAGCCGGAGGATGCGGTGGTCGACGTCGTCCACATCAGGCATGCGAGAACCCCTTCGTCCGGCGCAAAGAACCTCAGCCGCCAAGCCCAAGTGTTCACATAGTTTGCGTCTTCCGGGCACTTTCTCATCTAATACTTGCGCATATCATCCCGCATTGCTGTGCTTGGCACACAAGTACGAGGCCAGGAGGTTCGAGCGTGAGCGAGCCAACAGTGTCGCTCGACGACAAGTACACGGCACATGACGGCCGGGTCCTCATCTCTGGCATCCAGGCCCTGGTGCGCCTGACGCTGGAGCAGCGCAGGCTGGACGAGGAACACGGGCTGGACACGCGTGTGTTCGTCACCGGCTATCAGGGTTCGCCGCTGGGAGGCGTGGACCTGGAGATGAAGCGGGCGGCGCGGTTCCTGGAGCCGGCCGGCGTGGTCTTCCAGGCGGGCCTGAACGAGGAGCTGGCCGCCACGGCGGTGGCCGGCACCCAGCTGCTCGACCAGGTGCCGGGCCGCCGGCACGACGGCGTCACCGGATTCTGGTACGGCAAGAACCCCGGCCTCGACCGCGCCGCCGACGCCATCCGGCACGCCAACACTGCCGGCACGGCGCCCCTGGGCGGCGCGGTGGCCTGGATCGGCGACGACCCCGGCTGCAAGTCCTCCACGCTGCCCAGCACGTGCGAGCCCATGTGCCAGAGCCTGTCCATGCCGCTGCTCGCGCCCGGGTCGATCGCGGAGATCGTCGAGTTCGGGCTGCACGCGGTGGCCCTGTCGCGCGCCACCGGGCTCTGGGCCGGGCTGAAGATCGTCGCGGACATCGCCGACGCGTCCGCCACGGTGGACCTCGGCCGGCTCCGCGCCGGTATCCCGATGCCCGACAAGAGAGATCGCGGCGCGGCCCCTCTCCTGCTCGGCGCCGCCGCGCTGGACGCCGAGCACGACATGCTCACCCGCCGCCTCGACCTGGCCCGCGAGTACGCCCGCGAGCACGGCCTCAACCGGGTGACGGCGGGAGCGGGCAACACCGCCCTGGGCGTCCTGGCCTCCGGCACCACGTACGCGGTGGTTCTGCGCGCCCTGGCCGACCTCGGCCTGGACGAGGCGGCGCTGGACGAGCGCGGGATCCGGCTGATCAAGCTCGGAATGCCGTTCCCGCTGGCCTACGACGACCTGGCCGCCATGACCGCCGACCTGGACAAGGTGCTGGTGGTCGAGGACAAGGTGCCGTTCCTGGAGGGGCAGCTCAAGCAGGCCCTGTACGGGCGGGAACGCATGCCGGCGGTCGTGGGCCGGGACCTGCTGACCGCCCGCGGCACCCTGGGCGCCGAGGACGTGGCCAAGGCCGTCGCCACCTGCCTGGGCATCGACCTGGCCCCGCGTGCGAAGGTCCGGCCGAGGCGCATGCTGCCCCTGGTGGCCGCGCGCACCCCGTACTTCTGCTCCGGCTGCCCCCACAACACCTCCACCCGCACCTCCGACGGCACGCTGGTCGGCGTCGGCATCGGCTGCCACGCCATGATCGCCCTGGACGGCCACGGCCGCGGCACCCAGGTGGGCCTCACGCAGATGGGCGGCGAGGGCGCGCAGTGGTTCGGGCTGGCGCCGTTCACCGAGGACCGGCACTTCGTGCAGAACCTCGGCGACGGCACCTTCCACCACTCCGGCTCCCTGGCGATCAGGGCCGCCGTCGCCGCCGGGGTGACGATGACGTACAAGCTGCTCTACAACGACGCCGTGGCCATGACCGGCGGCCAGCGCGCCGAGGGCCGGCTGGACGTGCCGGCGCTGACGCACGAGCTGGCCATCGAGGGCGTGCGCCGGATCGTGGTCACCTCGCCGGAGCCGGAGACGTACCGGGGGGTGCGGCTGGCGGGGATCGCGTCGGTGCGGCACCGCGACGACCTGCCCGAGGTGGAGAAGGAGCTGGCCGTCCTCGACGGCGTGACCGTGCTGATCCACGACGACCGGTGCGCGGCCGAGGAGCGGCGGCTGCGCAAGCGCGGCAAGCTGCCCACGCCCGCGGAGAAGGTCGTGATCAACGAGCGGGTCTGCGAGGGCTGCGGCGACTGCGGAGAGGTGTCGACCTGCCTGTCCGTGCAGCCGATCGAGACCGAGTACGGCCGCAAGACCCGCATCCACCAGGCCTCCTGCAACTCCGACCTGAGCTGCCTCAAGGGCGACTGCCCGTCGTTCCTCCTGGTGGAGCCGGGCACCGTACGCCGTCGCCAGGCTCCGCCGCCGCCCGCCGAGGTGCCGGAGCCCGCGAGCCGGCCCGTCGAGGCCCTGATCCGGATGCCCGGCATCGGCGGCACCGGCGTCGTCACCGTCTCGCAGATCCTGCAGATGGCGGCCCACCTCGACGGCCTGTACGCGTCCGGGCTCGACCAGACCGGGCTGGCGCAGAAGGGCGGGCCCGTGGTCAGCGATGTGCGGATCTCGGCGCGGCCCCTGGAGGGCTCCGTGCGGGCCACGCCGGGGACCGCGGACGTGCTGATCGGGTTCGACCTGCTGGGCGCGGCTGCCGAGTCGAACCTGGCCACGGCCTCGCCCGAACGCACCATCGCCATCCTGAACACCGCCGTCGTCCCCACCGCCGCCATGGTGACCGGGCGCGCGGCCGTGCCGGGGCACGCGGACGCGGTCGCCCGCGTCGAGTCCGCCGCCAGGCGCGTCGAGTGCCTGGACGCCCAGGGGCTGTCGGAGCGCCTGTTCGGCGACCACATGCCGGTGAACCTGCTCCTCCTCGGCGCCGCCTACCAGCACGGCTGCCTGCCGGTCTCCGCCGCCGCCGTCGAGCGGGCCATCACGCTCAACGGGGCCGCCGTCGAGCAGAACCTCGCCGCCTTCCGCTGGGGCCGCGCCACCGTTGTGGCTGCGGAGCCCGCTCCGTCGCCGGCCGCCGAGGGGCTGGACGAGGTGGTGGCCACCCGCGTCGCCGACCTGACCGGCTACCAGAACGCCGCCTACGCCCGTTCGTACGAGGAGGACGTGCGGCAGGTGGCGGACACTGCGGTCAAGCTGGCGGGCGAGGAGGCGGGTGCCCGGATCGGGCTCGCGTACGCCCGGGCCCTGCACAAGCTCATGGCCTACAAGGACGAGTACGAGGTCGCCCGCCTGCACCTCGACCCCGTGGAGAAGGAGCGGAGGGAGCGCGAGTACGGCCCGGACGCGGTCGTGTCGGTGCTGCTGCACCCGCCGCTGCTGCGGGCGATGGGGCTCAAGCGTAAGATCAAGGTACGCCGTTCCGCCGGGGTCCTGTTCCGCGGGCTGCGGGCCGCCAGGGTGCTGCGCGGCACGACGTTCGACGTCTTCGGCCACGCCCGCGTACGGCGCGTCGAACGCGAGCTGGTCGTCGAATACCGCGACCTGGTGCGGACCGCGCTGGACAAGCTCACGCCCGGCAGCGCCGAGACGGTCGCGGAGATCGCGGGCCTGCCCGACCTGATCCGGGGGTACGAGGACATCAAGCTCGCCCGGGTCGCCGAGTTCCGCGACCGCGCCAAGGCCGCGCTCGCGCGGCTGGACGAGCCCGTTACGAGCCAGGAGAGACCGTGACCGTTGACCGGCTGCTGCCCGACCAGGACGCCCGGGATCTCATCGAGCTGACCCGCGAGATCGCCGACAAGGAGCTCGCGCGCCGGGTCGACGAGCACGAGCGCGCCGAGACCTACCCGGAGGGGCTGTTCGCCACGCTGGGCGCGGCGGGGCTGCTCGGGCTGCCGTACCCGGAGGAGCTCGGTGGTGGCGGGCAGTCGTACGAGGTCTACCTGCAGGTGATCGAGGAGCTGGCGATGCGGTGGGCGGCCGTCGCGGTCGCCACCAGCGTGCACACCCTGGCCTGCTTCCCCGTCGCCGCCTACGGCACCCCCGAGCAGCGCGAGCGGTGGCTGCCCGACATGCTGGCCGGGCGCCTGATCGGCGGCTACAGCCTGTCGGAGCCCCAGGCCGGCTCCGACGCCGGGGCGCTGACCTGCAAGGCGGAGCGGGTGGAGACCGGCTACCGGATCATCGGCAACAAGGCGTGGATCACCCACGGTGGCCTCGCCGACTTCTACGCGCTCTTCGTCCGGACCGGGGAGGGGTCGCGGGGCATCTCCTGCTTCCTCGCACCGGGGGCCGCCGACGGGCTGACGTTCGGACGGCCCGAGGAGAAGATGGGGCTGCACGCCGTACCGACCACCAGCGCCCACTGGGACGGGGCGATCCTGGACGAGGAGCGGCTGATCGGCGAGGAGGGCCAGGGGCTGCAGATCGCCTTCAGCGCGCTCGACTCGGGGCGGCTCGGCATCGCCGCCTGCGCCACCGGCCTCGCACAGGCCGCCCTCGACGAGGCCGTGGCCTACGCCAAGGAACGCCAGACGTTCGGCAAGCGGATCATCGACCACCAGGGACTCGGGTTCCTGCTGGCGGACATGGCGGCGGGGGTGGAGAGCGCCCGGGCCACCTACCTCGACGCGGCTCGGCGCCGCGACGCGGGCCTGCCGTACAGCAAGCAGGCCAGCATCGCCAAGCTGGTCGCGACGGACGCGGCGATGAAGGTTACGACGGATGCGGTGCAGGTGTTCGGGGGGTACGGGTATACGCGCGAGTTCCGCGTCGAGCGCTACATGCGCGAAGCCAAGATCATGCAGATCTTCGAAGGCACCAACCAGATCCAGCGCCTGGTGATCAGCCGCCACCTTGCCAAGTGAGCTCCAGACGGTCATCGATGGCCTTGGCGGGTGCGAAGGCCACTCCCATGATCGGGACTGCCACCACGATGTCCATCTCGGTGGCCGCGGCCGGATGAGGCAGAAAGGTCTTGCTCGTAGACCTTGACCCGCGCGGCGTCGCAACGAAATGCATCGGAGTCGCACCCGTAGGTCCAGGGATTCACGTCGGTACCGCCCGGCTGCGAGACGGGCGTCACATGGATCCCCCGGGAGACCCGAGGTCGTAGTCCCGGGCGTCCCAGCCGCCTTGCCCCTGCCCTCGGAGCGGGCCCGCCTTGGCCGCGCCGAACTGCCGTTTGATCGAGTCGTCGGAGATCCCGGCCAGGCCGTGGAGCGCGACCGCGATCGCCTGTCCTCTCCCCTTGACCGTTCTGGCCTCCTCGACCATTCGCATGCCCTCCGGCGTGGGACGCCGGAACCGGCCCAGCAATCCGCGCGTGACGAGCCCGCGGCGCAACAGGTCCTCCTCCACCGCGCGCACGCTCTCGTGCTCGGCCAGCGCGGCGAGCGACTCCTTCAGGGTGGCCCGCTGCGCCAGCGCCGCCTCCAGCACGGGATCGCCCGCCTCGGCGCCCGCGACCGGATAGAGCTTGCCCGCGTGGGACAACCGCATCCGCCCCTCCAGCAGCAGGGTCGCCAGAGCCGCCAGAGCGACCCTGCGGCGGCCGTCACTGAGATAGGCCAACTCATCACGATCCACAGCGCATCCCCCGTGTGGCTCGGCCGTTTGACCGATCACGCTAATGAGTGCATGTCACGCCTGCAAGGGCCGACCATAGGTCACGAGGAGCGTTCGGACGGGGCATTGGCAGCGGGCGAAGGTGTACGCCGGGTGTGCGCGTCGCGCGAGAGAACAGCCGCCTGAGCGCTGCGCCATGGGCGGGCATCAAGGGCTGTCGCTTAGATCTTGTTGTCAGTGTCGGCACGTCGAGTGGGTGAGGGGCCGAGCTGTCTGATCTGGCTGATGAGGAGTGGCGCGGTTGGATGTCCTGCGGCTGCTCCCCGTGTGCCGCAGTGTGGCGGTGGCGGGGTAGAACCGATGGCGGACGCTCCTTGGTCGACCGCGTGATCCCGCTCGGGAGTCAGGCGTCGCGGAGATCGCCTGCTCCGTCCTGCTCGGTCAGGAAATAGACGGAGTGGGAGACAACCTGCCGCGCGGATGTGGGTAGGTCGTCCGGCCCGTAGTAGTCGTTCAGCCGGCGCCAGAACTCTTCTTCCGTAGAGGCTGCGCCGATGATCGGATCATCATCGGTCACCATCTCCCACACCAACATTTCTCTCAGGCCCGGGCCGTCGAGTTCTTCAGAAATGGCCTCGTGAAAGACGTTCATCAGCCGGGACTCGTGTTCACGGCGGCAGTCACGGGGCAGCAGCCAGCGCTGCCACCAGGTCCGAAGGTGATTGGCCGCGGAATCCGCGAAAGCCTCAGCCGCGTCTTCGGCCGACTGATCGTAGTTCGGGTAGCTTGGCCGATTCACCCGGATCAGCAATTTGTGCTGACATTCTTCGGCGCACGTGTACCGATATAAACGAAACTGCGTGCGCTGGATACCCATGGCCTGATCGTAGTGGGCGTCTTCGAACCCAGGTTCCGAGGGAACCAACTCGCGTTGACCTTGACGGGCATGTCCGGGTCGTCGACATCGGGAACCCCGTCCGGACGAGAGTCGGATCGGCCACCCTCGTGTCGAGCAGCCCCAGCCGGCGCGCTAAATCAAGGCTGGTTCAGTGAAGCTTCTTCATCCAGGCCGCAGGGTCAGCCTCCTTCATTTACTGACCCACCGTGGCCGTGTGACCGGGACCACGGCGAGCAGGTGGTCCAGGCCTTTGAAATCCTTGGGATTGCAGGTGTAAAGGGGGAGGCGGTTCGCGATAGCCACGCAGGCGATCATCAGGTCTGCTGCTCGGGGGCGGGATTTGCGTTCTGAGGCGATGATGGCGGTCCACAACTGGCCGTACTCGCGGGCGGCGGTGTCGTCGAAGGGAAGGGGGTCGAACTCGGCCTCGGCGGTCTGAAGGATCTTCATTCGCTGCGCGAGTTCCTGTGCCCCAGCGGCCACCAGTACGCCGGCTGACAGCTCGGCGGTGGTGATGGCGCTGATCATCATCTCGTCGGGCAGTTCGTCAGGGTCGATTCCGGCACGCAGGATGAGAATGTTGGTGTCGAGGAGCCCTTGAGCGAGAGTCATTCCCCGTCCTCTGCGAACTCGCCTCTGCCGTAGGCGCGATCGTAAGGGTCGTAGAGGTCGTCGTCGACGTGGCGGTTCATGTCCTCGAGGTATTTCTGGTCGTCCAGTCGCGGCATGCCGCGGGACACGGCGGCGAACTCGGCGCGCGAGACGGCCCGGCGCCGACGGCGGATGGGGACCAGGTCGCCGATGTGATGACCGTTGCGTGTGACGGCGTACCGCTCGCCGCGTTCCAGGCCGTCCATGATCTCCGCTGACCGGTTTCGTAGGTCGCGTTGGGAGATCTGATGGGAGTGGTCGGGCTCAGGAGTGCTCACTCGTCAACTCCATCTCAGCGTGCTGTCTGGTGCTACAGGGTGGCACTCTCGGCGTCGTTCGTGGCCCTTCACATCGGCGTGATCGGGACCGCTATCGGCGCTGGGATCGGAAGTTCGGTCGCGATGGCCAGCCCGCCGGCGGTGCGAGTTTCCTCGCGTACCCGCTCAGATCGGTCATCGGCGCACCCGATAGCGGAGGTGGAGCACCCGGTTGCCCTGGATCACCACGTCAGGATCCTCCAGCAGGTGCTGTGCGTCGACTGACCCGAAGTAGCGCTTGCCAGATCCGAACACCACGGGCGCGACGTCCATGGCGACCTCGTCGACGAGCCCTGCGGCCAGCACCTGGCCGCCGACGTCGCCGGCGGCGACCTCGACCGTGCGGTCGCCCGCAAGTTCCTGTGCCTTGGCCATGGCGGCCTTGACACCGTCGACGAAGTGGAACGGCGCCTCGGGGTTCCAGCCCTTGGGCATCGGCCGGTGGGACACGACGACCACGTGGGCGATCCCGCCCGGAGGCTTGCCGCCCCAGCCGTCCGTCAGGTCGAAGACGTGGCGGCCGACGATCGTCACTCCGATCTGGTCCCAGTACGGCCGGGTGTAGTCGTAGGACGCCTGCGACACCTTCGCCTCCCCGGTCTCGCCCAAGGGGACGTCACCGCTGGACATCCAGTCGAACAGCGGTCCGACCTGGTCGTTCTCGTCCGCGATGAAGCCGTCCACCGACACCGTGCTGTACATGACCACCTTGCCCATGGGGCTCTCTCCTCCGCTCGGGAAGTGCCCATTCTGGCGTGTCGGGAGTTGCCGGCTCTTGTAAGAAATCAAACGGCCGGCAGCGGCCCGACGTCGAGCGCATGGCCGGGATGTTCGTGCAGGAACCGCCGCCGGACTTCGACGTACCGGGTCGGCGTTAGCCCCGTGAACGCCCGGAACTCGTGTCCGAAGTGGGCCTGGTCGAAATAGCCGGCGCGCCCGGCGAGGTCGACCCAGTTGACCGGTTCGGCGGGGTCGATCGCGAGCACGGTGGCGGCGAAGCGGTAGGTGCGGGCGAGCCGTTTCGGCGTGACGCCGATGAGCTCCTTGAACCGCTGTGTCAGATGGGTGCTGCTGACGCCGGCCGCCACGCTCAGGTCGCCGATCGCCACTGCTCCCATGGCCGCCGCGATGACGCTGCTCGTGTGGCGGACCAGCCCCAGGCCGGCGGTCTCGCAGAGCCGTCGCATCAGCTCGTCCTCGAGCAGCGTCAGCATCTCGTGCGGCCCGGCCGCCATGGCCAGCCGGTCTCGCAGCTCAGCAATGGCAGGACGGCCCCAGACCTGTTCCACTGTCACCGGCCGGTCACACAGCTCGGCCGCAGGCATCGGCAGGAACGGCGCCAGCCCCCACGGCTTGAAGTGCACGCCGACTGACCGAGTCCCCGGTGGGTAGCCGAACTCGAAGGCGCGGGTGGGTGTGGTGACCACGCAGCCGTCGGCGTACTCGGCCGTCTTGATGTCGGTGCCGGCGCGGATGTGGAACGGCGCCCCGAGGTTGAGGATGAGCACCGCCGACGGCATCGGCGGCAGCGTCAGCCGGGGGTACGGCGGCGCGCCCTCCAGGTAGTAGAGGTCGTCGATCAGCCCGTCCAGCGGCGGTCGCGGCACTCTGGACACGTACTCCACGCGTCACAGCATCGCCGATGCACGGGCGGGCCGCCAGGTCCTCGTACGCCGTCAGTCGCGGAACTGCGGCGGGCGCTTCTCCTTGCGCCCGGCCGCGGCCTCCTCGAAATACCGGTCAGCAGCCGCACCATCAGCCGGCCCACGCCCTCGCTGGGCATGTGCTGCTCCAGGCTCGCGGCGTCCGTAGGTCGGCTTGTGGCGGACGCGCCAGCGGAAGACAGTGCCGTCGACGGTGATGAGCGGCGAGCCCTTCTTCGGTATCGCCACGGCCGCCTCCGAGCTCCGCTCTTGTTCCGTCGCTGTTCCCTGGGAGCATCGGAACCAGGGAGAAGCGACGCGAGACGCCCGCAAGCGTTTCGCCGGTGACCGGATCGCGCATCGGAGAACATGCAGATCCAGCGCCTGGTCATCAGCCGTCACCTTGCCAAGTGACCTCTGACCTGCTCAAAACCCCGCCTGCCGGTCCTCGGAGGCGGGGGTCCCAGGGCTTAAATGATCAGGCCGTTGGTGAATCCGCGCAGGGGGGCAGGTCAGCAGCTCGGCGCGTGGTGATCCAGGTGGTGAGCTTGCTGTCGTTGCCTTCGGCTGGAGTGAGGAGTTCGGCGTAGCTGCGGACGTGGCGGGCTCCTACGGTGAGACTTCCACCCTCGATCCCCTACGTGCTGCCGCCGAAGGGTTGGCAGAACCAGCTCCGGACGGGTCATCAGCTCCGGAGGCTAGGCCGGTTCGGCGTCGGCGGCGAGCTCCGACGATGCGGTTGGCGAGCCGGTTGAGTCGTCGCGCTGCTGATAGTCGGTGAGATCGCGCAGGTGCCGGATCGGTGATGCCAGCAGGACCAACGGCATGCAGGCGGCCGCGACGACGAAAATCATCAAGGTGACGCGGCCGCTGAGGACCCCGGCAACGGCGCCGGCGATCAACCCGCCGATCGGGATCGCACCCCAGGAGACGAAGCGGACCGTCGCCATCACCCGGGGCAGCAGGTCGGGCGGGCTGGCGATCTGCCGGTAGGTTCGGGTCACCACGCTGAACACCACCACGCCGGCGGAGAAGACCACATTGCCGACGGCGAAGGCGACGAAGGCCTGCCAGCCGGTGCCGAGGGGCACGACAAGCGCCCCGGCGAGCGAGACGAATCCGGCGACGATCAGGGCGCGGGCGGTCCCGAGCCTGGCTGTGATGTGGTTCGTCAAAGCCGCGCCGATCAGCGTGCCGACGCCGTCGGCCGCCAGCAGCAGGCCGACGAGGCCGGGCTCGGCGTGCAACTCGCGCACGAGGTACAACGCGTAGAGCGCGTGCTGCGCCCCGCAGACTGTGTTTGCCGCGGTGGCGGCCCACATGCACGGCCTCATCACCGGGTGGTGCACGACGAAACGCCAGCCTTCCCGGATCATCGCGCGTACCGGTGGCCAGCGCTCGGGGGTCTCTGAGCGGCGTTCGGGCAGGGTCCGCAGCAGCAGGGCTGAGACAAGGTAGCTGACCGCGTCGACGAGGAGGGTAGGCACAGCCCCGAGCACCTGGACGATGAGACCGCCGACGGATGGTCCGCCGAGCTGAGTTGTGGCCTGGGTGCCGGAGGTCAGGCTGTTACGGGACTGCAACTGCTCCTTGCTCACGATCGACGGCAGGAAGGTCGAGTTGGCGACGTCGAAGATGACGTCCGCGAAGCTGATCGCGAGGGCCACGATCACCAACTGGGCGACCGTCAGACGGTCCAGCCACCACGCCAGAGGAATGGAGATGACCGCCGCCGCGCGTGCCAGGTCAGCGCCGACCTGAACCCTTCGCATGGGTAGTCGCTGCACCATCACCCCGGCGGGTAGGCCGATCACGGTCCAGGCGACGTAACCGGCAGCGGCGATCATGCCCATCTGTAACGCGGAGGCGTCGAGCACCGTCAACGCCGTCAGTGGCAACGCCACTGCGCCCATCGCCGAACCGACCGCGCTGGTCGTGCCGGCCGTCCACCACCGCCAGAAGACGCTCGCGCCGCGCGCACTGTCGACTGCCATCTCGACATCTCCCCAGTAAGTTCCAGAATGGAATGCACTATATACTGGGGCATGTGAAGCGTGCTGATCTACCCGACGCCGACTGCGGCATCGCGCAGGCGCTTGGAGTGATCGGTGACTGGTGGACGTTCCTGGTGGTGCGGGACATCGCCGGCGGCACCACCCGCTTCGACGGCCTTCAGCGCGAGCTCGGTGTCAGCCGCCGAGCTCTGGCCGAGCGCCTGGCCGGGCTCGTCGAACACGGGGTACTGGAGAAGCGGCCCTACTCGGATCGCCCGCCGCGTTACGACTACCTGCTGACCGCGAAAGGCGAGGGCCTGCTGCCGGCGCTCATCGCGCTACAGGATTGGGGCACCAGACATGTGATGGGCGATGGCGCGCTGACCGCGACCAGCGAGGACGGCTCCGCCGAGACCCGCCGGGTGCATGAACTGGTCGATCGGAAAATGCCAGATGTCGTTCTGGAACGACACGACGGCGAACGGGCCGCGCCCAACGCACCCGGTGCCTGGACGGTGCTCTACTTCTTCCCCGGCGCCTTCGCGCCCGGCGCCCAGGGCCACCCGCCTGGTTGGGCCGACATCCCGGGTGCTCAGGGTTGCACTCTGGAGTCCCTCACCTACGCGTCACGGCATGCCGACTTCGAGGCGGCGGGTGCCGTGATCCGAGGCGTCAGCACCCAGCGACCCGACCAGCTGTCCGACTTCGTCGCGCACGCGAGGTTGCCCTACCCGCTTCTGTCCGACCAGGACAGCAAGCTCGCGGCCGGGCTGCTGCTGCCGACCTTCCGGGCGGCCGGCGTCGACCGCTTCAAGCGCCTCACCTTGCTGGTCGACCCCAACGCGATCATCCGCGCGGTGCAGTTTCCGATCAGCGACCCGGCCGGCTCGGTGGAAGACATGCTCGCCCTCGTCCGCGCTCAATAACAAAGACCCCCGATCCGCGTCGAAGATCTCGTCCGGGGCCTGTTGCAGCTTCGCCGGATCCATGAATCGCCCTGGCCCGCACCGACCCTGACCGCACCGTCATCGCTGAGCGGCTGTTTCGCTTCTACGACCGCTGCGCCGTCTCCGGCCTGCCCGAACTCGAACGCCTGGCCACCGCCATTGAGACCCGGTGGCCCAAGATCCTGGCCTTCCTTCAGACCGGCATCACCAACGCCGGCTCGGAAGGCACCAACCGCGTCATCAAGACCACCGTCCGAGACGCCTACAGCTTCCGTAATCCCGAGAATCAGCGTCTACGCACCCGATGCGCCACTACCCGACGCGGACGCGCTTAACTTGCGCCTACCATCGAAGAGCCCTCACGTTCCGCTCGATCCCTGGCGGCTGCGTGCCGGGCCACCGCGGCGGCGCCCGTGCCGGCCAGGACGAAGAGGGCGGCCAGGCCGACCCAGCCCGCGGTGCCGTGTTCGACGGCGGTGGTGGCGAGGATCGGGGAGAACATGGCGGCGATCGCGTAGCCGGTCTGGCTGAGGCCTTGGTAGGCGCCGGCGCTGCGCTGGTCGGCCAGTTCGAAGGCCATGCCCCAGCCACCCGCCTCGCCCAGGATCTCACCCATGGTGTGGGCGAACGCGGCCAGGACGAACAGGACGCAGGCGACGATCATGTTTCCGTAGCCGGCCAGAGCGTACAGACCGCATGCCATCGCGAGCAGCCACGACGCACGCCTGACCGTGCGCCCGGCCTTGCGAACGTCGTCGGTGCCGCGCGAGGCGCGCACCTGGAGTGCGGCCACGACCACGGTGTTGAGGACGAGTAGCACGGAGACGATGGCGGTGGGCGCGTCGGTGGTGGCCACCCAGAGCGGCATGCCGACGGTCAGCAGGCCGAACTGCGTGGCCACCACGGCGTTGCACGCCACGCTCGCGATGTACGTACGGTCCCTGAGCGGCGAAGGCCCGGCGGACGCGGCGCGCTCCCTGACGGCGGTCATCCTGGCGGCGAGCTCCGGCACCTGGCGCCCGAGCCCGGCCAGCGGCATGGTGGCCGCCAGCAGCAAGATGCCGGCGACGACCACCGCCACACGGTACGCCGACGCGGTGCCGATCAGGAGCGCCGCCGCGGCGGCCACCGTGCCCAGGCCGATGAAGACGTTCGTGACCACGCGCATCCGGGCCCGGACCTCGACCCGCTCCGGGCCGGTGTACCACCGCGCCAGCATCGCCTGCTTCGACGTGGAGCCCACCGAACGCGCGATCACGGCCAGGCAGGCGATCAGGGTGAACACGACGGCGTCGGAGACGAACGTGTAGGCGAGCAGCGCAACCCCGTTGAGCCCTGTCGCCACCGTCTGGACGTGGTGCGCGCCGACCCGGTCAGCCAGCCACCCTCCAGCGTACGAGGCCAGCACCCCGGTGCCGCCCGCGATGCCCAGCCCGAGACCCACCGTCGTCGCGCTGAGCCCGATGACGAGCGTGAAGTACAGCGTGCTGACGGTGTAGAAGACGCCGCTGGAGAGCGCGAACGCCATCGTGCTGACGGTCAGCGAGCGGGCGACGCGGTCCTGAGGGAAGAAGGTCTGGATCACGGGGGCCTTTATCCCGTAATAGGGCCTTTGTCGCCAATTGATGTAGCGTATGGCTTCATGGCAGGGCTGATCGAGTACGAGCTCGCGGGGATGGACGTGGCCGACGTCCGCTTCGCCATCTCGCCGCTCAACGAGCTCACGTTGTCGTTGCGCACGTTCCGCGACCCTGGCCGCTATCCCGTGCACCTGCCCTGGCTGCGCCGCACGGAGCAGGCCCGATCCACGCTGGACGTGCCCCTGCTGCAGGCGCTCACCAACGACGACATGTGGACGCCGGACTACCTGTCGCCCCGCCCCCATGCCCCGCTCACCCGCATCGACGACGAACTCGCCGCGGTCGCCCGCGTGCCCGTGGACCGGGTGATCGACGACCTGCGCGCCATCCACCCCCGGCTCCCCGAGCCGCTGCGCGGTGACCCGTCGGCCCGCATCCTGGACGCGCTGCGGGACTACTGGCGCACCTGCTTCGCACCCTGGTGGCCCAGGATGCGCGCGGTCCTGCAGGCCGACGTGGTCCACCGCGGCCAGGTCATCTCGGCCCACGGCCTGGCCGCGATGTTCGCCGACCTCAGCGAGCGCGTTCAGCTGAAGGACGGCGTCGTATCCATGCGGCTGATCAGCGACGCCCGCTACCGGCGCTCCACCAGCGGCGAGGGCCTCACCCTGGTCCCGACCCTCTTCAGCCGGGCCGCTACCGTCCCCATCTCCCCGTCCGAGCCCCCTTTGATCATGTACGGCACTCGGGGCGTCGGCACGCTCTGGCAAGCGGAGCCCCGTCACTCCCCAGGGGTGCTCACCGACCTTCTGGGCGCCACCCGGGCCGGGCTGCTCACCATGCTTGAGACCCCCGCCTCATCTACCGAACTCTCCGGCCGCCTGGGCGTCACCCCCTCGGCCGTCAACCAGCACCTCCGCACCCTCCGCGCCGCCGGCCTCCTCGCCAGCGCCCGCCACGGTCGCTCGGTCCTCTATCTACGCTCGGAACTCGGCGACGCCCTCGTCGCCGGATCAGGGCTTCGGGCCGTCGGTGTCGACCGCGCAGCGGAGGACGCTGCCCACCCCGGTCCCGGTCAGTTCGGCCAGGAGGCCTGAGACGGTGGTGCGGTCGGTGCCGTTGACGGAGACCGTGCGCAGGGTCCTAAAGCAGTCAGTTACGCCGGGTGCCGACTAGATCGGCCAGAATTTCGATGTACGTGTACTCGTCGTCCGACGTGTCCGCGTTGAACAGCGCGATGATGAGGCCCTGCTCAACCAGGGCACAGCCAATGCCGTCACCGTCACTTTCGTCCAGGCCTCTGACCACGAACTGTGGGACTGTATATGTCAGCAGGTTCTCGCCTTCCGACAACTCGTACGGGACGCCTTCAAAGTAGAGATAGTTGTCGTTCCACAGGAGAGTGACGTCATTGACCGCGCTGACGATCGCTTGAAACTCCTCGGGCTGGACACTGAAATCATCGGGACTGACGGCCCAGAGTTGGCCGTCCAGTCCGTAGACAGCTATTTTGGTGTACCCGGCGAGCTGCACCGCCTGTTCCAGCGCGGTTTGCAAGTCGCTTTTCGACACGTTCAACCCCTCCCGTGTGGCCCTGCTGGGTGCGGGACCGGTCGCGGGGGCCACCACCTGCTCGTTGCTCGCGAGGATCCTCTTCGCCATCGTCGATCAACATGAGCCCCTGATCAAGGGGCGCTCCCTTCGGCCGTGACCTCCATCGCCTCCGCCCGACGGGTGCGTTGCCCCGCAGTCCTGCCATGAGAGCTGGTGATCTGCCCACAGGAGGACACCACGAGTCACCTGGCGCTTGGTGAAGGCAGGCCGGCATGACGTGCAGACGGTGGATGTGCTCGTAACGGATCTGGTCGATGATGCGCGAGGGCCGCCGGGAGGGTGGCGGGTAACCGACGGCCCTTTCGCTCTTGTATTTCCTCGCGGACCGGCAAGGGGTCAGGCGGTGACGCCGCCGTCCACTGCTATGGAGGCGCCCGTGATGTATCGGCCTCCCTCGCCGGCCAGGTGCGCGACGGTCGCGGCGATGTCCGCGGGCTCCCCGTAGTGCCCGAGGGCGGTGTAGGCGCTCTGAGCGTCGGCGCCCGGCCCGTCGGCGGGGTTCATGTCGGTGTCGATCGGGCCGGGATGGATGACGTTGGCGGTGATGCCCCTCGGACCGAGGTCGCGTGCAAGGCCCTTGGTCAGTCCGGTGAGGGCGGTCTTGCTCAATGCGTACAGGGTGATGCCGGGGAAAGGCGTGCGGCCGGACAGGCAGCTGCCGATGTTGATGATCCGTCCGCCTTCGGTCATGTGCGCGGCCGCGATCTGAGCGGCGATGAACGGCGCACGCACGTTGATGGCGAGGACTCGGTCGAAGTCCTCCGGACGCACGTCCTGCAGTGGCCCGAAGGGGAACACTCCGGCGTTGTTGACCAGGACGTCCAACCGGCCGAACTCGCCGGCCGCCCGCTGAACGGCGTCCGTGACCGCCCCGGGGTCACCGGCGTCTGCCTGGAGGGCCATGGCCCGGCGTCCCATCGCCTTCACCTGCTCCATCACGGCGCGGGCCTGGTCGGTGCCGTGCTGGCAGGTCACCGCCACATCCGCCCCGTCAGCGGCGAGCCGGAGCGCGATCGCCTTGCCGATGCCGCGGCTGCCGCCGGTCACCAGCGCTGCCTTGCCGTCCAGAACTGCAGACATATCGGACTCCCATCGTGAGCGAGATCTCAGGAGCCAGGGGCGGTTCACCGTCCCTGATGCGCCCCTTGAACCCCGTGCTGCCTCCCCTGGTTGCACCGGGACGCCACGACCCCTGGAACTACATGCTTGCGACGGGTGTGTGGTCGGGCCGACAGCACGTCCTGCCGTCGGCGAGTGAAGATCTCATGGGCTGTGCGGCAGGAAGTCGGCGGGCGGGCCTTCCGGTTGGTGACGGGGGCTGGGATGACCACCGTTGCCAACCGGAAGGCCCGCCCTCAGGGACGGATCCGTGTCACCTCATCAGCGCTGCAGGGTCAGCAGGCCCGGCCGGTAGGGCAGGAGGCCGTAGTCGCCGCCGGAGCTGGGGTTGCGTCCTTGGTAGAGCAACTGCAGGTTGCAGGGATCGACGGTCATGGTCTGATCGGGGTTGCTGCGGACCAGATCGCCGTGGCTGATGTCGTTGGTCCAGGTGGCGCCGCTGTTGGCCTTGCCGGCGAAGGGGTTGCTCTCGGTCGCGGCCTGAGGTGTCCACGAGCCGTCCAGGCTGGTGGCCGTGAACGAGCGGAAGTAGCGGCCCTGCGAGCCGATCGCCTCGACGAGCATGAGGTATTTGTTCTGGCCCTGGAGCTTGTAGACCTGAACGGCCTCGAACAGGTTGTTCGTCGTGTCGCTCATGATCACCGTCGAGGTCGAGCCGAAACTGCCCGGGAAGTTCCCGATGGGCATGCCGGCCCGGTAGATCTTGCCGTTGTCCCCGGCGAAGAACAGGTACATGTTCGTGCTGTCACCGATGAGTGTCTGGTCGATGGGGCCTGTTCCGGAGCCGGAGATGCTTCCGGAGAAGAGCACCTGCTGCGATGACCAGCCGTTCGG